>JBILYO010000220.1:0-3028 GCA_044377685.1 Polynucleobacter sp. | reverse complement strand
CGCAAAATATTGTGATTGGGGGGCTTTCAGGGGCGATGCCACCGGCACTTGGATGGGCCGCTGTCACCAATACACTTTCTGCCGAAGCTTGGCTCTTGGTGCTCATTATTTTTGTCTGGACGCCACCCCATTTCTGGGCTCTCGCACTGTATCGTCGTGATGACTATGTGCAATCTGGATTACCAATGCTACCCGTGACACATGGAGAGCAATTTACCTTACTGAATATCTTGCTCTACACCTTGATATTGATCGCTGCTACTTTGCTTCCTTATATTTACGGCATGAGCGGCACAGTGTATTTAGTTTCCGCCATTATTTTAGGTTTGATATTTTTATTCTATGTGATTGCATTATTCATTTCTTATAGCGATGCTTTGGCGAAGAAAACTTTTCGCTTCTCCATTACCTATTTATCGCTACTATTTGTAGCATTACTAGTTGACCATTATTTCCTCTAATATGAACCTTACTTTTTTACGCGCTGGTTTTATTACTTTCTTATTGTTGACCTTAACCGCATGCAGCCCTAAGCCAGAATTTAAGAATATCGATATCACTGGCGGTACAGCATTTGGAAAAGACTTTAGCTTGTTAGATCCTGATGGAAAGGTAAGAACCCTGGCAGACTTTAAAGGGAAGGTTGTAGTGATGTTCTTTGGCTATACCCAGTGCCCTGATGTTTGTCCTACTACCTTAACTGAGATGCAGCAAGTTATGACACTCTTGGGTTCTAAGGCTGACAAGGTTCAGGTACTTTTTGTGACAGTGGATCCTGAGCGCGATACTGCTGCAATTTTGAAGCAGTATGTGCCTGCATTTGATAAGCGTTTTTTAGGATTAAGGCCGGCTGACGAGGCGTCCTTAGAAAAGGTCGCCAAAGACTTTAAGATTTACTATCGAAAGGTGCCTGGCACGAGTCCAGGCTCGTACACCATGGATCATACTGCGGGCAGTTATGCGTTTGATCCAGAGGGACGTCTACGTTTGTATATCAAGCATGCACAAGGCCCTGAGACCTTGGCACATGACTTGAATGAACTCTTAAAGTAAAAGAGAAAAGAGTTGGTTTAGGCTGCTTGTAACATGCCACGCATCTTTTTGAGCGCAGCAGTTTCAATTTGACGAACACGTTCAGCAGAAATGCCATATTCACTGGCAAGATCATGGAGCGTTTTAGTACCTTTACCTTCAGCATCCATTGCCAACCAGCGTGATTGCACAATATCCCGACTGCGCTCATCTAAGGCCATTAAGGCTCGATCTAATTTAGGACCTTGCAAAGCATCTGTTTCGGCGTGGGCCATCATCTCCGTAGGTTCTTGACGATTATCTGCGAGCCATGCAATCGGAGCATAAGCAGCATCTTCATCATTATCATCACCCTCTAGCGCAATATCGCCCCCTGCAAGACGCATTTCCATTTCTTTTACATCAGAACCTTTGACATCTAAGGCCTTTGCTAATGCCTCAATCTCAGCTGGGGTAAGTGCGCTTAAGGTAGGCTTATTGCTACGGAGATTAAAAAATAATTTACGCTGTGCTTTGGTAGTTGCCACTTTTACTAAGCGCCAATTTTTTAGGATGTACTCGTGTATTTCTGCTTTGATCCAATGAATTGCATAGGACACTAAACGAGCACCGTTATTTGGGTCGTAGCGTTTTACAGCTTTCATCAAGCCAATATTGCCTTCTTGAATCAGGTCTGCATGCGGAATGCCATATCCAAGATATTGACGAGCCACAGAAACGACTAAACGTAAATGAGAAAGCACTAATGTTTTAGCAGCATCTACATTTTCAGTACGACGAAATTCTTGCGCAAGATGTAACTCTTCCGCAGCACTCAGCATTGGTACGCGGTTAACATACGCAATATAAGAATCGAGAGTGCCAACCCCAAGGGATGGCAACATCGGAAATGCGGATGCCGCTGCAGCCTGCGCCACAGGCAGCCTTTGCATATTCGGTTTATCAGATTTCTTTTGAACCATTTTTTTTGATCAATATAAGGTGTTAATAGAAGTCTATTTTAGCACTCTTGTCAAGAGAGTGCTAAAGCGGATGAATCTCTATAAGGTACTGATTTAATTGAATAATTCAGAGGCATATTGCCCTGCTGTAAAGGGGGCTAAATCATCAATACCTTCCCCTTTGCCAAGGGCTAAAACTGCTGGTGTGGGGCCTTCTTCTAGGGTGTGAGCCAAGGCACAAATCACGCCACCTTTTGCAGTGCCATCGAGCTTTGTCACAATGATTCCAGTAAGCCCCAGAGCAGCATGAAACGCCTTTACCTGGCTTAAACCATTTTGACCGGTATTGCCATCAAGCACTAACAAGGTATGGTGTGGTGCGCCAGGAAGCACCTTGCCTATGACACGTTTTACTTTTTTGAGCTCTTCCATTAAGTGGTCTTGAGTGGCAAGGCGGCCTGCAGTATCAATAATGAGAATATCGCTTTTACGAGAGATTGCCGAATGGGTTGCATCATGAGCGACTGCTGCGGCATCTCCACCTTCTTGGGTGATGACGTCCACTTGGTTACGCCCTCCCCATTCTTGTAGTTGGTTACGAGCAGCAGCCCTGAAGGTGTCTCCCGCAGCAAGAAGCACGGATTTATTTTGTACCTGAAAAAGGCGACACAGCTTGCCAATAGTGGTTGTTTTGCCCGCACCATTCACCCCCACCACCAACCAAACCTCTGGAATAGAAGTCTTTTCAGTGACGTACAAGGGGTTTGGTGAGGGTTCTAGAGGCTTTAAAAGCTCACTGACCTCGGTAATGAGCAGTGATTGCAACTCTTCTGAACTGGAAGCCCCTTCCGACTTTGCGGCTTTTCGCAATTTACTGATCAATTGCTCGGTCGTAGGAAGGCCTACATCACTTTGAATCAGTGATTCTTCTAGGGCATCAAACCAAGCTTCATCAGTCTGGCTAGATTTGAAAAGAGATCCGAGGGTTTTACGTAAGCCGAACATAATCGATACAATTTAAACCTTGCATCTTATCAATTTAATTCTTGGGATAT
>JBILYO010000219.1:0-3031 GCA_044377685.1 Polynucleobacter sp. | reverse complement strand
TGGTGGTAACTCTGGTTCTTGTCATGGGCAAATGTATAACATGGGCACCCTCCTTCGCCATGGGTCCGATGTGCAGAAAAAAATGTATCTCCCAAAAATTGCTACAGGAGAATTACGTTTACAAAGCATGGCTGTTACTGAGCCTACTACCGGTACCGATACCACCAAACTCAAAACTACTGCGGTTAAAAAAGGTGATAAATATATTGTCAATGGCCAAAAAGTTTGGATTTCTCGAATTCAACATTCAGATCTCATGATTTTGCTTGCGCGCACTACACCCCTAAGTGAAGTAAAGCGTAAATCTGAAGGGATGTCGATTTTTATCGTTAACCTCAAGGACGCAATTGGTAAAGGCATGGAGGTTAGGCCTATTGCCAACATGGTAAATCACGAGACCAATGAAGTCTTCTTTGATAACTTAGAAATTCCTGCAGAAAATCTAATCGGAGAAGAAGGGCAAGGATTTAGATACATCTTAGATGGCTTAAACGCAGAACGTGTTCTGATTGCCGCTGAGTGTATTGGAGATGCCTATTGGTTTATTGATCGTGCTCGGCGTTATGCTAATGATCGCGTAGTCTTTGATCGTCCCATTGGCAAAAATCAAGGGATTCAATTTCCGATTGCAGATAGCTATATTGAAACTGAAGCAGCAAACCTCATGCGATTTAGGGCATGCGAGCTATTTGATAACAATCAAGCTTGTGGGCCAGAAGCGAATATGTCTAAGTACCTAGCTGCAAAAGCCTCTTGGGAAGCTGCCAATGTATGTCTTCAAACTCATGGTGGATTTGGCTTTGCTAATGAATACGATGTCGAGCGCAAATTTAGAGAAACTCGCTTATATCAAGTTGCCCCCATCTCCACTAACCTGATCTATTCTTACGTGGCCGAGCATATTCTTGGCTTGCCTAGATCTTTTTAAGCATACTGAATATGAGTATTCGCCCTTTAGATGGAATTACTGTTGTCGCACTAGAGCATGTGATTGCAGCGCCATTCTGTACCCGTCAGTTAGCCGACTTGGGCGCACGTATCATTAAGATTGAACGCCCTGGAGATGGTGACTTTGCCAGGGGGTACGACACACAAGTAGAGGGGCTCTCTTCTCATTTTGTTTGGGTCAATCGCTCTAAAGAAAGTATGACGCTTGATCTCAAACAAGAATCAGCAATCGCAGTATTAAAGAATTTATTGAAAACTGCAGATGTCTTTATTCAAAATTTAGCACCCGGCGCAGCAGCGCGCATGGGGCTGACAGCTGAGGCTTTACAAAAGGATAATCCTGGTTTGATTCTCTGTGCAATCTCGGGCTATGGAAATGATGGCCCCTATCGCGACAAAAAAGCCTATGATCTATTGATTCAGAGTGAGGCAGGCTTTCTGTCGATTACAGGTACGCCTGAAACGCCCAGCAAAGCTGGCAACTCTATTGCCGATATTGCCGCAGGTATGTATGCCTACACCAATATCCTGGCTGCACTCTTGCAAAGAGGTAAAACAGGTAAAGGCACGGTGATTGATATCTCAATGTTAGAGGCTTTGAGTGAATGGATGAGCTTCCCGATGTACTACGCCTACAAGGGCGCTAAGCCGCCCTCCAGAAATGGCGCATCACATGCCACGATTTATCCATACGGTCCTTTTAAAGCAGGTGATGGCAAAACGGTAATGTTGGGCCTTCAAAACGAACGTGAGTGGGTGCAGTTCTGTGAGATCGTTCTAGAAAATTCAGCACTTGCTAAAGATGAACGCTTTGACAAAAATTTCAAGCGTAATGAAAAGCGCGCTGAATTACTGGAGATTATTAACGCCTGTTTTTGCAAGCTCACCTCTGAAGAACTCATTGCACGATTAGAAAAAGCGCAGATAGCTAACGCCCATCTGAATGATATGGAGGGCTTGTGGAAACACGAGCAGTTGAAGGCGCGAAAGCGCTGGACAGAAGTGGGTACTCCGAATGGTCAGATTGCCGCTCTACTCCCACCAGGGCTTAATGACAGCTATGAATATCGGATGGGTCCAGTTCCTTCTGTAGGGCAACATACCGATGCCATCTTAAAAGAGCTCGGCATATCTAAATCTGAAATCGCCAGCATGCGTGAAAGCGGAGCAATTTAAAGCAAGGGTGATGTTAGATGGGCAGCGTTTTCTAAATAGCGATGCCAACGTGGGCGCTTTGACCAGACCTTAGGATCAATGTAATCAGACTGCGCTAAGTATGAGTCGATCAAGATTTGAAAATTGGAAGAAAAATCGATGTTATATACAATCAGACTGATTTCAAAATTGAGACGTAGGCTACGCTGATCAAAATTCACTGAACCGAAGATGGCTGCTTTTTGATCTACCAGTAAGCTCTTGGTATGCAGAAGACCACCATGAAACTCAGCAATATGTACCCCTGAATTCAGGAGATCCTCGTAGTAACTTCTACTGCTCCAGGCAACTAATTTTGAATCATTTAATTTTGGAACAATTAAGGTTACCTTCACCCCGCGTCTAGCAGTCGCCATTAGCGCTTGCATTAGTCCATCATCTGGACCAAAGTAGGGAGTAGTGATTGTCAACTCCTCTTGCGCATCAATAATGGCAGACAACATCACTTGATACAAAATATCGTCGCGATATACCGGGCCTGATGCAAGTTCCTGCGCAATAACTCCACCCTCAGAACTGACCATTTGAGGCTTCTGATCTCTGAAATTGGTAATCTTGGGATTATCAACACTCCAATCGAAAGCAAATGTCAGTTCAAACTGTGCCGCTACTGGACCTTCAACGCGAACCATGGCATCTACCCACTCACCTACTCCAGAATCTTGCTTAAATGTGCGGGGATCTACTAAATTCATGCTGCCAGTCCATACGATAGCGTTATCAATCACAAATATTTTTCGATGCAAACGTAAATCAGCGCGACGAAATTGAAACCTTCCAATTTGAATAGGCAATGCTTCCGTGACCTCTATACCGGCATTACGGAAGCGCGCTGGCCATTGAGATTTAAACCAATCTTTACTTCCCA
>JBILYO010000218.1:0-3040 GCA_044377685.1 Polynucleobacter sp. | reverse complement strand
GGCTGCAATCGCAGCCCATCTCCTCTGATTGATAGATTAATGCTTAAATTGTGCTTTCGCAGTTTGCTCAAGCTCTTCCATTTTTTGCTTCACAAAGTTGATACGCTCTTCACCTTTGTACTGCTCGGCTTCTGTGATGATCGCAATCACACCTTTTGCGACAAAACGTCTTTGTGCTACCTCTTCTTCAGTCGTTGCTCCAATGGGCAACTCAAAAACATTCCCAGAGCAATAGCTATTCGGCGCGCCATTAAAGTCTTTTAACCACTCAGCAAAAGCTTCTGCACTGGCCGCTGCATTAGAACCACGAACAGCATCACGCAGTATCTTTCTAAACAAATAAGGACCTGCATCAAACTTCGTAGGGTTCTCTAGCGCATGAATTGCAATGGGTCTTTGGCTAATAATGGCTTCGTAGTCACCAGGCGCATATTGCGCCATCTTGTAATTCGGACGGGCTCTGTGGTCTGAAGGAATATCGACAATATCGTTAATGGTGTGATTTCCAAAACGCTCAGGCCTTCTCAATGCAACCTGGCCATCTAAGAAATCAATCGACTCATATCCGACCAACTCTTTGTTTCCAATACCACGCGTATCGATACCAGGCCCCATTACACGCCAACCAATCATCTTGCTATTAAAGTCGTCGACAGGAACCGTCCAGCGAATGATATGAAAGCGGCTAAATAATTTTTTACGTGATCCATCTTCAGACGTGTAGGCATGCAAACTCAAATTGGGTAAGACCTGATGTTGAACACGAATAAACAGTCTGTCATTATTCACACGACGCGCACCAGAGCAGGCTAAGCCCCGACCACCATGAATTGGTACAAACTGCATATCTGGGTGAACTTCCATCGTTGGAGAGCCAACCTCATCAAACGTTGTGCCCTGAAAGTGGCCCCCTACTACGTTTTTAGCAGAATGTAATTCGGCGGTATGGAAGTTATCTGCAGCATTGTCTTGAACTTGCAACCAGTTGCAGTGCTGGAAATTGCTGTAAGGCACCAGCTCATCACCAGGCGCTACTGTGAAATCAGTCTCCCACTCTGGGAATGGAGGTTCTTTATCTGGAGCGCCCATGTAGGCAAATACCAAACCACTTCTTTCGAATGCTTTGTAGGCACCCTGCTGAATGGAACAAGCATATTTTTCGGCTTCAGCCTCTTCACCTTTAGGAAAAGGCGCATTTAAGCAAGTGCCATCTACATCAAACACCATGCCGTGGTAACAACACTTAATGCCATGCTCTTGAATTTGGCCATACTCAAGTGAAGCGCCACGATGAACGCAGTGCGCATGTAAGACACCAACGCTTCCACTGCCATCACGAAACGCTACCAACTCTTCACCTAAGATGGTTAAAAATTTTGGTGTGTCGGTTAATTCAATAGACATACAGACGGGATGCCAAAAGCCACGCATGTATTCGCCCATGGGTGTGCCGGGACCTACTTCTGTAAGTTCCGGATCGTGACCAGGCACTTTATTAGTGTAGTAACCGCCATAGGGAACTAATTTCTTGGGTTTTTCAGAAGTTCCTGCAGAGGCACCAACTTTTTTCTCTGCTTGTTCCTGTTTGCCTGACATTGGGTGCTTCTCCTGTTTTTTGACTGGTTTTATATACTTTGTATACTGTATACAGAGTATATAATACTTTTAAAGTAGGTGCAGTCTCTAAAAACCCATTATTTCAAGCAATTGAGACCCCAAAAAGATGCTATCTCAACTCAACAAACTTCCAGCTCGAACCGATTATGTTGAAGCGGTCTATAAGGCTTTGCTTGATGCCATCAGCGATGGATCTCTACCGCCCAAAACCCGCATCACACAGGAAGAAATTGCTGAGCAAATGAATATTTCTCGCTTGCCTGTACTGCAAGCTCTGCGGATGTTAAAAAATGATGGTTTTGTTGAAGATGCACCTGGTAGAGGATTGCAGGTTACTGCCTTAAATATTGAATGGATCGACAAGCTCTATGAAGTTCGTGGTGCACTGGATTCTTTGGCTGCAAAACTTGCAGCTCAAAAGAAATGTGTAATTGATCCGGCATTAATAAAATATGGTCGCTCTGTTTCTGAAAAGGGAGACGTCAGAGCATTGATCGATGCAGATATTGCTTTTCATAGTGCGATCTATGAAGCCTCTGAAAACCCACTGATTGCCAAGAGCGCCCATTTACACTGGGCGCACCTGCGTCGGGTGATGGGTGCAGTGTTGCAATCCTCACGAGGCTCAACTATCTGGGATGAACACCAAGCGATTGCTGATGCCATTAAAAATGGCGATGAGCAAAAAGCTGCGGAGCTTTCAGAATTACATACTGTACGCGCTAGAAAAAATCTGATCCGCCAGCTTGAACAAACGATGTCAAGTAATTAAAAAATCCCAGAGTTACTGGGATTTTTATTTCTACTTAGTTGTTTTTGCTTAGTTATTTCTGCTTAGTTATTTCTGCTTAGTTATTTCTAATTAAGCAAACATATCCGGCTGTTTATCTTTTAAATAACCCCAGATTGGCTGAAAATGAAGCCAGCCAATATACTCGCTACCCACGTGTTCACGGCTATAACGCGCAACTTCAGGTGGCAATAGGTTAGGTTTGATACCAGTTGCCTCAACCAATATCTGCTGCTTGCAACAGCGCTCTAATGCGATAAACCAAAATGCTGCGGCTTCAATACTGTGACGACTCATCGTTATCAGACCATGATTACGATGAATAACCGCCTTTACCTTCTTCAAAGAACCAGCAAAGTGATAACCAGCATTATCTTCAACAGCTACTTGACCGGCCTGCTCTGCCATCACCATATGATCCTCAAAGAATGCGGCCGCATCTTGTGAGATGGGATCCAATGGTTTGCCAAGTGCAGCAAATGCAGTTCCATAAACGGTATGCGCATGACACATAGCAAGAATATCCGGATGCTTTTCATGTACTGCAGCATGTAGTACAAAACCGGCGCGATTCAATGCATGCGTACCTTCTACGACATTACCTTCATGGTCTGCCAAAATTAAATTAGACAC
>JBILYO010000079.1:0-9124 GCA_044377685.1 Polynucleobacter sp. | reverse complement strand
CAATATGAAGCCGATTTTGAACATTGCCGCCTACTTATTTGTAAGTCTTGAGAACTTACCGACTCTGCGCAGCAAAATGTTTGAAGAATGTAATACCCGAGAACTGAAAGGTACGATCCTATTAACAAGCGAGGGAATTAATCTGTTTCTTGCAGGCAGAGAAAAAGAGATGCGTGGGTTTTTAGATTACTTACGTTCAGACCCCCGCTTTCAGTCTCTTTCTGCCAAAGAAAGCTGGTCTGAACAACAGCCATTTAAAAAGATGCTGATTAAGCTCAAAGCCGAGATCATTCGGATGAATCACCCAAGTATTCGCCCGGAAGAGGGTCGTGCAAACTTTATTACACCAAAAAAATTACAAGAGTGGTTAGATCGCGGCACAGATGATTTAGGGCGCCCCATTGTCATGCTCGACACCCGTAATGCATTTGAGGTGGAATATGGGACTTTTGAAAATGCCCTGCACTTTAACATCCAAAAGTTCACTGAGTTTCCAGAAGTGATTAGAGCCCACAAAGAAAAGCTCGCAGATAAAACCATTGTGAGTTTTTGTACTGGCGGCATACGCTGTGAAAAGTCGGGGTTGTATATGCGCGAAATTGGTATGGAACACACATACCAATTAGAGGGTGGCATTCTGAAGTATTTTGAGGAAGTTGGCCATGCCCACTATCAGGGATCTTGCTTTGTCTTTGATCAAAGAGAGGCTTTAGAGCCCAATCTAGACTCCATTCCCCTTGAAGAATCCAAGCGGAAAAATATTAAAGTAAGCTAAGTAAGCTTTACAGCTAGCTTTATGAGGGGTCACCCTCGAAAACCCACCCCCACTAATAAGAAAGAATTGGCCATCAATAGTAAAATATCTGCTTTGGTAGATTAATCATTAAAAAAATAAATGGGGTCGCAGACATGTTTAATTCACTCAATCGGCAATGGCCGATTTTTTTATCCTCTCTAACACTTGCTTGCCTTGCCTTTATCGCTTGCTCTAGTACGCAAGCGCAAACTCCGGCGGCCAGTACCCCTTATCCCGTTAAACCAATTAAACTCATTGCGCCTGTTGCTGCAGGAGGCGGCCTTGATAACCTTGCGCGCAAGGTGGCCGAACGCTTATCTAAAAATCTTGGGCAATCTATTGTGGTGGAGAACATCGGTGGTGGTGGTGGGACAATTGCTACACAAACAGTTGCAAAAGCAAGTCCGGATGGTTATACCCTCATGATCTCCTATGTTGCAACCCATGGCACAAACCCAGCTGTTCGCAAATTACCCTATGACGCTATCAAGGATTTCACACCAATCGGTATGATTGGCGCAACTCCCAATACCCTCATTATCAATCCCGACTTACCAGTAAAAAATTTAAAAGAGTTTGTTGAGTACACCAAAAAGAATCCCGCGAAACTCAGTTATGGCTCAGCGGGACCTGGGACACTCACCCATCTTGGGGTAGAGCAGTTCAAGCTTGCTTCCAACATCTTCATGGTACATATTCCTTACCGAGGCATAGGTCCTGCCTTTACTGACCTACTGGCTGGACAAACACAAGCCATGCTTCCAACTCTGTATGCCGCTATGCCATATTTAAAATCTAATCGCGTCAGGGCTTTGGCGGTGACTGGTCAAAAACGAAGCTTAGCAGATCCCAGCATCCCAACCTTTAAGGAACTAGGTTACAACGGCTTTGATGGTCAACAGTGGTATGGAATCTCAGGTCCAGCAAACCTGCCTGACCATGTCGTTAAAAAACTCAATCTCGAATTAAATAAAGTATTGGCCACACCAGAATTTGCCGAGCAAATGGCAAATGAAGCGATGACACTGATGCCAATGTCTCCGCAACAATTTGAAAACTATATTAAAGAAGATATTGCCCGCTGGGTTAAGGTTGCAAAAGATCGCAATATTGAAATCGAATAGTTATTGTTAAGAAATAGGAAAATTTATGTCTCACGCTATTGCTGCGGCAGCTGATTTAAATGCGCCGCCAGTCACAAAAATATTGGCGCAGTTTGTTACCACACACCCAAGCCAAGGTTGGACTCCAGAAGTAGACCATGAAGCACATCGCACTTTTTTAAACTGGCTTGGTTGTGCAATCGGTGCTGCGAATCATGAAAGTGTGGCCTCTTCCCTAGCTGCTATTCGTGAATTTCAGCCAGCCCCTCAAGCAAGCATCTTAGGTCGTAAAGACAAAGTGGATATGGGTGGTGCAGCATTAATCAACGGTATTAGCTCTCATACCTTTGACTTTGACGATACACATCTAAAGACTGTTATTCACCCAGCAGGTCCAGTGGCTTCAGCTATTCTGGCCTTAGGTGAGCATATGAATGTTAATGGCCGACAGATCATTGACTCCTTGATTTTGGGTATTGATGTTGCCTGTCGCGTAGGCAATGCAATGTACCCCGATCACTATCATCGTGGATGGCATATTACTGGCTCTACCGGAATGCTAGGTTCGGCGGCAGCGTGTTCACGCCTCATGGGACTTAATGAACATCAAACAACGATGGCTTTAGGTATTGCTGCATCTCAACCAGTAGGTATACGTGAACAGTTCGGCACGATGACCAAACCATTTCATCCAGGCGGTGCAGCCCGTGCAGGACAGCTCTCCGCTCTCTTGGCTAAGCATGGCTTTACTGCAAGCTCAAAAGCGCTTGAAGCAGGTCGTGGCTATATGCAAACCGTTTCCACTAAATGTGATTGGTCAGAAATTGATCGCGCCCTTGGAAAATCATTTGAAATTTCTTTAAACACCTATAAGCCTTTTGCTTGCGGCATTGTGATTCACCCCGCCATTGATGCTTGTGCTCAGTTACGTGCTCAAGGGGTTAAAGCAGAAGATGTTGAGCGGATTGAATTGAGGGTACATCCTTTGGTGCTAGAGCTCACGGGCAAGAAAACACCTAAAGATGGTCTTGAAGGTAAGTTCAGCGTTTACCATGGGTGTGCTGTTGGTCTCATTTTTGGGCAAGCTGGCGAAGGCGAATACGCTGACGACATCGTCAATCGCGCTGATGTCGTGGCCCTCCGCGCCAAAGTCAATGCTACTACCGACACATCAATTAGCGAAGCATCAGTAGACGTCAAAGCCTTTCTGAAAGACGGCAAGGAGGTACATATTTTTGTGAAGAATGCGATTGGCTCTGTTGAGAATCCCATGAGTGATGTTAACTTAGAGCAAAAATTTACAAATCTTACTGAGCCGGTTATTGGTAAAGACAAAACGCGTCAATTAATTGCGGCCTTATGGAAATTAGGACAAGCACCTGACCTCAAACAAATCATTAGCCTGTGTACTCCAGGTTAATATTCAAAGCGTATCTATGACTCAGCCTCAAATCGTCATCCTCGGGGATTATGAACGCGCCTTACGACGCTTTTCTAATTGGGAAAAACTAGATAAGCTTGCTCAGATTACTTTTCATGATCAACCACTTCGAGATGAAGCTTTATATGAAGCAGTCAAAGATGCTGATGCGATTGCAATAGTTCGGGACCGCTCACCATTGAATGAGGCAATGATTGCACGCCTGCCTAAGCTTAAGTTTTTGATGTTTACCGGCGAGCGCAATGGCACACTAGATGCTAACGCCTTACTCTCGCGAAATATTCCAGTGGCCGTAACTCCCGGTGGGCCCTCCAAAGAAACCACTGCAGAACTTACCTGGGCTTTAATATTAGGCGCCTCTAAACGCTTAGTTGAAGAAAATAAACTCATCTCATCAGGCGGCTGGCGAGACCAATTATCGGTATTACCCATGCTTGCAGGCGAGCGCCTTGGAGTCATGGGTCTGGGATCCATTGGTAGTCGGGTTGCTCGTGTTGGTGCAGCGTTTGGCATGGAAGTGGTGACTTGGAGTCCCCATATGACTCCCGAAAGAGCGGCTGTTGAAAATGCTAAAGCAGTAAGTCTTGAAGAGTTATTAAAAACATCCAAGGTTGTCACCATACACTTAGTAGCAGGCCCTGGAACAAAAGGCCTGCTATCGGCCGATCAACTTGCTCTCATGCGGCCAGATGCAATTTTGGTCAATACTTCTCGTGCAGCACTCATTAATATGACCGACCTTCAAAAGGCATTGGCAACAGGAAGACCCGGACAAGCTGCGATAGATGTTTTTGATCTTGAACCTCTCCCAGAGTCTGACCCACTTCGCAATACCCCTAATCTTTTAGTAACACCGCATTTAGGATTTATAGCTGAACCTATTTTTGAAGTCTTCTCTAATGGAATCACTCAAACTTTAGAAGCTTGGTTAGAGGGTCGACCCGTGCCACACCCATTTAAGCCCCAGTAAGCAAAGCCATTCGATCTTGTCTCAATTGACCCCTTTACAGCTCTTTATAAGCTTTAGCAAAATTGCAATGTCTGGTTTTGGTGGGGTATTGCCATGGGCAAGGCGTACTTTAGTTGAGAAAGACAAGATTCTCACTTCGGAAGAATTTAGTGCAATTCTGGGTATCTGCCAAATTGTTCCTGGTCCCAATATTATGAATCTAGCAGTCTGTGTTGGCTCACGCTTTGCTGGAGCTAGAGGGGCACTTGCCGCAGTATTAGGCCTGAGCATCGGTCCGATTTTGCTGGTGTTACTACTTGCGGTTTTATATGATCACTATAGTTATTTAGATTCAGTCAAAGGGATGTTACGGGGCATCTCTGCTGTAGGTGTAGGTCTAATTGCTTCAACTGGATTGAAGATGCTGCGCGATGAATTTCAATACCCAGCAATGATATTGGTAGTCGTCATCACCATCGTAGCAGCAACTTATTTTCATTTGGGTTTAGGTTGGGTTGTTTTAATTGCATCCCCGTTTGCCCTCTTTCTGGCGTGGAAGAAAGCTCACTAAAGATGAGTATCTTACTCAGCTTATTTTTAAAGCTTTCTGCTTTTTCTCTAGTTGCTTTTGGCGGGGTAAGCGCACTTCTTCCTGATTTGCTTGATCTTGCAGTCTACCAAGAACGCTGGATTGATCTCCAAACCTTTTCAGATTACTTTGCAATAGCGCAAGCGGCTCCAGGACCAAACTTCATGACGGTCACCTTATTGGGCTGGCACTTATACGGGGTCATTGGCGCATTCCTTGCAACATTCGCGATTGCATGGCCTTCTTCAATCTTGATCTTTTATCTACAACGCCTGCTCTTAGGAATCAAAGACCCTCGAAAGAGGCAAGCAATCCAATATGCAGCGGCCGCTCTGGCAATTGGCCTAGTTCTATCCTCTGCGTGGGAAATTGCTCTACAAATTAATCACGGTGTAGCAGCTTATGCTTTAACCATCTTCACAATCTTATTCACCATTTTCACCCGCTGGCACCCACTTTACTTAATCGTGCTTGGCGCCATTATTGGATCAATGGGATTGATCTAAACTGACTTTCGGCTACGAATCAAGCGGACTATATTTGGAACCAGTAAAAGGGCAATTGAGATCGCCATTAAAGTACCCGAGATCGGTCTAGTAAAAAATGTACTCCATTCACCTTGACTAATTGTCAGTGCTTGTCTCATCGATTGCTCTGCCATCGGACCCAAAATTAAGCCGATAATTAAAGGGGCGGCTGGAAAATCAAAGCGGCGCATGCCAAACCCAATAATCCCAAAGAAAAATAGTAGGCCCACATCAAATACTGAATTCGATGAGCCATACACTCCTGCGACGGATATGACCACAATCCCTGCATAAAGCCATTGTGGAGGAATCTTTAAAAGCTTCACCCATAAACCAACTAAAGGTAAATTCAGAACCAACAAAATAACATTGCCGATGTAAAGACTAGCAATCAGCGTCCAAACTAAACTACTTTGCTGCGTAAAAAGAGTGGGGCCTACCTGAATGCCATACGACTCAAAGGCCGATAAAATAATCGCAGCAGTAGCTGATGTGGGAATACCAAGGGTTAATAAAGGCATCAATACACCAGCTGCAGCAGCATTATTGGCTGCCTCTGGTCCCGCTACACCTTCAATCGCCCCATGCCCAAACTCCTCGGGCTTCTTTGAGAGTTTCTTTTCCGTATAGTAAGAAAGTAATGTGGGTAACTCAGCACCACCGGCAGGCATTGCTCCAATAGGAAATCCAAACAGACTGCCTCTAATCCAAGCCTTCCAAGACCTCGCAAAATCTTCTTTTGAAAGCCACAAACTACCCGATACCTTCAGGACATCCGTCTTTTTATTTTCCTTACCTTGCCATGCCAAAAAGAGAGCTTCACCAATGGCAAATAAACCTACCGCCACAATCGTCACTTCAATTCCATCTAAAAATTCTGGTTGGCCAAATGTAAAACGGGGTTGACCTGTCTGCAGATCGATACCCACCAAACCAAATAAGAGACCTGCTACTAAAGAAATGAGACCGCGAAGTGCTGAGCTACCTAGCACAGCAGATACCGTTACCAAGGCCATCAACATCAAACTAAAGTACTCAGCAGGACCAAATGCCAATGCAGCATCAACCACCCAAGGCGCAAAGAAAGTTAAAGCAATTGTTCCAATCGTTCCCGCAACAAAGCTCCCTATTGCAGCAGTCGCTAGAGCGGGACCCGCTCTTCCGCGGCGCGCCATCTTATTACCTTCAAGGGAAGTCACAATCGTTGCGGACTCACCTGGGGTATTGAGCAAAATGGAGGTAGTAGATCCTCCATACATAGCACCGTAATAGATACCTGCGAATAAAACAAAAATGGCGGTGGCTGGTACCTTAAAAGTTAATGGCAGTAAAAGAGCGATCGTGAGCGCCGGCCCTATTCCAGGAAGCACACCAACTAAGGTGCCCACCAAGCATCCTATAAACCCATATAACAATGTCATCGGTTCCAAGGCGACAGCAAAACCTTGCATCAAGGAATCAAAAGAACTCATGGTGATTTTTACTTAAAAAGGAAGCTGAACGATTGGGCCTAAATCTACCCCTAAAATCGCTGAAAATAATGTCCAAAATGCACCCGCGATACCAAATACCATCATCAGTGTTTTGAGATTGAACTTGGCATCAAATGCCATTGATACCCCCAGGCCGCACAATGCAGCAGGAATTAAAAAGCCAATTACTTTGGCAAGCACGATAAAGGAAAGGCCGCCGCCCAGCATATACAAAACACGCTTTGACCCTCCTTTTAGAGGACGATCTTTCTCTTGATGAGTGCAGTCTGGGGCCTTATTACTAATGGTAGTGATTAAATAAAAAACACCTAATAAAGACAGTAAGGCAACCAAAATAGAGGGGGCCAAGATGGGCCCAACCTCAGAATGGATGGTTGATTCTGGAATTCTGAATACTTGCCAAACAGCTAACGCACAAAATACCAGTAAAAAGCTGGCAATCAGGCGAGTACTCATGCAAGACCTAATTCTTTGAGAACTGTTTCTGTTTCAGCAATATATTTTTTTATTTGCGCATCAAATGCTGCGCCAGCAAGAAAGGCGTCAGACCACTTTCTTTTCTCTAAAGTTTCTACCCAGCCCTTGGTGTCGTGCATCTTCGTAACCAATTCTACTAATGCGGCTTTTTGCGCAGCATTAATACCTGGCGCACCAAACACTCCTCGCCAATTGGCAGCAGTCACATTTAAACCAAGTTCTTTTAGGGT
Organism: Polynucleobacter sp.; assembly: GCA_044377685.1. GTDB lineage: Bacteria > Pseudomonadota > Gammaproteobacteria > Burkholderiales > Burkholderiaceae > Polynucleobacter. The sequence goes on along the minus strand of JBILYO010000079.1, from coordinate 1,519 downwards.
CGGTATGTCAACGCCTGGAATACGCTTATTACCCGATACGGCGAGAGCTCGCATCTTGCCCGCCTTAATTTGCTCAGCAAACTCTGAATAGCCAGAAATCCCTGCGGTAACCTGACCGCCTAGAATCGCGGCATTTGCTGGACCACCACCTGCAAAAGCAACATAAGCTGCCTCACGTGGATTTTTACCTAGCGCCTTAATAATCAGCCCCAAGAGTTGATGATCGGTTCCGCCCGCACTACCGCCGGCCACTGAAACTGCTTTTGGATTGGCTTTAATAGCCTCCTCAAACTCTTTCCAAGTTTTAATTTTTCCATCGGTTGGAACCACAATGATTCCAGCTTCTTCAGTCAGAGATGCGATGGGAGTGACATCAGACATCGTCACTGGGCTTTTGTTGGTAATGGCCGCACCAACCATCACTGATCCGCCAACCATTAGCGCATTAGCCTGACCTTTACGTTGATTTACAAATCGGGGTAAGCCGACCATCCCGCCTGCACCACCAACATTCTCAAACTGAAAGGAGCCTACTAAGCCCGCATCCTTCGCCGCCATCTCAATCGCTCTACCGGTGCTATCCCAGCCACCGCCAGGAGCAGCAGGAATAAACATATTGATTGATTCAAATAAAGGTTTGTTTTGCGCAAACGCAAAAGATGGAATGCTATTAACCAATGTAAATGCAGAACCATAAGCTATAAAGTCTCTACGTGATGTTTTCATTTTTTCCTTTAATGAATCAATTTCTAAATATAAGAACGAACTGTATAAACTATACCGAATTCCCGTAAAGACCTCAAATGCCAGGCTACCGAAAGGATTGAAAAGTGAAAATTCCTAAAAAAGTCAGTACCAAAGAACCGACCAGATGAAGTAATGCAGTTCCAATTGCCCATGTGAACTCACCGCGCTGCATCAAACTCACTACTTCAGCAGAAAAGCTAGAAAAAGTCGTGAGACCGCCTAAAAATCCGGTAATAACAAATAACTTCCACTCTGGTGATAGATTTGGGTTGCTACCAAAAAAAGCCACTGCGATTCCAACCAAATAACCGCCAACCAGATTTGCCAACAGGGTACCCAATGGTATTACTGATCCAGCGCTCACAGTTAATAGGTTAAAGCCGGCACGTAATAAAGCGCCGATGCCCGCTCCAAAAAATATTGCTAAAAAAGATAGGCCCATATTGCGCGCTTTATTGAATTGAAAAACTCAGCATACTAATGGAACTCATCTCTATACCATCAGCAAAAATCTGAGCATGCTCTCCATCTTCCTGGAGTGCCAAGGTATAGAGTGCTGGCCAATAATGCTCTGCAGTTGGAATCGATAAATGCGCAGCATCGCCATAATGCTCCCAGTCAATTAATAATTCATGATGATCTGCGCGCATTTCAGAGATAAAAAATTGATTGAAATCTTTTGCCCAAAAAAATGGCTCCGCATTATCATGCCAGTCAATGGTCCGCAAGTTATGCACGACATTGCCACTCGATAGTATTAAAATATTTTCAT
>JBILYO010000078.1:0-9144 GCA_044377685.1 Polynucleobacter sp. | reverse complement strand
CAAGGCAATATTGAATCGTTTGATCAATACGTGGTGTTGTTGCGTAATACCGTTACTCAAATGGTTTACAAACATGCCATTTCTACGATTGTTCCTGCTCGTGCAGTTGATTTTCGATTAGAAGAAGGTAACCCTGTATAACACTGGAGTAGATGCGCCGCGTGCGGTCTTAGTTGGAGTTGATACTGGGCGGGAAGATTTTGCCGACAGTATGGCTGAACTCAGTCTTTTGGCTGATAGCGCTGGCTCTATACCCACAGCCTCAGTGATTGCGCGCAAAGGTAAAACTGATCCTGCTTTATTTATTGGGTCGGGCAAAGTGAATGAACTCAAGCGCTTAATGGAGGAGCATGATGCAGAGCTCGCCATCTTTAATCATCCTCTGTCTCCAACCCAACAGCGTAATTTAGAGCGCCATATTGGTCGTCATGTGATGGATCGTACCGGCTTGATTTTGGATATTTTTAGTCAAAGAGCTCAGAGTCATATTGGTAAGACTCAGGTTGAGCTGGCGCAAGTACGCTATCGGATGTCACGCTTGGTGAGGGCCTGGAGTCACTTAGAACGTCAGCGAGGCGGTATCGGTGTGCGGGGTGGTCCAGGTGAAACGCAGATGGAGCTTGACCGTCGTATGCTTGCTACTAAAGCCAAACGTCTTGAAAACGAGCTGGAAAAATTACAGCGCCAACAAAGAACCCAAAGAAGGGCGCGTAAACGTAAGGATATCTTTTCAGTATCTTTGGTGGGGTATACCAATGCAGGTAAATCTACCCTCTTTAATGCGCTTACGAAAGCGGGTGCTTATGCTGCTGACCAGCTTTTTGCGACCCTAGATACCACTTCTAGAAAGGTACATCTGGAAGGCGTTGGCTCTATCGTTGTTTCTGATACGGTTGGCTTTATTCGGGATTTACCTCACCAGCTAGTGGAGGCTTTTAGGGCCACTTTGGATGAAACCATTCATGCCGACCTGATTTTGCACGTCATAGACGCCTGTAGCCCTGTTTCTATGGAGCAAAAAGCTGAAGTAGAGGCTGTTTTGCAGGAAATCGGGGCTAATGAGATCCCCCGGATTGAGATCATGAATAAGATCGACTTAATGCCTCAGACCTTTACCCGCGGGGCTGTTTTGGAGCGGGATGCCAATGGCATTCCCACTCAGATTTTCCTCTCAGCCCAGGCTGGATTAGGGCTAGATTTGCTGAGGTCAGCCTTGGCTGAATGCTCTCAAATGACTGATAGAATTAGGGTCGAACACAACCGTGCCAAGACGCAAATGGCCCCGGACGAGTTTTTAGCCCCTTTACCCGAACGACCAGAATCTTCTGAATTTAATCCGATTTCCAACCAAAGCTATTTTCATAATGATGCGTAAATTTTTAAATCTCTTTTCGGTTAACGATCCAGGTTGGGGCAATAGCCACAACACCGGTGGATCCAAAGATACCAAAGGTGGGCAGGAGGGCGATCAGACTCCAAAAACTGATCCTGGAAATGGCAATCAACCAGTTGAAACTCAACCCAATAGCCCGACAGTAACTCCTCCGGTAAAGCCGCCTACTGCAAAGCCAGATGGACCACCGGATTTGGATGAGCTCTGGCGTGATTTCAATGACAGACTTGCCGGGATTTTTGGCGGCAAGAAAAAACCAGGATCTAGTAAGCCAGCTAATAAACCTAGGGTTGGAGATATTCCACCACCATCAGAGCGCGGTGGACAAGGCGGCGGTAGCGGTGGTGGCGGCACCCCCAATTTCAATTTCACAAACCCATTTAGTTCTAAGGCAACCATACTAGTGGCTGGGGGTGGTGTTTTCTTAATTTGGATCCTTAGCGGCTTGTTCATTATTCAAGAGGGCCAGTCTGGGGTGGTTACGACATTTGGTAAGTACACTTACACTGCAGGCTCTGGTATTAATTGGCGCATGCCTTGGCCTATACAAGCTGAGCAAATTGTCAATGTTTCCGCAGTGCGTTCTGTTGAAATTGGCCGCTCAGTTTTGATTAAAGCAACCAATCAAAAAGATACTTCCATGCTCACTGAAGACGAAAACATCATTGATGTGCGTTTTGCAGTTCAGTACCGTCTAAAAGATCCAACTGATTATTTATTTAATAATCGCGATCCCGATACCACTGTAGTGCAAGCCGCAGAAACTGCTGTCCGTGAAATTGTGGCACGTAGCAAGATGGATACTGTTTTGTACGAAGGTCGTGAAAAGATTGCGATTGATTTGGCTGCCACGATACAAAAAATTCTGGATAGCTATAAAACAGGTATCTACGTTACAAGCGTGACTGTTCAAAACGTTCAGCCACCAGAGCAAGTACAGGCCTCATTTGATGATGCTGTAAAAGCAGGGCAAGACCAGGAGCGCTTGAAGAGTGAAGGTCAGGCATATGCTAATGATGTTATCCCCCGTGCCAAAGGTACAGCGGATCGACTCATTCAAGAAGCAGAAGGTTATAAGGCCCGCGTTATGGCGACTGCGGAAGGTGATGCCGCTCGCTTTAAGCAAGTGTATGCTGAGTATGCAAAAGCTCCTGCTGTTACCCGCGATCGGATGTACATCGATAGCATGCGCGAAATGTATAACAACGTGACTAAAGTTTTGGTGGACACCAAGAACAATAGCATGCTCTATTTGCCCTTAGATAAGATCATCGCGCAAGTCAACTCAGAAAGTTCTCAAGTAGCAACTGGACAATCGCCTGCGAGTACCCCGACTGGCTCGGTCACTGTAGGTGGTACCACTGGTAATCCGGCTGCACCATTCTCGAATAACAGCAGTTCCCCGAATGTCAATTCAGGGTCTGCTAATTCTAATAATGCTGCAGATAAACGTGATGGTGGCTTACGTAGCCGCGATAGAGAGGTCAGATAATGAATGCAAATCGTCTCTTAGCTGGAGCTGCTGGGCTAGTCGCTCTCATTTTTGTTTTGTCATCGAGTATTTTTATTTTAGATCAACGTAACTTTGCTGTGGTCTTTGCTTTTGGGCAAATTGTGCGTGTGATCGAGCAACCCGGACTCCAAATTAAATACCCAGCGCCTTTTGAAAACGTGCGTTTCTTTGATCGTCGTATTTTGACAATTGATACTCCCGAGGCAGAGCGCTTTATTACCTCCGAGAAGAAAAATCTCTTGGTAGATTCTTTTGTGAAATGGCGTATCGTTGATCCCCGTAAGTTCTTCGTGAGCTTTAAGGGTGATGAGCGTTTAGCGCAAGACCGTCTGACCCAGTTAGTACGCTCAGCCTTGAACGAAGAATTTACTAAACGCACGGTTAGAGAGATCATTTCGGATCAGCGCGAAGAAGTAATGCAGGGTATTCGTAAAAAGGTAGCAATGGATGCGTCTGAGATTGGCGTAGAAATTGTGGATGTTCGACTCAAGCGCATCGATTTGTTAGCTGAAATTAGCGACTCCGTCTATCGCCGCATGGAGGCAGAACGCAAACGGGTAGCCAATGAATTGCGCTCAACTGGAGCTGCAGAGTCAGACAAGATTCGCGCTAATGCTGAGCGTCAACGTGACACGATCTTGGCTGAGGCTTATCGTGATGCACAGAAGATTAAGGGTTCAGGTGATGCCAAAGCAACTGCCCTATATGCGGAAGCATTTGGGCGCGACGCTCAGTTTGCGCAGTTCTATCAAAGTCTTCAAGCTTACCGAAGCTCATTTAAAGATAAGAGGGACGTGATGGTAGTTGAACCGAGCAGCGAGTTCTTCAAGTTCATGAATAAAAAGAATTGATAGCAAATATTTGAGATCATGAATCGTTGGTTACTTCCTGAAGATATTGCAGATGTTTTGCCGGCTGAGGCTCGTAAGGTAGAGACATTGCGCCGTGCGACTCTGGATTTATACCAATCCTATGGTTATGAGTTAGTTGCTCCTCCTATTCTGGAATTTTTAGATTCTTTGCTAACAGGCACTGGATCAGATCTTAATTTACAAACCTTTAAATTGGTAGATCAATTGTCAGGTCGCACTTTAGGTTTACGTGCTGACATTACTCCACAAGTAGCCCGCATTGATGCCCACCTCTTAAATCGAGCTGGAGTAACGCGTCTTTGTTATGCGGGTTCAGTTGCGCATGCGCGCACTCCAGTGGGAAGCTCCGCTCGTGAAGAATTACAGCTCGGCGCAGAGATCTATGGATGTGCAACTTGGGAGGCCGATTTTGAGGCCATTTCATTACTGTTGAAAACACTTGAGCTCGCAGGCCTAAACAAGGTGTATTTAGATTTGTCACATGCTGGTATCTTGATGGGTATCTTAGATGGCCAAAAATTAGATAAAGAGTCGATTGAGTCTCTTTATGACATTTTGCAAAGTAAAGATCGCCCACGCTTAGGTCAATGGTCCAAATGCTTGCCAGCTAAAATAATAGAAGCCCTTATGGCATTGACAGAGCTCAATGGCCCATGCGAACAAGTGATTAAAAATGCGAAAAAGCTTTTACCTAAGCATGCTGCCATTGATCAAGCGCTGTCAGATTTAAGTCGTTTAGTAGATTCTTCGGCTCGCCTGTCTAAAAACTTGGAGTTGAGTATTGATTTGTCTGATTTACGTGGCTATCAATATCACAGTGGTGTGATGTTTGCTGCCTATGTTGACAAGTTACCTCAGCCGATTGCAAGAGGTGGCCGTTATGACCATGTTGGACAAGCCTTTGGTAGGCCACGCCCTGCAACAGGCTTTTCTTTAGACCTTTTAACGCTTGCCCACTTATCGTCTATGAGTGTACGCAAGCTAGCGATTGCAGCACCCTGGATTGATGATGCAGCTTTAAATGCCTCGATTGCGCAGTTACGTAATGCTGGTGAAGTAGTCATTCAGGTGTCGACCGGTGGATTAATCGAGTCAGCTGAGTATGAGTGCGATCGTGAATTGGTTAAGCAGGGTAACGCTTGGGAAGTTGTTCAAAAAAAGTAAGCGTTCGAGTATTTACTAGAAAAATTTAACCTATTTTGTAATTATCTTTTTGGATTTCAATATGTCTTCAAAGCAGCAAGCTAAAGGCCGTAATGTCGTTGTCATTGGTACCCAGTGGGGTGATGAAGGCAAAGGTAAGGTAGTTGATTGGTTAACAGACCATGCCAAGGCGGTAGTGCGCTTTCAGGGTGGGCACAATGCTGGCCATACATTAATTATTGGTGGCAAGAAGACTATTTTGCGCTTGATACCCTCTGGAATCATGCACAAAGAGGTGATCTGCTATATCGGCAACGGTGTCGTTTTGTCGCCTGAGGCACTCTTTAAAGAAATTGGTGAGCTTGAGTCTGCTGGCTTAGACGTAATGTCCCGCTTAAAAATCTCTGAAGCAGCTACTTTGATATTGCCTTATCACGTAGCCATTGATCATGCGCGTGAGAAAAAACGTGGTGAAGCAAAAATTGGCACTACAGGCAGGGGCATTGGTCCAGCTTATGAAGATAAAGTAGCGCGCCGAGCATTACGTGTTCAAGATTTATTTTATCCAGAGAAGTTTGCTCTCCAGCTAAAGGAGAATCTTGACTATCACAACTTCATGCTGACTAATTACTACGGTGCTGAGCCAGTGAGCTATGAAAAGACTTTGGCTGAAGCGATGTCTTACGCTGAGCGTCTTAAGCCAATGGTGGTTGATGTATCAAGTGCCCTTTATGCTGCTGAACAAGCAGGTCAAAATCTATTGTTTGAAGGTGCACAAGGCACTTTGCTCGATATTGATCATGGCACCTACCCCTATGTGACTTCTAGCAATTGTGTAGCAGGGAACGCTGCTGCTGGATCTGGTGTTGGTCCAGATTCACTTCAATACATCTTGGGGATTACTAAAGCCTACTGTACTCGTGTCGGCGCAGGTCCTTTTCCAAGCGAGCTCTATGATCATGACAATCCCGCTAAAAAAGATCCAATTGGTATGCGCCTAGCGGAAGTGGGCAAAGAGTTTGGCTCGGTCACAGGCCGCCCGCGTCGCACTGGGTGGTTAGATGCTGCCGCACTAAAACGCTCGATTCAGATTAATGGTTTATCTGGTCTGTGCATTACCAAGCTTGATGTATTGGATGGCTTAGAAACGATTCGTTTATGCGTTGGTTATCACCTAGACGGTCAGAAATTAGATGTATTACCGCGCGGTGCTGAGTCGGTAGCTCGTTGCGATCCTATTTATGAGGATTTCCCGGGTTGGAAAGATAGCACTTACGGTATTCGAGAGTGGGATAAATTACCGGTTGAAGCTCAAAATTTTCTGAGGCGTATTGAAGCAGTCGCAGGAAAGCCGATTGCGATGGTCTCTACAGGACCAGATCGCGATGAAACGATCTTGCTACAACACCCATTTGAAGAGTAATGCCATCATATTTGATTCAATTTTTTATTAACCTCCCTATTAGAAACCAAGGTTTACAAAATGACTGCCCGCACCACCTGTAATAGTCTCCAAGTCGCAACTTCCTTATATCGTTTTATTGAAGATAAAGTCCTTCCAGGAACCGGCATCAAGAGTGCTGATTTTTGGAAAGGTTTTGATGAGATTGTTAAAGATCTAACACCCAAGAACGAAGCTTTACTCGCAAAACGTGATCGCTTGCAACTGGATTTAGATAAATGGCACAAAGCTAATCCAGGTCCAATCAAAGATATGCCTGCCTATCGCAAATATCTGAAAGAAATTGGCTATATCGATGATGTGCCTGCCAAGATTTTGGCTACCACACAGAATGTTGATGATGAATTAGCCCTCCAAGCTGGCCCTCAACTTGTTGTTCCGGTACTCAATGCACGTTATGCCTTAAATGCTGCTAATGCGCGTTGGGGCTCTTTATATGATGCTCTATATGGCACAGATGTGATCTCTGAAGAAGGTGGCGCTACTAAAGATGCTGCTTATAACCCTGTTCGAGGTGCAAAGGTAGTAGCCTATGCACGTCAGTTTTTAGACGAATCTGCTCCATTAGCTAAGGCTTTATACGGCGATGTAGTGGCATATAGCGTCGTCGATCAAAAACTTTCTGTGAAATTAAAAGATGGTAGTAATACTGGTCTGCTTGATGAGAAACAATTTGTTGGTTATCAAGGTGATGCTGCTGCACCATCATCTGTTTTGTTGCGCAATCATGGCATTCATATTGATATCGAAATTGATAAGAACAAAACGATTGGTGCAACTGATCTGGCGGGTGTAAATGATGTAGTTCTTGAAGCTGCACTCTCAACGATCTTGGATCTAGAAGATTCAGTAGCAGTGGTTGATGCTGACGATAAAGTACTGGCATATGAGAACTGGTTAGGCATTCTCAAAGGCACTTTAGTTGAAGAAGTTAGCAAGGGTGGCAAGACTTTTACCCGTACACTCAATCCAGATCGTAGATACACCGCAGGTATTGGTGCAGTCAATGCTAAAGATGGTGTTGTCACTTTGCATGGCCGCTCACTATTGTTCCTGCGTAACGTTGGCCACTTGATGACAAATCCTGCCATCATTACTGGTGAAGGCAAAGAGATCTACGAAGGCATCTTAGATGCAGTAGTGACCGTATTGATTGCTTTATATGACATTAATCGCCCAGCGACTCAGGTGATTGGTAATACCCGTAAAGGCTCTGTCTACATTGTGAAGCCAAAAATGCACAGCGCAGAAGAAGTGGCATTTGCTAGCGAGCTCTTTGCTCGGGTTGAGAAATTGCTGGGTCTTCCTGAGAACACAGTCAAATTAGGAATCATGGATGAAGAGCGCCGTATGAGCGTCAATATTAAAGCTGCGATTGCTGCAGCTGGCGCTCGTGTTGCTTTCATTAATACCGGGTTCTTAGATCGTACTGGTGATGAAATGCATACGGGGATGTACGGCGGCGCCATGGTTCGCAAAGGTAGAATGAAGATCGCTAAATGGTTTGGAGCGTATGAGCGCCGTAACGTTTTAGCAGGCTTGGATTGCGGCCTACGTGGTCGTGCGCAGATTGGTAAGGGCATGTGGCCCGCACCCGACCTCATGAAGGAAATGGTAGAGCAAAAAACTGCCCATCCCTTAGCTGGAGCGAATACTGCTTGGGTTCCATCGCCTACCGCTGCCACTTTACATGCAATGCACTATCACCAAGTCAACGTTGAGCAAATTCAAAAGGATATGGAAATACAGGATACTGCCGCCGAGTATGAGGCTTTAACTGATGAGCTCTTGACTGTACCCATTGCGTTATATCCTGATTGGACTAAAGAGGAGATTCGCGAAGCCTTAAATAATAATTGCCAAGGTATTTTGGGCTATGTAGTTCGCTGGATTGACCAAGGTGTTGGTTGCTCTAAAGTGCCTGATATTTATAACATTGGTTTAATGGAAGATCGTGCAACATTGCGTATTTCTAGTCAGCATATTGCCAACTGGTTGCTACACAAATACGTCACTAAAGCGGAAGTACAGGAAGCTATGCAACGCATGGCTACGATTGTTGATATGCAGAATGCCAGCGACCCCTTATATAAGCCAATGATGCCAAACTACAAAGATTCGTATGCCTTTCAGGCTGCAAGCGATTTGATCTTTAAGGGTCTTGAGCAGCCAAATGGGTATACCGAGCCATTACTACATGCATGGCGCTTAAAGGTAAAGGCAGCGCAAGCGAAGTAATTGATAGCTAAGGTCATCATGAAAATGGATTTGTCCTAGGGCAAATCCATTTTTCTTTGAACTTCTAGAACCTAATTGGCATACTGAACGAATGTTTGGCTTTTTAAACCCCTTTCGATCTCATCCATTATTCCCATTTCATCAAAATGATGGGGGTAGGGTAGCAGCAGGCTTTAAGGGCGGTGCTGGTGATTGTGTTGTGAGATCTATTGCGATCGCGGCTAACTTACCCTATATCCAAGTCTATGAGGATCTGCGCGAGGCAAATGCTCGGTATGCGCTAGAGCGTGATAACAAACTCTCAAGACTCTTAAATCAAAGAGGATCCTCTCCGCGCAATGGAAATCATCGCAAGGTATTTCACGACTATATTCTTGGGCAGGGGTTTGAATGGATAGCAACCATGAAAGTGGGCTCGGGATGTCAGGTGCACCTCAGGCCAGATGAGCTTCCAACAGGCACTTTAATTGTGAAAGTTTCCAAGCACTTAACAACAATTGTTGATGGAATGATTCAGGATACA
>JBILYO010000245.1:0-2572 GCA_044377685.1 Polynucleobacter sp. | reverse complement strand
GAGCATATAAGCATGGCTATCAACAATTCCAGTAGTTGACGACAGAATTGCTGCTGAGCACTGAAGTTGGGGCTCTAGTGATTTGGCTTTCTCTCCAGAAATCATCTCAATGTGTGGAACTTGATTGTTTTGGGCTTTATACAGAATGGCTTGCAAGTCATCGAGTTGAGTATCGTCACTAGCAACAATCAATTTTCCATAAGGCTGTGTTGGCACTTGGTGAGTACGGCAATACTCATATAAGAGACGGTTACCCTGCACACAGAGTTTTGCCTTGATTGAGTCCTTTGGGTAATAGATGCCAGCATGAATCACTTCACTATTTCGGGCGCTGCTAATGGTGCCAAAAGCGTTTTCACGCTCCAGAATGATGGTTTCGCGTCCTTGTAGCGCCATCTCGCGTGCGACGGCTAAGCCGATCACTCCCGCACCGATCACGACACAATCTACCTGCTCCATCCACTGGTTCCTGACTTATTTAATAGTAAGAATAGGCACAAATCGTAACATTTTCAGTGGTTTAAGGGTGATTTGGGCTATTTACCCCCCTACTTATTGATAAAATCTGTAGATGTCTTTAAATCCTGCTTCAGAGAACCCAAAATCCGTCTTTCGCGCTGCAGATATTGTTTTAGATAGCGCCTATCAAGGTATCGATGCCAAAGGCTGGCAATCTCTATTTGCCCAAGCCCGTTCAGCCAAGGTAGAGCAATTCATTGCCGATCTATTTGCCGGTAAGCACGTCAATGCCTCCGAAGATCGCCCTGCATTGCACTCTGCGCTGCGCAATTTAGATCAAAAACCAGTATTAGTCGACGGTAAAGATGTCATGCCAGCAGTAGCAGATGTTTGGCATCGCATTAAAGCGCTATGTGATAAATGGGTGGGTGTGACTGATGTCATTCATATTGGTATTGGTGGTTCTGATTTTGGGCCTCGCTTGGCAATTGAAGCCTTAGCCCATGTTCCCGATATTGAAACACGTGGCATGCGCATGCATTTCTTAGCTAATATCGATACTGCTGAATTAGGCCGCATTCTGCAACGGGCTCTGCCGCACAGTACCCGCGTCATCATTGTGTCGAAATCATTTACCACTTTAGAGACCACTAAAAATGCTAAAGCTGTAGTCAGATGGTTAAAAGATAGTGGTCGCACTGATAGTCAAATTCATAATGCGCTGTTTGCTGTTACCGCCAATGTGCCTGCCGCCAAAGCATTCGGCGTTCAAGAAGAGAATATTTACCCTTTCTGGGATTGGGTTGGCGGGCGTTATTCGGTATGGTCAGCAGTTGGCTTACCGATTGCTTTGCAGTATGGTTTTGATACTTTTAAAGAATTCTTGGCAGGTGCTCAAGCCATTGATCAGCATTACCGCACCGCCCCACTAGAAGAAAACCTTCCGATTATCATGGCGCTCACTCTGCTCTATCAACAAGAGCAGCACGCTATTAAATCTTTTGCTGTGATTCCCTATGCTGATGCCTTAGATTGGTTTCCGAAGTGGTTGCAGCAGCTTGATATGGAAAGTAATGGCAAGAGTGTTGATCGTAACGGTAAGCCTGTTCAGTTCTCATGCCCGGTAGTATTTGGTAGCTCTGGTAGCAATGCCCAGCACTCCTATTTCCAGCTCTTACATCAGGGTAAAGAGGTGATTCCAATTGACTTCATTGCGATTCGTGAGCCAATGAGCCATTTACCTGAGGCAACAGAACATCACCGCATTTTGCTATCTAATTGTCTGGCCCAAGCTCAAGCACTAGCTAATGGCAAACAGACGGATAACCCTAACAACACCTACCCAGGTAAGCGTCCTAGTAACTTATTGATTCTGCCCAAGCTAAATGCTTTTTATCTCGGTGCCCTGCTAGCACTCTATGAGAATCGCGCTACCACCTTAGGGGTAATGTGGAATATCAATAGCTTTGATCAGCCTGGTGTTGAACTGGGCAAGGTTTTGGCAAAGCCGATTGAAGCAGCGCTCAACAATTCTGCGACAGTAGCTGCGGATGCCAATATCGATGCGATTACTGCGCAGCGTATCAACTTATTTAATAACTAATTCATCAATCTATCATTTATAAAACCCAATACAAGAAAATTCGATGAATAAGTGCAATAAAGATCAACACACAAAAATAACTATAAATTATTTTGATACTGATGATAAAAATCTAATTTTAGGATATGAGCTAAGCAAAAAACTAAATCAGTTTAATGTATAAAAAATCATTTTTACTTGGGTTAAACATGCAACTATCTCCCTCTATATTTAAAGCCTACGATATTCGCGGCATCATTGATGAAACTCTAGATCCATCGATTGCTAAATTGATTGGTCAAGCCTTTGGTACAGAAATGCGGGAACTCGGTGAGACTGAGCTTGTGATTGGCCGTGATGGTCGTCTTTCTGGACCCAGTCTGATTGAGGCTTTAACTGAAGGTTTGTTATCTACTGGTATTAATGTGATTGATTTAGGCATGGTCGCTACGCCAATGGTTTACTTTGCTACCAATCAAGTGCTCGATGGTAAGAAACCAAAGTCCGGCATCATGATTACTGGAAGTCATA
>JBILYO010000077.1:0-9195 GCA_044377685.1 Polynucleobacter sp. | reverse complement strand
CCATTTAGATATTGCTGATGCAATGGCTAAGCTTGCTGATCGGACTAGGGCCAATATTGCCTTTACCTTTGCTCCTAATAATGCAGCCTTGAGTACTTTATTGACTATCGGTAGCTTATTTCCAAGAAGTGATCGATCACCCTTTATTCAACCGATTTCGATTGATTCTCTCACGAGAACTTTTAGTAAACATGATGGTTTGGTAGATTGGGCACCAGTGAGTACACAAAAAGTGCAACGCGCTTTTTACTTTTCACAGGCTATGCGTTTAAGCAAAAAGCCATCTGATCAGAATAAAGCACGATAACAATGAAAATGTTTACTCTGACCTGGCGCGGCAAAGAATTATTTGAAAATTGGAAGAGAGTGAGTCCAAGGTTCTTACCTTTTGCCGATATCGCCACCAAAGAGTTGCCATTAAGTCGTCTCTTAAGACTGTCACTATTTCAAGTCTCTGTTGGCATGGCGATGGTGATGCTGATTGGCACTCTCAATCGCGTCATGATTGTTGAGTTGCAAGTGAGCGCTGCTTTAGTTTCCATTATGGTGGCCTTGCCGCTGCTGTTTGCTCCCTTTAGAGCATTGATTGGATTTAAGAGTGATAGCCATAAGTCTTTCCTGGGATGGCGCAGGGTGCCCTATATTTGGATTGGCTCTTGGTTGCAATTCGGTGGCTTTGCAATCATGCCTTTTGCACTCATTCTTCTATCCGGTGATACCACTTGGCCCGCTTGGTTTGCCCAAGCTGCAACTGGACTTGCCTTCTTATTGGTCGGCGCTGGTATGCAGACCACTCAAACTGCCGGCCTTGCTTTAGCATCCGACTTAGCGCAGCCAGAAGCTAGGCCGAGAGTAGTCGCGCTCATGTACATGATGCTATTAGTTGGTATGGCAGTCAGTAGCGCCATTTTTGGCTATTTGCTAATTGATATCACACCGATTTTATTGATACGGGTAGTGCAGGGTGTTGCAGCAACGACCTTGATATTGAATTTAATTGCTGCTTGGAAGCAAGAGCCTCGCCAACCGCATTTAACAGCGCACTCCATTCCAACACCAAGCTTTAAAGAAACCTGGGCTACTTTTTCTCAGCAGGGCAAAGTGATGCGCTTCTTGCTAGCCTTAGGTTTAGGTACTGCCGCATTTAGCATGCAAGACATTATTTTGGAGCCATATGGTGCTGAAGTATTGGGCCTGTCAGTCAGCGCTACAACAGTGCTAACCAGCCTGACTTCTTTAGGTGCGCTGCTGGCTTTTGGAGTGGCGGCGCGTTATTTAAATCGTTCCATCGATCCGTACCGTCTTGCTTCCATTGGTGCCTTGTTTGGCATTGTGGCATTTAGCTGTGTAATTTTCTCTGAACCGCTACTCTCCCCCACGCTATTTCGTTGTGGCGCATTTTTGATTGGTTTTGGAGGCGGATTATTTGCTGTCAGTACTTTAACTGCCGCAATGAGTTTTGAGTCAGGCGGAATGAATGGTTTAGTCCTGGGTGCTTGGGGTGCGGTACACGCTACTGCATCTGGTATTGCTATTGCAGCTGGTGGCGTCATTCGTGATCTCGTTTCTAGTCTAGCCACTAGTGGTTTTTTAGGCGATGGCCTTATTTCTGCTGCTACTGGTTATAGCTTTGTGTATCACATTGAATTTTATTTACTGTTTGCTACATTAATTGCAATTGGGCCTTTAGTGATTGCGAATAAGCATGCCGAAATGAATGTTTCTAAGAAGTTTGGTTTAGATGAATTACCAGGTTAAAAAGTGGCACAGTATGTTTTTTCACAATAAGCTTTATTGTTAAAAGGGAGAGCAAGATGGCAACCGGAGCAATTACAGAATATGTAGATGTTGCACAATTAGTCCTATACGCATTTTGGGTATTTTTTGCGGCCCTCGTTTATTACCTTACTGTAGAAAGTAAGCGTGAGGGGTTTCCGTTGGAATATGACGTTCGGGGTGAGACACGACGAGCGGGTGGAATCGCTGGCATGCCGGCACCCAAGACTTTCCATACGGAGTATTGGGGCGATGTGACCGTTCCTAAAGATGAGCCTCTAGAAAAAGTGGCTGCCCGGCCATCAAGTTACTTAAATGGTGCCCCTTTAGTACCAACAGGTAATCCAATGTTGGATGGAGTGGGGCCAGGCGCCTTTACGAAGCGAGCAGATATTCCAGATATGACATCAGAAGGTCAAAAGCGCATTCTGCCAGGGCGTTTACTGGGTCAATTCAGCGTCGCTAAACAAGATAAAACTCCTGTTGGCATGCAGGTCATGGGTGATGATGGTGTGATAGCTGGCACCGTTAAAGAGCTCTGGATTGATCAGGCTGAAGTCGTGATTCGCTATTTTGAAATTGAAACCTTGCCAGAGTTTGGCGGTAGAAGAGTATTGCTACCGATGAATTTTTCTAGAATTGGCAAAGATGCCATAAAGGTGAAATCGATTCTTGGCAATCAGTTTGCTTTGGTACCAGGCTTAAAAAGCCAGGATCAAATTACCCTGTTAGAAGAAGAGAAGATCATGGCTTACTACGGCGGTGGCACTCTGTACGCTACCCCTGAGCGTCAAGAGCCTCTCATTTAAGTTGCTATAAATTGAAAGTAGAAAGTATTTTGTGAATCAAAAAGTACATGAATCAGCAGAGCATGAGTTCGAGGCAGCCTTAGGCTTGCCCGAACCATTGCCTGCGGGCGAAATCATTCTTTGGCAAGGCGCTCCGAGTTGGACTGCTATGGCTAAGCATGTATTTCGTCTGCAATGGCTTGCAGTCTATTTTGCTGTGATAGTGGTGTTGCAGATCTATTCAGTAGCGGGTAGTGAAGGTGGGCTAGCTGCAGGTTGGAGTAGTGTTGCCCTGGCTGTTTTTTTAGCGCTTATTGGTCTGCTACTTGTGGGTCTATTGGCTTACTGGTCAGCAACGACCACCATGTATACCTTAACGAATCGTCGCATTGTGATGAGAGTGGGTATTGTTCTTACGGTGACTTTTAATCTCCCTTATAAATCACTGAAAAGTGCAGACCTGAAGCTATATAAAGATGGTACTGGTGATATTCCGATGCAAATTGCCACGGAAGATAAGATCGCCTTCTCTCATTTATGGCCTCATGCACGTCCATGGCGCTTGGCAAAACCAGAACCGATGATGCGCTGTGTTCCTGATGCAAATCAGGTGGCGACATTACTTACAGAAGCTTGGATAGCTTCTACTGGCTTAAGCAATAGAGAGAGACAAGATATCCGACTTGAACAAACGGGAGCACAAACAGCATGAGCGTCACCCAAGGAAAAGATTTTTTATCTCCCATTGGGAAAATGCTGATCGCTGATGTAATTATTATTGTTCTGCTACTGGTGTTTATTAATAGTCGTGACTTGAGTCAAGTAAGAGAGCCAGATGCATCCCCAGTAAAAGTATTACAGCTGCGTTTTGAAGATCGTCCTGATGGTTCAATCGCGGTAATCGATTACAAATCTGGCAAGCAAATTGATGCCGTGCAAGGTGAAGCAGGCTTTGTAAGGGGTACTTTGCGTGGTCTTGCGCAAGAAAGAAAACGCAGGGGCTTAGATAGTGGGCCTCCATTTGAGTTAATTTATCGAGCAGATGGCCGCTTAACTTTATCGGATACCGCAACTGGTCGTTTGGTTGATTTGGAGTCTTTTGGTCCTACTAATGCAAGTACATTTTTTAAGTTATTTAATGGGTCAAATGTAGTAGTTAGTAAGTCATAAATCTTTATTGGAGCTGGAAATGAATTTAGATAGCGCAGAAAGCATGTTGCAAAGTCAGATCCCTGCAAAGGGTTCAGTCAATGAGTCCACCAAAATGGCCTTGGAGGATGCGGTCTTAAGCCCGCGCTTTTATACAACTGATTTTAAAGAGATGGACCGCATCAGTATTGATGCCTTGCGCCCCGAATGGGATGCATTGATGGCAGAGTATGAGGGCGATAACAATGCGGATCATTTCCAGCGTCCCGCTGATATGGATAAGGATTATTCCAATCTCCATCCAGCCTTATACGATGAGTTTGTTGAATTCTTAATCAGCTCGATTACTTCTGAGTTCTCTGGTTGCATCTTATATGCTGAGATTAAGCGCAAGGTCAGTAATCCCGATATGCGTAACTTGTTCGGCTACATGG
The DNA here is from genome assembly GCA_044377685.1 of Polynucleobacter sp. Classification (GTDB taxonomy): domain Bacteria; phylum Pseudomonadota; class Gammaproteobacteria; order Burkholderiales; family Burkholderiaceae; genus Polynucleobacter. The sequence continues at coordinate 5,048 of JBILYO010000077.1, read as the reverse complement.
CTAGAGATGAAAGTCGACATGCTGGCTTTATTAACCAGTGGCTTAAGGACTTTAATATTGGTATTGATTTAGGCTTCTTGGCAAAAGCAAAGAAATACACCTACTTTAAGCCAAAGTTTATTTTTTACGCTACTTATCTTTCTGAGAAGATTGGCTATGCGCGTTACATCACTATTTTCCGAGAACTTGAAAGTCGCCCTGAAACACGCTTTCATCCGATCTTCTTATGGTTTGAGCGCTGGTGCAATGACGAGTTCCGCCATGGCGAGTCCTTTGCGCTGATCATGCGCGCTAACCCTAAGTTGTTACAAGGTATTAATAAGTATTGGATTCGCTTCTTCATCCTCGCGGTATATGCCACGATGTATGTTCGTGACCATACTCGGATTGAGCTCTACAAAGCGATGAGGATTTCTCCAACGGATTACGACAAGAAGGTATTGTTCATTACGAATGAAATTATTAAACAGGTATTCCCAATTTCTGTGAACTTAGATGATCCTCGTTTCTATCAATATCTTGAAGAGATGAGAGCGCTGTTTGAGAAAATGGATGCCTATAAAAAAGAGGGCGGTCTGATCAATAAAGTGAAGTCTGCTGTTTTGGGTGCGCGCGCTGGTTTAGTGTTCTTGAAGCTTTACTTTATCCCGGTCCAAGACAACACCTTGCCTGCCAATGTTCGTATGGTTCCCACCTGGTAATGTGATGAGCATTGTTTGGCCTATTCTCTACGCGATTTTTATATGGTGGTTTAGCACTGGGATCATTCTCTTGCTAAACCAGCGCAATCCTTCGACCTATAAAAATACCTTTTGGGTAAGCGGTATGGTTTTGGCTTTAGCTTTAGTGGGATTAAAAACGAGCGCTAACTTAAGTACGGTAGCGGGAGCTTATTGTGGTTTCACCTGCGCTATTTTGGTTTGGGGTTGGCAAGAAATTGGCTTCTTATTTGGTTATGTGACTGGTCCTCGTCGAGAGCCATGCCCTAAAGATTGTCGGGGCTTTCAGAAAATGTACTTTGCATTCCAGACAATTCAGCATCATGAGATTGCTTTGGTTGTATTGGCATTGGCTGTGACGGTAATGACTTGGGGTGGTTCGAATCAAACGGGCTTCTGGACTTTTATCATCCTCTGGTTGATGCGTCAGAGCGCTAAGCTCAATGTCTTCTTGGGTGTTTTAAACCTCAATGAACGTTTCTTACCCAATCATCTTAAGTACATATTTACCTATTTCACTCGCAAGCCGATGAATCCTTTGCTTCCACTATCGGTCATTGGTGGCATTCTCTGCGCAGTTCCTTTGTGGTTAGCCGCAGTTAATCCTAGTTCAAGTGATTTTCAGGTTGCTTCAATGGCATTGACTGGCGCTATTTTGTCGCTAGCAGTCTTAGAGCATATTTTGATGGTGGTGCCTTTCTCAAGCGAGCGACTTTGGAAGTGGGGAATGCGATCATAAATACACTGACAGTGCGCCGTTTTCCTGCGCCATCCGCCATTCTAGAATTACTCAAGCCCATTACTTGGTTTCCTCCAATGTGGGCTTTTGCCTGCGGTGTGATTGCAACGGGAGTTTCTTTTGAGGGGCGGTGGCACCTATTAATTGCAGGTGTGATTCTTGCTGGTCCCATGGTGTGCGCTGCTAGTCAGGCAGTTAATGATTGGTTTGATCGCGAGGTGGATGCGATCAATGAACCACAACGTCCAATCCCTTCGGGCCGTATGCCAGGTACTTGGGGTCTGTATGTTGCCTGTATTTGGACAGGCCTCTCACTCTTATTGGGCTGGCTGATTAGTCCCTGGGCATTTGCAGCGACTTTGCTGGGATTATTGCTGGCTTGGTTATATAGCATGCCGCCAGCGCGGTTTAAGCAAAATGGCTGGTACGGTAATGCCGCTTGCGGAATCTCTTATGAAGGATTGGCTTGGTTTACGGGCTCAGCAGTGATGATGGGTGACTTGCTTCCTTCCACACCATCCATTCTTCTTGCCATTCTATATAGCATTGGCGCACACGGCATCATGACATTGAATGATTTCAAAGCAATTGAAGGTGACCGTAAGATGGGCGTGCGCTCTTTGCCAGTACAACTCGGTATTGCAGGTGCGGCCGAGAATGCGTGCTTGATGATGTTAGCGCCGCAGTTTGGCGTTATTGGACTCTTATTAGTATGGGGTACTTATTGGCAAGCATTCGTGATTTTGCTGCTTATCGCCGGTCAAATCAAGATGATGCATTATTTTTCACAAGATCCAGTCAAGCGGGCATTATTTCTAAGTGGTTTTGGGGTGCCATTGTTTGTTATAGGAATGATGGTGAGCGCATTTGCAGTGGCAGGACGTTTCTCGGTAAATTAATTGAACTATGAGCACTCCTGAAACCACCTATCTCACTTGGCCCCAAATTGCCAGACTAGGTTTAGTCCAGGCGTCCTTAGGATCGATTGTGGTGTTAACGACCTCACTATTAAATCGTGTGATGGTCATTGAGTTAGCTCTGCCCGCAATTTTGCCCGGTGCATTGGTGGCATTACATTATTTTATTCAGTTAATTCGCCCTCGAATGGGTTTTGGTTCCGATCAAACGCGCAGAGCAAGCCCATGGATTCGTGGAGGAATATTGGTATTGGCTAGTGGCGGCGTGTTGGCGGCTGCCTCGACGATTCTTTTGAGTCATTCGGTTGGCTTAGGTATTGCATTAGCAACCATTGCCTTTTTGATGATTGGTATTGGCGTGAGTTCTAGTGGCACTGCCTTACTCGTGCTGCTAGCAAAACGAGTCGAGCCTAAGAAGAAGGCTGCCGCTGCCACTTGTGTTTGGTTGATGATGATTTTCGGGTTTGCTTTTACAGCCAGCGTCAGTGGAAAGTTCCTCACACCATTTTCATTTGAGCGTCTATTAATCATTTCATCTACTGTATCGGTGATTGCAGTGATAGTCACATTCTTGGCGATCTGGGGAATGGAATCCCCAGTAGCTAAAACTCAAAAGGTTATCAGTAATGCAGAAGAAGCTGATTTAGAGACCGCTCCTTTAAAAGTAAGTTTTCGTGAAGCCTTTGCTGAGGTCTGGAAAGAAAGTAGGGTGCGTTCATTTACCTGGTTTGTCTTTGTATCTATGTTGGCTTATAGCTCACAAGATTTGATCTTAGAACCTTTTGCAGCCGTTGCATTTGGTTTTAGCCCCGCTGAAACCACCACTTTATCTGGCTTGCAAAACGGCGGCGTACTCGTTGGAATGCTAGCTTTGGCTTTTATCACTAGCAAAGCTAAATCTCAGTCCTTAACGACACTAAGCAATTGGACAATTGGCGGATGTCTTGCTTCAGCTTTGGCGATGTTAGGCCTAGTTTTGTCTGGACCAATTGCTAATGTCATTTTCTTTCAGGCATCCGTTTTCCTATTGGGCATCTTTAATGGCGCCTTTTCGATTGCTGCTATCGGCTCGATGATGCAATTTGCGAGTATCGGCAGTGCGCGGCGTGAGGGTGTTCGTATGGGAATTTGGGGAGCATCACAAGCGATGGCCTTTGGTTTAGGTGGAATCATTGGGACTGGTTTAAGTGATATTGCGAGGATTATTTTGGGTGACCCAGCTTCTGCCTATGCTTTTGTCTTTTTATTAGAGGGTGTTTTATTTGTTGTGGCTGCATACTTGTCTTATCAGACTCGTTCGCAAAAACAAACAAACAATATGTCGAATCATTTAGTGGGTGTGTAGTAAATCAATCAATTAACTGAATCATTTAACTGAGTATGATGGAGATGAAAATGAGTGCCCTAGAAACTTTTGAAGTCGTTGTGGTTGGCGGTGGCCCTACTGGAGCTACAGCTGCAAGTGATCTTGCAAAGAAAGGTCGAAAAGTCCTCTTATTAGATCGCATGGGCCGCATTAAGCCTTGCGGTGGCGCTATACCTCCTCGCTTAATTAAGGATTTTGAAATCCCCGATGAGCTGCTAGTAGCCAAGGCCAATTGCGCCAGAATGATTGCCCCTTCAGATAAGGCAGTAGATATGCATATTGAGGGCGGCTTTGTAGGGATGGTTGATCGCGATAAGTTTGATGAATTTTTGCGTGTCCGTGCCGCCAATGATGGTGCTGAAAGAAGAACCGGCGTCTTTGAGAAACTCACTAGAGATCAAGATGGAGTCTCAGTTGTGCATTATGTTGTGCGTGGTAAGCATGGCGCACCTGATGAAACCGTAGCCGTTCGCGCTAAGGCAGTGATTGGCGCCGATGGTGCTAAATCGGCAGTTGGACGTCAGGCGATTCCAGGTGCTAAAGAGGTGGAGTATGTCTTCGCCTATCACGAGATTGTTAAAGTTCCTGAGAACCCACCAGCTGGTTTTGATGGCTCACGCTGCGATGTTTTTTATCAGGGCGCTTTATCCCCAGACTTTTATGGCTGGATTTTTCCCCATGGCACAACCATGAGTATCGGTACAGGCACGGCTGACAAAGGCTTTTCTTTGCGAAGTGCAGTCACTGCCCTTAAAAAACAGACCGGTCTTGAGGATGCTGAAATGCTGAGACATGAAGGTGCACCCCTGCCAATGAAGCCCTTAAAGAAATGGGATAACGCTAGAGATGTTGTCTTGGCTGGAGATGCTGCTGGAGTGGTAGCCCCTGCTTCGGGTGAGGGAATTTACTACGGCATGTATGGTGGCAGAGTAGCTGCTGAGGCTGTTGAAGAGCTCCTAGTTACCGGCAATGGTAAGGTCTTAGCAAAGGCTCGTAAGCGCTTTATGAAGGAGCATGGCACTGTGTTTTTAGTCTTGGGTATCATGCAGCGATTTTGGTACAACAGCGACAAACGTCGTGAGCGCTTTGTTAAAATGTGTGAAGATAAAGACGTTCAGCGCTTAACATTTGAATCGTATATGAATAAAAAACTCGTTCGTCGTGACCCTATGGCGCACTTGAAGATTTTCTTAAAAGATACCGCCCATTTATTGGGTTTTGCGAAAGTTTAAGAAGTATTAATCAGCAGCAGTTTTCAATTAGTCATAAAACTGAAGGGAAGTGGAATTATGAGAGATAACAGTGCA
>JBILYO010000076.1:0-9210 GCA_044377685.1 Polynucleobacter sp. | reverse complement strand
AATCGTAAAGACCGCAACAAGATGAGCGTGGTGAAGGAGGGCCTAGAAGTGAGCGATGTTCTGATTCAAGAAGGGGTCTATACCTTTGAAAAGGTAAATGAGGCGGTTGCTGAGCCAGTTGTATACATGATTGATCGTTATGTGATTGGTGGCTTTTATCGAGTGCATACTGATCGCGGCCCCAATGAAAATCTAAATGCTCCGGGTATGCATTTTGTACCCTTGGCTTTTGAGCAGAACTCTATGCCTGATTTAAGCGCCAAGCCAGGTAGTGCAGCGCCAAACCGTTTTTATTTATATGGCGTTGTTGCCCGTCTAGCATTATTGGCTGCATCTCTAGAGCTTGAGCGCACGGATCCTGATGCTGAACCTGCTTAATGTAAAGCAAATCTTTCAATAGGCCTTTATGGATTTTTTATTCATTGCTGATCCTCTGGAGTCATTTAAGATTCATAAGGACTCAACACTTGCGATGATGCGGGTTGCACAGGGTGCTAGCCATCGATTATGGTTTTGTGAGAGTCGTAATCTTTTATGGAAAGATCATCTGGTGATTGCGGATTGCCAGACACTAGTGATTAAGCCTAGTTCAACGTCTTGGTTTGAGTTGGGAAATCTCGAAAGTCGTGCTTTAAATACTTTTGCTGCAGTCATGATGCGTACTGACCCACCATTTGATATTGAGTATCTCAATTGCACTTGGCTTTTATCTGCAGCAGAGCGTCAGGGAGCAAAAGTATTTAACAATCCATCAGCAGTTCGCGAGCACTCTGAAAAAATTTCTATTACTGAATTTTCAAAGTTAATTCCCCCTACTTTGATTACACGTGAATTAAGTGCTGTAGAAGAATTTCATCAGGAGTATCGTGATATTGTGATTAAGCCCTTGGATGGTATGGGCGGTATGGGTGTTTTTAGGGTGGGGTCTGATGGTCTTAATTTGGCTAGTATTGTTGAAACCTTAGGGCAGAATGGCTCTAGAACCCTGATGGCACAAAAATTTTTACCAGAGATTACTCAAGGTGATAAGCGCATATTGTTGATTGGTGGCGAGGTGGTACCTTTTGCTTTAGCCCGGATTCCTCAGGGCACTGAGATCAGGGGTAATTTGGCGGCGGGTGGTAAGGGTGTTGCCATGCCCTTAAGTGATGCGGAGAATAAGATCGCACAAGATCTTGCTCCGATACTTAATGCACGTGGACTATTCTTAGTTGGACTAGACTTGATCGGCGCTTATCTTACTGAAATCAATGTCACGAGCCCCACTTGCTTTGTAGAAATTACTGATCAAAGCGGATTTGATGTTCCCCAGTTTTGGCTTAATCAGCTTGAGAAGGCATTGTCATAAGATGACCGGTATCTTAATCGTTGCCCATACACCCGTTGCCAGTGCAATGCTTGGATTTGCCGAGCATACTTTTGGCGTCTTGCCTGAACGTGTTCGCGCAGTTGATATTCCTCCCTATGAAGATATCAAAGTAAGTTTTGAGCGCGTTCTTGAAGCAGCTAAAGGAGTTAACAGTGGCAATGGCATATTAGTTTTAACTGATGTGATGGGGGCAACCCCCGCAAACGTAGCATCAAAATTAGATGTTCCTGGACTGAGTGCCCAATTGGGTAATGTCATTGTATTAACCGGCCTTAATCTACCAATGTTGATGCGCTGTATTACGCATCGCGGTGAGGGTCTTGAACAATTAGCAGCCAAAGCGCTTCAAGGTGGCCAGAATGGAATTTTGCGGCTTGGAAGTAAAGTAAGCGAAAAAAATGAATGAAATAAACACTTATGCCCGTTACAGAAATAGAAATTATTAATAAATTAGGTTTGCATGCGCGAGCTTCAGCCAAGCTTTCCCAACTTGCCGCTCAATACCCATGTGAAATATTGTTGTCACGGAACGGGCGTCAAATCAATGCTAAGAGCATTATGGGTGTGATGATGTTGGCCGCAGGAATTGGTAGCAAAATAACGCTTGAGACAGTTGGTGATCAAGCGGATGAGGCCATGACGGCATTGACTGATTTGATTAATAATCGCTTTGGCGAAGGCGAGTAAAGATGACTTTCTCTTTGCATGGAATTCCAGTATCGAAAGGCATTGCCATTGGCAAGGCGGTACTGATTTCGCGTGCAGCTTTAGAGGTAAGTCATTATTTAGTTGAGTCTGGCAAAGAAGCAGTCGAAGCACAAAAATTATTAGATGCTTTTGATCAAGTTCGTCAAGAGCTAGAACAATTACGATTGGGGTTGCCAAAAGATGCACCTCCAGAGATGGCAGCATTTTTGGATGTGCACAGCATGATTTTGGCTGATCCAGCCTTGGCTGAGAAGCCAATTCTTCTGATTCGTACGCAAAGATTAAATGCAGCATGGGCATTAACTACAGAGCTAAATGATCTGCTCGAGCAATTTTCTGAAATTGAAGATCCCTATCTAAAAGAGCGTGCTCACGATATTCGTCAGGTAGCAGAGAGAGTGATTAAGGCTCTTAATGCTCAAAAGAAAGATGCCTTAGAGAATGCCACTCTTTTGTCTCCAAGTGATGTGGGTATTGAATCTATCATCGTAGCCCATGATATTGCACCACATGATATGTTGCGCTTTAAGGAATATGCCTTCACTGGGTTTGTAACTGATCTCGGAGGCAAGACTTCCCATACCGCCATTGTGGCTCGCAGTATGGAAATTCCCGCTGTAGTCGGCGTACGCCATGCAAGCGAGATGATTCGTCATGGCGATTGGTTAGTCTTAGATGGCGAGCATGGAGTAGTGATCGTTTCTCCTGATGAGCAATTGTTAGCAGAGTATCGGAAACTACAAACTCAAGCCAGCAAAGAGACGCGCAAGCTTCAGCAGCTTAAGCACTCTAGGACAGCTACTGCTGACGGTGTTGAGATTGAATTATTTGCCAATATTGAATTACCTGAAGATGCCAATCAGGCAGTAGCGTTTGGTGCTGTTGGGGTGGGGTTGTTTAGGTCTGAGTTCTTATTTATGGATCGCAAACAAGCCATGCCAAATGAGGATCAGCAATACGTAGAATATCGTCGAGTGGTTGATTTAATGCATGGCTTACCAATCAATATTAGAACGATTGATGTAGGTGCGGATAAAGCTCTAGGTGCTGGCGCTGATCTCTCTCAAACAGGTACTTCACCTTTAGGATTACGCGCGATTCGCTGGTCTTTAACTGAACCAGAAATTTTCTTGACCCAGTTGCGTGCAATCTTGAGGGCATCAGCTTATGGGCAGGCGCGAATCATGATTCCGATGTTAGCCCATGCCAAAGAGATTGATGAAACATTTCGTTTGATAGAAAAAGCAAAGCAGCAACTCCATCAACGTGGTCAAGCTTTCAATCCCAATATTCAAGTGGGTGCGATGATTGAAATTCCTGCAGCTGCTTTGGTATTGCCCTTATTTATAAATCGCTTTGATTTTCTCTCGATTGGCACCAACGATTTGATTCAGTACACCTTAGCGATTGACCGCGCAGATCATGCTGTAGCTCACTTATATGATCCATTGCATCCGGCCATTTTGCTTTTGCTCGATAGCATTATTAGCCAGGCTAAGCGCGCTAATATTCCGATTGCTGTTTGTGGCGAGATGGCTGGGGATCCCACACTGACAAAGCTCTTATTGGCTTTAGGTTTGACTGATTTTTCTATGCACTTCAGTCAATTGTTGTTGGTTAAACGCGAGATATTGAAGGCAAACGTAGGCCTTTTAAAGGCGCGCATCTCTAGAGTGCTAAAGGCTTATGAGCCAGAAGATCAAGCAAAAGCGCTAGAGCGCTTACTCTCCTGAAAGTTTAGTGACTTTTTCCGCATACTAGACAATCTGGGTTGCGGGAAATATGGATTTCGTCAATTTGGGTATTGCGCCCATTCCAGAGCAGCATACGGCCGACGAGAGGCTCCCCAAAGCCGATTAATACTTGTAAAGCTTGGGCTGCTTGCATCGCTCCTATGATTCCCACAAGGGGAGAAAATATGCCCATGCTGGCACAACTGACTTCTTCAAAAGATTCTTCAGGAGAAAAAATACAGGCATAGCATGGTGAGGCTGATATGCGGGAATCAAACACACTGATTTGGCCATCAAAACGTAAAGCAGAGCCAGATACTAGTGGAGTCAAGTGTTTTACACAGCTTGCATTAATTGAATGACGCGTAGAAAAATGATCAGTGCAATCCAAAACGATATCAACACTAGGTAAAAGCTCATCAAGTAGTTGCGTTGTCGCTCTAGCTTCAATAGTGTCAATTTGAATGCTAGAGTTCAGTCTCTGCAAAAATTCTTTTCCAGAGACCACCTTGCTTTTGCCAATACTATTTTCAGCATGCATGATTTGACGCTGTAGATTGGTCAGTTCCACTTGGTCGTGATCTATGAGAGTAATATGGCCAAGCCCAGCAGCTGCAAGGTAAGGAGCTGTAGCGCTACCCAGCCCACCTGCTCCTATCACTAGAGCATGTGACTGTAGTAGCTTTTCTTGACCTACTACATCAATCTCTTCCAGCAGTAGGTGTCGCGAGTAACGAAGTAGCTGCTGGTCATTCATCTGCAGGTTCAAGGTCTATTCAAAATTACTCAAGCTTGGATGAAGAGCGTTGCACCGGTTGACCATTAATAAAGGCAACTGCCTGAGAGAGCATGAAGTCATTTGCACTACCTAGTTCCGGCGGCTTCTTATTCTTTTCTTTCTCCTTATCCTCTGGAGTTTTCTTCGCATTCCTTTCTTCTATGCGCTGTAACTCTTCAAGACGACGCTGCTCACGATCTTTAATGAGCTTGTCTTCAGCAGATTGCTTATTCCGTAGATGTTTTTCGCTGTCTATCTCACGCGTAATTAATACGTCGTCTGGATCACCGTCTTTATTTTGATCTACCGGTATGTCGGGTTTGACACCAAATGCCTGAATCGATTTCCCACTTGGTGTGTAGTAGTAAGCGGTAGTGATTTTTAGAGCGGAATCATTTGTTAGTGGGCGAACCGTTTGCACAGAGCCCTTACCAAACGTTGTTTTACCAATAATGGTGGCACGCTTGTAGTCCTGCAATGCTCCGGCAACAATTTCTGATGCTGAGGCTGAGTAAGCATTGACTAAAACAGCCATTGGTAGTTTCTTAAACATGGCTGGCACTCCAACTAATGGATCCCCAGGCTCATTAAGGCGATACATTGCTGGTGAGGCATTAAATACTTGCTTAGAATCCTGGGCCTGGCCCTTAGTACTGACAATCACTACATCAGGAGGCAGGAAGGCTGCTGCCACACCAACTGCGCCTTGTAAAAGGCCGCCCCCATTGTTTCTTAAATCCAGAATGATGCCTTTTAGCTTGGGATTCTGGCTGGCAATTTCAGTTAGTTTTTTGGCAAGATCTGGAATGGTACGTTCTTGAAAGCTAGTAATCCTAATCCAGGCGATATCGTTATCTAAGATTTTAGTTTTAACCGATTGCACTTTAATTTCTGCGCGAGTGATGGTAACTGGAAAGCTGCGCTCTTCGCTTTTACGAAATATCGTTAAGGTAATTTTGGTACCCGGTGTACCGCGCATAGTACGTACTGCTTTATCAAGAGACATACCCCGCACTGGTTTGTCATCTAGGCGGGTGATGAGATCACCTGCTTGTAGGCCAGCACGCGCAGCTGGGCTATCTTCAATTGGGTTCAGTACTTTAACAAGACCATCTTCGGAGGTAATCTCGATTCCAAGGCCTGCAAATTTTCCGGAAGTTTGTTCTTGCATTTCCGAAAAATCTTTTTTATCCAAGAAGGTAGAGTGAGGATCTAGGCTACTTACCATGCCTTTAACGGCATTGGTTAGTAACTGCTTATCTTCGATAGGCTCTACGTACTCACGTTTGATTTGAGCAAAAACATTGGATAAGGTGCGAAGCTCATCTAATGGAAGTGTGCTCCCTTGTTGAGCGCTAGCCGAAAATTGAATGGTAGCAGCGACCCCAGCAATTAAGCCGACTGAAATCAGGGCAAAGTTTTTTAGAAATTGACGCATAGATGCTTTGTATCCTAGTCCAAATAAAAATGTTGAATGGGTTTAAGGTTGTCATCCAACTCATAAACCAGTGGTACGCCGTTCGGTATATTAACTTCCATAATGGCTTCATCAGTCATTTGATCCAAATACTTGATTAAGGAACGAATGCTATTGCCATGTGCTACTAAGAGTACACGTTTATTTGCTTTTAGGGCTGGCGCAATGGATTCATTCCATAACGGTAAAACGCGTTCTACATTGTCTTTAAGACACTCTCCTAGAGGAATATCAGAGGCGCTCAGCTTAGAGTAGCGAGGATCTTTTTGGGGGTTACGCTCATCATGGATCTCTAAAAGTGGGGGGCGTACATCATATGAACGACGCCAGATATGCACCTGCTGATCTCCATACTTAGCAGCCGTCTCAGCTTTATTAAGCCCTGTTAAGGCGCCGTAATGTCGCTCATTTAGTCTCCAGCTATGAAGGACTGGAATCCACATCAGATTCATGGCGTCTTGAACGTGCCACAGTGTGCGAATTGCTCGCTTTAAAACAGAGGTATAGGCTACATCGAACTCATACCCCCCTTTTTTAAGGCTTTCTCCTGCAGTGACGGCCTGATCCCTACCCTTGGGGGTTAAGTCAACGTCCGCCCAGCCAGTGAAGCGGTTTTCTAGGTTCCAGTCAGATTCACCATGACGAATAAGGACAAGTTGTTTCATAGAGCCATTCTATAATCTGATGATGAACTTTCTCACGCAAATTGATAATTTAGCGCTAATTGCCCTTTTAGTGGTTTCGGGCACTGCACTTTTCCTACCCACATTATCTACGCTTATTGGCGGAAAAGGCTTGTCGCCTACCGAAGCTACTATTTGGATTAATCGACGTAAGGCGGCCGTCTTAGACTTACGTTCTTTAGATGCTTATAAAACGGGCCATTTGCCTGGTGCAAAACACATTGATGCTGCTGGATTTTCAGCGAGCGTTGAAAAGCTAAAGTTAGACCGTAAAAACCCAGTTGTATTGGTTTGTGAAACGGGAACCCTTTCTCGTAAATCCGCATCCGAAATGCAAAAGTTAGGTTTTGCAGAGGTAGCCGCTCTCGATGGCGGCGTTCAGGCATGGAAAGCATCAGCCCTTCCATTGATCAAGTAGGAGAAGCAATGCCTCAAGTAACAATGTATAGCACGCAGGTTTGCCCATATTGCGTGATGGCTGAAAAGCTATTGCTCAAAAAAGGTGTAGCTAATTTAGAAAAAATTTTAATTGATCGTGATCCGGCACAACGTGAATTGATGATGACTCGCACTGGACGTCGTACTGTTCCGCAAATCTATATTGGGGAGACACACGTTGGTGGATATGATGATTTAGTGGCCTTGGATCGTGCTGGTAAGTTAGATCCTTTGCTAATGTAATCTCTTAATACTTAAAGAAAAGAAAGTTTGCGATGACTGAACAATCTTCTGCACCTCAAGATGGAATCGACGGCTCAAATGAGCCAGGGTTTCGGATTCAGAGGATTTATCTGAAAGATTTATCTTTGGAGCAGCCTAATGCGCCACAGATTCTGATGGTTGCTTCCGAGCCTCAAATACAGGTGGAAATTGATATTGCGGTGACGCCATTAAGCGAAGGTATTTTTGAAGTGGCATTAAGTTCTACTATCACTGCAAAAGTAGAGACCAAGGTTTTATTCTTAATAGAGGCTAAGCAAGCCGGCATTTTTGAATTCAGCAACATTCCTGCTGAGCAAATTGATCCGATGTTGGGAATTGCTTGTCCAACGATTTTGTACCCTTATCTACGTTCTAATATTGCCGACATGATTAGTCGTGCAGGCTTTCAACCGATTCATTTGAACGAGATTAATTTCCATGGCATGTATGAGCATCGTATGATGCAAGCTCAACAAGCAGCTGCTGAGGAAAGCAAGGGAACTCTTACTAACTAAAGCTCAGGACAGGCCCACAGATCATGAAGGTGACGCTGCTCGGTGCTGGGGCTTGGGGAACAGCGATGGCCGCTCAAGCGGCCCATCATCTGCAGCTGGATGATGTCTGCTTATGGTCTCGTAACGCTTCTCAGTTGGCGCAGATGCAACAGAGCAGGGAGAATGCCTCTTACTTGCCAGGCATAACATTACCTCCGAGTTTGAAATTAGAGAGCGATTTTTCTAAGGCCATTAAAAGATTATCAAAAAATGATTTATTAGTGGTGGCAACACCGATGTCTGGTCTTTCAGAAACGATTGCACTGGCCCTAAAAGAAGCAGAGCACCCCCTCAATATTATTTGGTTGTGTAAAGGTTTGGAACCTCAAACTTCTTTTTTGCCACACCAAGTTGTAGAGCGTGAAAACAAATTACATAGCCACGGTTTAAGCCATTCTTTTGGCGTCCTATCTGGACCTAGCTTTGCTCGCGAAGTAGCATCTGGAATGCCTTGCGCATTAACTGTTGCCAGCACCTCTAATGATCTGTGCGCGATTGTTCAAATGGCTTTTCATCACGGCAATATGCGTATCTACTCCAGTGATGATTTGATTGGTGTTGAACTAGGCGGTGCCGTAAAGAATGTGCTGGCTATTGCAGCAGGTATCGGAGATGGTTTGCACTTAGGTTTGAATGCGCGTGCTGCAGTGTTGACACGCGGTCTGGCAGAGATGATGCGTTTAGTAAAAGCAGCCGGTGGTAGATCAGAAACCTGTATGGGTTTAACGGGTGTAGGCGATTTAATTTTGACTGCGACGGGGGATTTGTCGCGTAATCGACGTGTAGGCCTTGAACTTGCTGCTGGCAAGCCACTGCCTGAGATTTTAAGCAGTCTGGGTCATGTGGCTGAAGGGGTGCTATGCGCATCAGCCATTAGGGAATTAGCAAAGCGCTTAAAGGTTGAAATGCCTATTACTGAAATGATGGGCGAAGTCTTATCTGGCAAGTTGGCAGCGCAAGATGCTGTCAGAAAACTCATGGGCCGTGATCCCAAAATAGAAGCCTAGAGTTATTTACCGCCTGTTAGGCCATTTTGACGCCATGCCTCGTACACCACAATCGCAACGGTATTGGATAGATTAAGACTGCGAGAACTATCTTGCATCGTTAAGCGCATTTGATTGGCAAGGGGAATTGAGTTTCTCACTTCATCAGTGATACCTTTAGTCTCCGACCCAAAAATAAAATAATCATTAGGCGCATATT
>JBILYO010000217.1:0-3084 GCA_044377685.1 Polynucleobacter sp. | reverse complement strand
CCAACCTGTATCAATCGCCACCGCAGATGCTAAGTTCGGCATCATTGTAGATGCCGCTGTAATCAGTAGTACTAGTAGCTTCTTTTTCATTATCTTGTCCTTAATGAGTATTTCATGAAATATGGAAAATCCATGATGAAATCCTAGCATGGATAAAAGACGATAAATAGACGGAATTTCACTAGATTGGTGAAAAATAGGTGGGCGCTTGAGCAAAATACTATGCATAGGCTAACTTAGTGAAGCGGTCGATCAAGGGGGGACGGGTACGGTGGGTTAAGCAAAATCCCGTTTCTTGATGCCTACCACCCTACTTTGTTACATTAGCTAGATGAGTAAAAAAGGTCTAGGTGATGTGCAGTTCGCTGGCAAGGTGAAAACCCAGACCTTTAAGCAATTCCAGTTAGAGCGCCTTATAAAGGACGGCACTGTCATTCCCGCATCGAAACTAGCCGAAGCTAAGGAACAGGAACTACAGCGTGCCAGAGACTTTGAAACTGCATCTGTGGATGAAGAGCGCCGTCGAACTGCAAATCCACCACCAGCTCACAAGCTAGAGAACCAGTCGCTCACTAGAGAACGATTCGAGGAATAGCATTTGTGTGGGGAAAATTGGGGGAAATTATGGGGATTTGACAACAAACCCCCATAAATCCTTGACATATGGCGGAGACGAGAGGATTCGAACCTCCGATCAGAGTTTTAGCCCCGATGCTCCCTTAGCAGGGGAGTGCCTTCGACCAGCTCGGCCACGTCTCCGTACTTGATACTCTTACAACGACCCACAGTTTAACGGATTACCGTCTGATGGGGGTTTTACAGCGGTTTTAATGCTCTACTTCTGGTCAAGCTCAAAAACTTTATGCAATGCACGTACTGCCAATTCCATATATTTCTCATCAATGACTACCGATATCTTGATTTCACTAGTGGAGATCATCAGGATATTGATGCCCTCCTCTGATAAGGTACGAAACATCTTGCTGGCAACGCCCACGTGGGAACGCATTCCCACACCCACAACTGATACCTTGGATACCTTTGGATCGCCAGAGATTTCTTTAGCTTCAATCTGGGACTGAACTGTGTTCTTCAACAAGTCCAGGGCCTTTTGATATTCAGAGCGTGGCACTGTGAAGGTAAAGTCAGTTTTACCATCAACCGATTGATTTTGAATAATCATGTCTACATCAATATTGGCATCCGCAATCGGACCTAATATTTGATAAGCGATACCTGGGCGATCGGGTACACCCAAAACGGTAATCTTTGCTTCATCACGCGCAAAGGCAATGCCGGAAATAACGGCGGCTTCCATAGTGCTGTCCTCTTCAAATGTAATCAAGGTTCCCGACTTCATCTCAAGATCAAGGGGGATCAATGGATCTGTCAGCGATGACAGAACTCTGGTTTTAACTTTGTATTTACCTGCAAACTCGACTGAACGAATCTGCAATACTTTTGATCCTAAGCTAGCCATCTCTAGCATCTCTTCAAAAGTGATTTTATCTAGACGGCGCGCGTCTTCACAAACCCGTGGGTCAGTGGTGTAAACACCATCAACGTCGGTATAGATCAAACACTCGTCTGCTTTGAGTGCGGCAGCCATGGCTACAGCAGAAGTATCTGAACCACCACGACCTAAGGTGGTGATATTGCCCTCGGGATCAACACCCTGAAAACCGGTCACCACTACTGCACGCCCCGCATTGAGATCAGCTAAGATTTTTTGATCATCAATACTCTTAATACGCGCTTTAGTGAAAGATGAATCGGTATGCACTGTTACTTGCCAACCGGCGTAACTGACTGCATCAACACCTTCACGCATCAACGCTAAAGCTAGCAATCCTGAACTCACCTGCTCACCAGTAGAGGCAATTTGATCTAACTCACGGGGATGGGCTTGGGGGTTAATTTCTTTTGCAAGACCAAGCAAGCGATTGGTTTCCCCAGACATAGCAGAGGGAACTACCACTACCTGGTGTCCGGCACGCATCCATTTAGCAACACGTTTAGCAACATTGCCAATGCGCTCCACCGAGCCCATTGAGGTGCCGCCATACTTATGTACGATAAGAGCCATAAAAACCGTCTTTAAAGTCTTTTATGAAGAACTAAATTCTCCATAGGTCTAAAAAGGCCCTATTTTACAGGGTTTTGAACCTAAAAACCGACTTGTTGCCACTCAGGCAACACCCGTGGCCCCGTTTTAACCAAGTGAGGATAGCTCAGTCCAATGCCTGCAACGGCAATGAGCTCTTGATTAATAAACAGTAATGGGGCCTGACGTTGCCAAGGTGGGATAGCTCCCTCTTGAAAAAGGTTTTTGAGAGCTTTACGGGGGCTATTGGGCTTGATTTGAATCTTTTCAGAGCCTACTCTGGGTCGGATTTCAATTTGTCCTTTTGTTTGAGCCTCTTTCACCCATGCCGCAGGTAAACCTTCAGCTTGACTCTTGGCATTGAGTTTTTTAAAAACCCACTCGCCCTGTTGCGCTTCTTCTTGAGCAATCTGTAATTGACCTCGCCATAAGCGAATCTTGTGTTCGTCATGTAACCATTCAAGTTGGGTATCGAGCTTTGCGCTAGAAAGATCTTTTAACCAGGCAGCCAAGCGCTCTTGTGAAGGCATTGCTAGTCCTTGAGTCTTAAGCCAGTGCCGGACTAAGTTGTTAGCCGCAGGGAGATCCTGTTCAGCCAAAAGTAATAAGGGCTTCACTTTTAAAGCGCCCTTGTTCAGGATCAGTTTGCCGTCTTGCATGGCCAAACGATCTAGAAGCGTTTGGGAATCTGCTAAGGCTTTTGCACTGCGAGCTAAATTAGCAACGGCATCTGGCTGAATCTTTTCTAACTTTGGAATAATGAATTTGCGAATCGCATTACGGCGGTATTGAGTATTCTGATTACTGGGATCTTCAATCCACTTAAGCTTATGGATTTTAGCGTAAACCTCTAGCTCTGCTTTGCTTTGATGAATCAGTGGGCGCCATAAAAAAATCGGCGAGTCACCACTCTTGAGTTCTCGCAGCTCTGACATACCTGCAAGACCGGCTGCCCCTGCACCACGTAATAATTGCAAAAG
>JBILYO010000216.1:0-3090 GCA_044377685.1 Polynucleobacter sp. | reverse complement strand
CCTTGCTCCATATCAATCATGAACATCTTGCCTGGTTGAAGACGCCACTTTTGAATAATTTTGCTTTCAGGAATGGGCAATACGCCTGCCTCGGATCCCATAATGACTAAGTCGTCATCTGTTAC
This sequence comes from Polynucleobacter sp., assembly GCA_044377685.1. Lineage (GTDB taxonomy): Bacteria > Pseudomonadota > Gammaproteobacteria > Burkholderiales > Burkholderiaceae > Polynucleobacter. The sequence goes on along the minus strand of JBILYO010000216.1, from coordinate 2,965 downwards.
GTAATAACGAGCGGGCCGTAAGCCATTACGATCGAGCGTTGCACCAATTTGACGACCATCAGTAAAGGCCATAGCGGCGGGGCCATCCCATGGCTCCATCATTGCTGCGTGATATTCATAGAAAGCACGGCGATTGTCATCCATTAATGCATGCTGTTCCCAAGCCTCAGGAATCATCATCATCATGGCCTGTGCCAATGGATAACCAGCCATCACTAATAACTCTAAGCAATTATCAAAACAGGCTGTATCAGACTGGCCTGGATAAATTAATGGCCATAATTTTTTTAAATCCTCGCCTAACACTGGAGAGCTGATGGCCCCTTCGCGAGCATTGACCCAGTTCACATTGCCCTTAACAGTATTGATCTCGCCGTTATGCGCAATCATGCGATAGGGATGCGCCAATTCCCATGCAGGGAATGTATTCGTTGAAAAGCGTTGATGAACTAAGGCGAGCGCAGATACCGTACGTGGATCTTGGAGATCTTGGTAATAGGCACCAACTTGATTTGCCAACAGCAGGCCTTTGTAAACAATAGTGCGCGCGGACATGGAAGCCACAAAATATTCTTTACCATGTTTTAAATGTAAATCCTGAATAGCATGACTCGCTGTTTTGCGAATGACATACAACTTACGCTCTAGAGCATCCGTTGTCATGATGTCACGGCCACGACCAATAAAAATTTGGCGGATAACAGGTTCAGTCATTCGTACTGTGGGTGACATCGGGAGCTCGACGTCAATAGGAACATCTCTCCAGCCTAAAACAACCTGTCCTTCTAAGCGGACTGTGCGCTCTAATTCTTGTTCACAAGCTAAACGTGAGGCATGCTCTTTTGGCAAGAAAATCATGCCAACGCCATATTCACCTAATGGCGGCAAAGTCACTCCTTGCTTGGCCATTTCTTCGCGATATAGCGTATCGGGAATCTGAATCAAAATACCTGCACCATCACCCATCAGCGGGTCAGCACCAACCGCACCACGGTGATCTAGATTCTCAAGAATCTTCAAACCCTGAGAAACGATCTCGTGGGATTTCTTACCCTTGATGTGCGCAACAAATCCTACGCCACAGGCATCATGCTCATTTTGCGGGTCATATAGACCATGAGCGCTTGGGCGAAGATTAAAAGTTGTTTGTGTAGTCATAGTATTTCTGAGGGACGACAAAGTCCTGATTACTTTTGGAGGATCAAATATAGGTGAATACCCATGCCGATGCAATAGAAATAAATTAACTCTGTCCCATTTTATTACAGACTGCACCAAAATGAGCTCTATCAATAGGGACAGAGTCAGATGCCTGTTTTGTAAAGGGCGAGTTCAGGAAAGCCTATATTAGGCCTAAGTATCTGAATTTAATGTAATTATTTTTCTTGGCCGCCCTCGTTCACGTATTTGAGCTATTTCTGGGCTATCTTTAAAGACTTTTTTGGCGTAGATATCACTCACCCACGGTTTTGAGCGGAGCAAGGATTCGGTGATTTGCCTATCTTCCCAATGAGGTGCTCCTTCCTTAACAAAAGCAGCCCACCCCATTTGCCTCTCAAAGGGAGTATTACCTAATCGCCAAAAGTTCTCATGATCTACCAGCCATGGATCCGAATTTCCACCAATATGGGTCAAATAACTAGTCCAACCAGAATCCTGAGGGCTGGATTCATCTCCAGACCTCACTGGATTGAGCTCAACATAACGCTGGCAGCGCAGAAAATATTCTGGGTCTATCAAAGATGAACGGTAACGCCCCTCCCAAATGGTTCCTGACCGTTTATGTTGTTGATTAAAGTACTGTGCGTAACGCCTTCCTAAGGACTGCATCGTTTTGGCGAGCGAATCTTTTTCTTGTGGTGTCAATAAAAGATGAACATGATTTGGCATTAGTGCGAAAGCATGGACTGCGCATCCAAAATGCTTGGCGGCTTCCTGTAACCATCGCAAATAAATACGCCGATCGTCATCGGCAAAAAAAAGAGCTTCGCGATTATTTCCACGCACCATGACATGCATTACCTGTCCAGGTATTACAGTGCGAGCTTGCCGGGCCATGATCTGAGCGAACTACTTTAGTTCGCGTACGCCACCAGCATTTGAGAACTCAGGAATAAACCAATCTCCGTCGACTTGTGTCACTCCACTAGGAACTTCGCGAGCTTCTTGTGGAAGGTTTCTCAAAGCAATACCCATATACGAAATCCACATTGGTAGAGCAAGGCCGCCGCCAGTTTCGCGATCGCCCAAGCTGGCAGGCTTATCAAAGCCGATCCATGCAACTGCTGCTATCTTTGGGTTGTAGCCCGCAAACCAGGCATCGTGAGAATCATTAGTAGTCCCTGTTTTTCCTGCAATATCGTTACGACCAAGTTTGACTCGAGCCGAGGCAGCTGTGCCGGTCTTGGTAACTTCTTGCAGCATGCTATCCATCACAAATGCAGTGCGCGCATCCAACACTCTGCTTGCATCCTCACGCTTTGCCTCAAATAAAACCGTGCCCTTAGAATCCATCATCTTGTCGATCAGAAATGGATCAACACGATACCCGCCATTTGCAAAAACGCTATAAGCTGATGCCATTTGTAGTGGTGTCACCGAGCCAGCACCAAGTGCCATTGTTAAATATGGTGGATGCTTTTCTGGTTCAAACCCAAAACGCTGAATATATTCTTGCGCATAAGATGGCCCAATCGCACGTATGATTCGCACAGAAACTAAATTCTTTGATTTAGCTAAAGCATTGCGTAAACGCATCATGCCATCGTACTTGCCATCGTAGTTTTTGGGCTCCCAAACCTGACTGCCAGTCTCCATGCTGCCAATAGATAAAGGCGCATCATTAACAAGAGTACTAGGAGAAAAGCCTTTTTCGATTGCAGCAGCATATATAAAGGGCTTGAATGATGATCCAGGTTGACGTAACGCTTGGGTAACATGATTAAACTGATTCCGACGGAAATCA
>JBILYO010000215.1:0-3095 GCA_044377685.1 Polynucleobacter sp. | reverse complement strand
CACAAAAAACGAAAGCTTGGTATGCCATTCGGATGGCGCAGGATCTCAACAATAACTACATGGAGCCTATCCAAGGAATTTTTCCTCCGCATCGTTTAGGCCCCACTGGTGATGTTGCTAAAAATAATTGTGCCACTTGCCACCAAGGTGCTTACAAGCCACTTTATGGTGTGTCGATGTTGTCTGACTATCCTTATTTGACTGGGCCCGCTATGACAACAAAGAAAGCCCCCAACTATCCTTATTTGAATAAGCCTGCTAAGACAACACAAAAATCTCCCGACGAGGTTCCTCCGACAAAATCAGTGGCAATGAAGTAAGCTATGTAGAGTTAAACCAATAGCGTCATATGGTAAATATGACGCTATTTTTTTGTAGAAAAGTTGGTTTGGGAAATGTTAAAAAAAGCGGTATTCAAAGAAGATAAAGTATCCACTGCCATTGTGATTGGAAGTGGATTTGGAGGACTAGCTGCTGCTATTCGTTTGTCTTGTAAAGGCTACAAGGTCATTGTTATAGAGAAGCTAGATGCACCCGGTGGTAGGGCATACGTACACCATCGTGATGGCTATACCTTTGACGCAGGCCCAACCATTATTACTGCACCATTCTTGCTGAGTGAATTATGGGAATTATGCGGCAAGAAGATGTCAGATGATGTTGATCTGCGCTTAATGGATCCTTTCTATCGAATCCGTTTTGACGATGGTACTCATTTTGATTACACAGGTGACCCAGCCAGAATGCGCGCTGAAGTGGCTAAGTTTGCACCAGAAGACTTACCGGGTTATGAGCGGTTTTTAGCAGAAGCAGAAAAATGCTACAAGCTTGGATTTCAGGAGTTAAGTTCTACGGCATTTGATTCGCTTGGGGATTTAGTGCGTGCAATTCCATCGATGATCAAGATGCGGGCTTGGGAGAGTATCTACAAATTAGTGGCACGTCACTTAAAGAATGACAAAATCCGTCAAGTGATGAGTTTTCATCCCCTACTTATTGGCGGCAACCCTTTTTCTGTGACAGCTGTCTATGCACTTATCAATTCCTTAGAGCGACGCCATGGCGTGCACTCGGCGATGGGTGGCACAGGCTCTTTGATCAAAGGCTTGGCTGGTTTATTGGCCGGTAGAGGGGTAGAAATTCGCCTGAACTCTGAGGTGAAACGAATTGAAGTCGAGAATGGCAAAGCTCAAGGCGTTACGCTAGCTAATGGTGAATTTATTCCTGCAGATATTGTGGTCTCCAATGCGGATGCAGCTTGGACTTATCAAAAACTCATTGCGCCAGAACATCGGAAAGTGTGGACCGATGCTAAGGTGAATAAGAGTAAATACTCTATGAGCCTTTTTGTCTGGTACTTTGGTACAGATAAACAATATCCTGATGTTCCTCACCACATGATTTTGTTGGGTAAGCGTTATAAAGAACTACTCACGGATATCTTTAAGAAGCATGTACTAGCAGATGACTTTAGTTTGTATTTACATAGACCAACCGCTACTGACCCATCTTTGGCGCCTGCTGGCGGTGATGCATTTTATGTGTTAGCGCCAGTACCGAATTTAGCAAGCGGCACAGACTGGGCTAAGGAGGCTGAACCTTATCGTCAAGCGATTGCCAAGTACTTAGATGAAAGTGTTTTGCCTGGATTTGAAAAGCATCTTAAAACATCCTTTCTCATGACCCCTCAAGACTTTCAGGATCGCCTCCTGTCCGTTAAAGGCGCTGCCTTTGGTTTTGAACCACTCTTACTTCAAAGTGCTTGGTTTAGACCTCATAACCGTAGCGAAGATATTCAAGGCCTGTATATGGTGGGGGCTGGAACCCATCCAGGTGCAGGCATACCCGGTGTTTTATCTTCAGCAAAGGCATTGATGTCAGTAGTAGCTGAGCCTAGAAAAGTCTTAGCATGACTCAAAATATGAAAGATCTTCAAGAGTGTGTCGCAACCATGCGAGATGGATCAAAGTCCTTCTTTGCTGCCTCCAGAATTTTGCCGCAGAGAGTTAGAGACCCAGCAACGGCTTTATATGCCTTTTGTCGTATCACCGATGATGTCGCTGATGCAGTAGACGCAGAGCCAGATGCGATTCCAAAATTGCGTGAACGGCTTGATCGAATCTATCAAGGCACACCGGATGATATTGCCGCTGATCGTGCCTTATCGATAGTCGTTAAAGAATTTGATTTACCCATTAGCTTGCCGCTCGCACTCATTGAGGGTTATGAATGGGATACCCAGTTTAAGACTTACGACACCATAGAAGATTTACTGGATTACTGCGCACGCGTTGCGGGTACGGTTGGCGCAATGATGTGTGTGATTATGGATCGCAGAGAGCCTGAGACCTTGGCAAGAGCTTGCGAGCTAGGCTTAGCAATGCAACTTACGAATATAGCGCGTGATGTGGGTGAGGATGCTGCAAATGGAAGGATTTATTTACCGCTCAATTGGCTAAGAGAGGCGGATCTTGATCCTCAGGTTTGGCTCAGTAAGCCTGAGTTTAATGATCAAATTGCTAGCGTGATTGCTCGACTCTTAAAGCATGCGGATGTTTTATATACTCGTGCGGAAAATGGGATTTCTGATTTACCGTGGGATTGCCGACCAGCGATTCAGGCGGCAAGGCTGATTTATGCTGAGATTGGTCGAGAAGTAGAAAAGCTGAATCTAGATTCTATTTCTACAAGAGCGTATGTTCCCTCAAAGAGAAAAGTAGTTCTTTTGGCAGAGGCCTTTACAGCGATCTCTAAAATATTCTCTAGGCAGCATCAGGTTGATGCTGATAAAGCGATTCAGTATTTAGTGGATGCAGTCATTGAGATTCCGCATGACAAGCGTTTTGAAGGAACAACGCATGATCATTTGCTATGGTTCGTTGATCTCATGGAACGCCAAGAGCGCCGCCGTGATCCTCGCAAGAGCGGTAGAGCTTTGCAGTAATTCATCCTTCAACTACCAAGTAATGCGCGGCATTCTCCAAGGTAGCATGAACTGTGTTGTGGGAGAGATCAGTTTGGGAACATTCAAGGTCTCATGAAAAGAGACTACTTTCTCGCCTAAGAGTTCTGAATTTAAAACAGAGCGCGTATAA
>JBILYO010000113.1:0-6843 GCA_044377685.1 Polynucleobacter sp. | reverse complement strand
TCCTTTTGAGCTTTAATGCATTAATAATCAGTATTATGATGTAATCAGTGGATCAGCAGTTCAATTTAAAGGGAGTCAGATATGTTTAAGCATTTATTAGTACCGGTAGATGGTTCAGATATAAGCAAAAAAGCCCTCAAGGAAGTTGCGAAGCTTGCCAACGCTGATAAAGCGGCAGTGACATTGGTGTACGTCTCCGATCCACTTCCGCCTACGGTGTATTCCGATAGCACCATGGGTTATGGAGTCTCTCAAAAGGACCATCAGAAGGTTTGTGCTGCTTATGCAGAGGATGTGTTTAAAAATGCTGCTAAAGCGCTAGGTTCAGGCATAAAGGCCAAATCCTTGCATGTTTCTAATACCGATCTTTCTGCTGGCATCTTGGACGCTGCAAAAAAAGCGAAAGTGGATGTCATTGTGATGGCATCGCATAAGCGCACTGGTATTAAGGGATTATTGCTTGGTAGTGAGACGCATGAAGTGATTGTGCATGCTACTTTGCCAGTTTTAGTGCTGGGTTAAGTTCTGATTGCAATAGTGATAAGGGTCCAATAGGACCCTTTTTTATTGCTACTAGAGTGTTGAAGATGAAGATGATTATTTGACCGGGCTGCCAAATAATAAGATCTCTCGAGTAAGTTGACCGCTCTCATTATCACGCATTGACCATAAATCTAGTTGTGTTTTAGCAGCATAAGGGTCTATGTAGATACCATTCTTTCTTAATTCAAAATGAAGATGTGGACCTGTTGATCTGCCAGTAGATCCAACATAGCCAATTTCAAAGCCACGACGGACTTCATTGCCCAGTTGAAGCTCTACGTTGTAGTTACTCAAGTGGGCATAGTAGGTATGGTAATTTCCGGGATGCTCAATCACAATCAGATTACCAAATGCTCCGCTAAAGCCAAGATGAGCGATCTTGCCATTGGCTACGCTGAAAACAGGAGTGCCAGTAGGCGCTGCATAGTCGATACCCATATGAGCACGGTAGCTTTGCTTTGGTGGTGCAGCTTGTGCTGTTGGGGTAGTTTTATTAGGGCGTTTACTTGAGGTTCTTACACTACCAACTCCGCGGGAGATGCGACGATAGCTTAATGGGTTGGTCCAAAAGGAACGTTCAAGCGATTCACCACTACCAGTAAAGAATCCACCAGGTATGCCGCTCCGCTCAACCCAGAATGCGCTTGCAAACACTTCTTTCTCAGAAGGATCAATAATTTCTACAGCCCAAATTTGTGCCCAACGCTCACGATCACCAAAGTCCACAATCAAACGCACTAGGCTATTAGTATTTTCAAGTGAATTATTATCTTCGGGGTAGATTTGTTTAATGATGGAATTAAGTTCCCAAACTAACTCTACTGGAAGCCTATCGCTTACCTTAGAAGGGTCATATAAAACTTCTCGTAAGGGAATACGGATTTCGCTGAGATTTTTAGATTCGTTGATGAGGTAATCTTGTTGCACTAAAAACCCACCAAACGCGGACGGTGTAAATGTCCATACCTCCGTTTTGGCATCCTGAATGGGGCCGTTCATGATGCTCAGTGAATTAAAGCGATTGCGAGAACCAAATGCAACTACGTAGGGAATACAGTCACCACGCATGCGATCGAAGAATGTTTTTGTTTGGTTCTTAAAAAATTCAAAAAAAGCCTGATTATCAATGCCGATGTTGGCTGGAAGATTATCTTCATTAAGGTTTCTTCTGAGACAGCCTTGACTGATGCGGTAGTCAAGATTACCTGTGCTATCAAGAATGAGTTCATTTGGATCTTTGCGCTGAAAAAGTGCTGGATCAAGGGCGTTCGATTTTGTTCTACTACTTCCCGCATTATCTTTTAAGCCCCGTTGCTCAGAACTATTAATAACGATTTTTTGACGGGTTTGAGAATCTTTTGGTTTTTGTTTAGTTTGTGCTTGTGCTTGTGCTTGTGCTTGTGCTTGTGGCACCGACCCTAATATCAGGATTATTAGGATGTAGCTTAATAAGGGAAGTACCCACACAAAAGCTGGGGTGGATTGAGATGCTTTTCTATTCACAGCAACATTATCTAATAATGTGAGCCTCAGCCCAGATATTAATGTTGTGGCGCAACAAATAGCTGAAGTTCATTGAATATTCACCAAATGTGGCACCTTATATCTAAGGGTGGTAAGTACATACCTCTTCAAATGATAATAATCGATACAATATTTTTTTCATTAAGGAGTTCAGATGCCCATTATTGAGTCTATACAGGTTGCTGCAGTTGCTGTGCCTTTGGATAAAGTCACTTCATTTTCTACTCGTACTGTATCGGAGCGTCACTATTGCTTAGTGAAGGTACGTAGTAAAGACGGACATGAAGGAATCGGTTTTTGTTATGTTGGTAGCGCAGGTGGTGATATTGCCAAAGTTGCTGTAGAGCAATTATTAGCCCCTAAATTGATTGGACAAAATAGCCATCGCAGCGAGGGGCTTTGGATGGATATGTATAACGAATCCATCTTGCAGGGACGTGCTGGATCTGTAATGCGTGGTATTTCTATTTTAGATACAGCGCTCTGGGACTTAAACGCCCGTTCAGTGGGATTACCTTTACATCAATACTTAGGGTCAGTCGTAGACGATCGCGTGCCAGCATATGCCAGTGGCGGTTACTACCTTGATGGAAAAACGCCTGCTAAGTTAGGTCAGGAGATGGAGTCCTACGTTAAGCAGGGTTTTAAAGCCGTCAAAATGAAAGTGGGACGCTTATCTCCATCCGAAGAAGAGGCACGAGTAAAGGCTGCCCGCAAGGCAATTGGTGAAGATATTTTATTAACTTTAGATGCCAATAATGCATGGCGTGATCTACCTACTGCTTTAGAGTACGTGCGGCGCTTTGAAGCCTATAACCCATACTGGATAGAAGAGCCTTTTTCACCAGATGCGATTGATTTACATGCAGCTCTAGCACGACAAACTAAGATTAACGTTGCTACCGGTGAGCTGGAGGCAGGCCGCTGGCGCTTTAGAGAGTTGATTGATGCGGGTGGTGCTGCAATCTTGCAGTCAGATGCAGCGGTATGTGGTGGTATTACAGAATGGCGCCGGATCTCTGCTTATGCAGACTTAAAGGGTGTAATCGTTTGCCCACATTGGATGCATGATTTACATGCACCGCTGGTAGCTGCCACTCCGAATGCTCGTTTCGTAGAGTTCTTTTTAGATGATCAGGTATTAAATTTCCGTAGGTTAATTAATAAACAATTGACCTTTAAGAATGGCGACCTCATCTTACACAAAACACCAGGGCTCGGATTTGAATTTGATGAGGCTGCGGTGAAAAAGTATGCGGGTAAATCTGCTTGGACTAAAATTACTTAATAGAGTGTGAGGATTAATCCTAGTGAATAAAGCCCGCAACTGCGGGCTTTATTGATAGTTTAGGAAGAAGATCGGGGGTGGAGCTTGAAGTGAGTAAAGATTTGGGTGATGAGTACCAAAGCAAATCCAATGAAGCCAATCAGATCAGCCTCTGTCGAGGGATATGCTAGAGCTACCCCTGAGATCACCATAATGACGCGCTCAAATACTTTGGTTTTTTCAATAAACCATCCCTGTAAGCCGCCGGCCAAACAAATGATGCCAATCACAGCTGTAAACGATATCCATGCAATCTGCGACCAATCTGCTTGCTCTAAAGCGCTGGTTGAGCCCATCAGGAGCAAGCTCACGCCTGACTTATCAAGGACAAACATGAATGGCACCAAAATTGCTGGAGCAACGTATTTCCAAGTTTGTAGAGTGGTTCTATAGGGATTACCTTTGCAAATTGCGGCTGCTGCAAATGGAGATAAGGCTGTTGGGGGCGATACCTCTGACAGTACGGCGTAATAGAAGATAAACATATGCGCGGCAAATGCAGGCACTCCTAAGTTAATCAGTGCCGGTGCAGCGATTACAGCGCAAATAATATAAGAAGCAGTTACTGGTACTGCAAGGCCGACGATCCAGACAATCAATGCTGTAAAAATAGCTGTCAGTAGTAACGAACCACCCGCGTATTGAATCACGATCGAACTAAATTTGAGACCAAGTCCTGTGAGAGTCACGGTGCCAACAATCAGACCTGCACCTGCACACGTTGCTGCAATCGCTAACACTCCCGTAGAGCCAGACGAGAGCGCCTTCACTAAATTGGATTGATAAAGACCAGAAAGGATAGGTTCTTTTCCTTTAAACCAGGCCCAGGGAATGATTGCAGTATCTTGGCGCAACATACTAGACAGTGCAGAAACAACGGTAGCCCAAAAGACTGACATCACTGGCGAGAAGCCCATCATCATAAACACCACGATGGAAATTAAGGAGAAAAAATGAAACCAATATTTTTTAGTTAACTGCCAGGCGCTTTCTACGGATGGAAAGTGAATGTTTTTCATGCCGTACTTACGTACATCGATTTCAACCATGACAAATAAGCCAAGGTAGAACAGAATCGTGGGGATGGTTGCCATGAGCAACACATCTAAATAGGAAATCTTCAGGAAGTCAGCAATCAGGAAGGCAGCTGCCCCCAATACCGGTGGCGAGATGATGGCACCAAGTCCACCTGCAGCTAAAAGACCACCTGCAGCATTTTTTTCGTAACCTACCTTTTCAAGCATTGGCGCAGCAACAGAGCCGACCGTAACGGTGGTTGCAACACCTGATCCTGATGGACCACCCATTAAGAATGAGGATAAGACAATCGTTCTGCCTACCCCAGATGATTTACCACCCATCGCAGCAAAGGAGAAGTCAATAAAAAACTTGCCAGCGCCAGTAAATTGCAAAAAGGCACCAAAGATCGTGAAAAGGATAATCAGAGTTGCAGAGACGTCGACTGCCGTGCCGTAGATGCCTTCTAGACTCATATACATATAACCCACTAGCCGATCTAAGTCGTAACCTTTGTGAGTCCATGGGGCGGGAAGGTAGTTGCCAAAGAAGGCGTACAGCAAGAAAAGTACTGTAACGGTAACGAGTACCATGCCGTTGGTTCTCCTCACACCCTCTAGGATGAGCAAGATGAGAGCAATGCCCACCATGACGTCAGTAGAATTTGGGGCAGTATTTCTATCCATCAGATCATCGCCGCCGGCCAAAATGTAATAGGCGATGGCAACTGAGCCTATGGCAAACAAAACATCCCAAAACATCAATTTGTTTTTAAAACGAGCAGCAATCGGAAAGCTTAAGAACACTAAAAATAAGACTAGGGCAACGTGAATCACTCTGAGCTGATGGGTTGGAACGATCGAGTAGGCTGCATACAAATGAAATAATGACATACCCACTGCCACCAGCGTGATGAATACAGCTAGTAGACCCTTGTAGTTATTGGAGTCACCCTCTTCCTGCTTAATGAAGGCGTCTAACTTTTCTTGGGTTTCGTTGTCAATCACATTTTGATTCATGTCTGAACCTATCTTTATTTATATTTATGTACCGCATTAAAGCAGAAGGGGTGAGATTAACTCACCCCGATATGACTTAATTTACCTTGATGCCTTTTTCTTTAAAGTACTTTAAAGCGCCTGGATGATAGGCAATCGGTGAGGCATTCGATTTTTGGTTCTCTAACTTGATATTTCTGTACTCAGCATGTGAGCGGACAAGTTCAAGCTGATTATCAAAAATAGCTTTAACTATTTTATAAGCCTCTGCATCAGACATAGAGGCATTCACAACCAAAAGATTGGCAACTGCTGCAACTTTGTTATCTTTTTCCATGCCGCTATAAGTTTGCTTAGTAATCTCGGATGGGAAATAAAGATTGCCATATTTTTTATTCATAGCAGGAACTTCAGCGGCTGTATCTATCATCACGATTTTCATGCTGGGGCTGTTTGCCAAATCAGTAACAGCCGCAGTTGGTAGCCCACCTACCCAAAAGAAGGCATCAATCTTACGGTCCTTAACAGCATTTACTGACTCTGCAACGCTCAAGCGCTCACGCTTGACATCTTTATCTTTATCAAGCCCTGCAGCCTCTAGCAAGCGGAATGCCATGACTTCAGTGGCGCTTCCTGGAGAGCCTGTACTGACACGCTTGCCCTTCAAATCTTTCATAGTCTTGATACCAGTAGATTCCACGGTAGCAACGTGCATTAGGTTTGGATACAGTATGAGTAAGTTGCGTAAATCTATTGGCTTATCCTTGAACTTATCATCACCATCTTTAGCATCTTTAGCAGCATCTGCCATTGAGAAACCAACGTAAGGTTTGCCAGTACCAATGAGTTTTAAGTTATCAACTGAACCGCCTGTCACTTCAGCAGTCGCTGACATTCCTGGGACATGCTTGGATAAGACTGAGGCTAGGCCACCACCCATTGGATAGTAGACGCCCCCTGTGCCACCGGTAGCAATCGATATATTTTGTGCTTGCGCATTAGCCCATAAAAAGCTGAGCGATAGTACGACGATTTTTAAAAACTTCATGGTTGTCTCCTTTGGATATTTTTTAAATTAAAGACCAGGCATTGAAAAATGAGCTTTTTGTAATTCACTTAATAATTTTGCCTGTTGATCAGCAGTTAATTGCATCAGTGGCGGCAGAACTCTCAGCCAATCAGGATCTTTACTGAAATGGGCAACGGCAGTTTTCATACCAGCAATCATTTGGTATTGCGCAAAGATCGAGCGGAGACTATCTAAGTCTGCTTGACGTTGATCAGCATCGGATTCTCTCCAGTGCGCTGCTAAATCAGCGATTGCTTTTGGATTGACGTTTGCAGTAGCAGAAATACACCCAACCCCACCAGCTCGCAGGGTACGCATTAAGAAAACTTCGCTACCAGCATAAACCCGGAAACCAGAAGGCGCTA
>JBILYO010000214.1:0-3105 GCA_044377685.1 Polynucleobacter sp. | reverse complement strand
TAATCAAACACGTAATACCAATTCAGTAGCAGGCGCATATCAATTAAAACGGGGCGCCCACTTAGCTAATCTCTCGCTTCGTAATGACAGCATTACGGGTTATGGAGCTCAAACTACCGGGGGTGCAGCATACGGCTACTTCTTTACTAAAGCCTTGAGAGGAAACATCAACTACAGTACAGGTTTCAGACCGCCTAGTTTTAATGATCTTTACTATCCAGGCTATGGCAACCCAACCTTGCAAGCAGAAAAAAGTAGAAATACTGAAGCGGGATTGCATTACGAAGAGGCTGGCTATGAATTACATTTAGTTGGATACACTAATACCATCACTAACTTAATCCAGTACTCCAGCAGCGGATGTCCTCCAGGATATTTTGGCTGCGCCTCAAATGTGGCAAATGCAAAAATCAATGGCGCCTCTTTGGGTGCTAGTAAACAATTCGATAAATTAAGTCTTAAGGGCTCCTTTGATCAGCAAAACCCGATTAACGAAAATACTGGGGCTGTATTACTAAAACGTGCTCGACAATTCGGTAATGCTGCAGCGGAATATAAAAGTGGCCTGCTAACCACTGGCGGAGGAGTAACCTTCTCTGGGCAGCGTACTGACTATGGCAATACAGGTTTAGGGGGCTATGCCATCTTTAATCTCTATGCCAATTATGATGTAACGAAAGATTGGAGTATTTTTGGTCGCTGGAATAACGTCTTTAATAAAGACTATCAACTCACCTATGGATACAACACTCCTGGAACAAACGTCTTTGTAGGCGCTCGTTACGCAATGAAGTAATGTCATGAAACTCACAACACTCCCCTACTCATCATTGAAAATATGTTTAGGGATAGTGTTGTGTGGTTTTTTTGGTCTGACAATTGCAGCCGTGGAAGTAATGGATGATCGTGGCAAAACAATCTCTCTATCATCACCTCCGCAACGAATCGTTAGCCTACTTCCTTCTCTTACTGAGTCAATTTGCGCTCTAGGTAAATGCCAGTATTTAGTTGGGGTCGATCGTTTTTCTAATTGGCCACTATCACTTCAAAATCTCCCAAAATTAGGTGGTATGAGCGATAGTAATTTAGAGGCAATCGTTCAACTCAAACCCGATTTAGTTGTGGTCGATAAATCCTCTCCTATCATCTCCCGCTTAGAGGACTTACGTATACCAGTAATGGCTTTTGAGATCAAAACGATGGCTGACGAAGAGCGCACTCTAAAAAAATTAGATCTTGCTCTAGGCAGTAAAGAATCTGGACGCGTCTGGAGTCAAATACAAGCCGAAATTACTAGAGCCAATAAACAATTAGATGGTTCACAAAAGAATATGCGAGTGTATTTTGAGGTAAATGCTGCGCCCTATGCAGCAGGTAAAAGTTCTTTTATTGGAGAACTATTAACACGCCTTGAATTACATAACATCATCCCAGAATCCTTGGGGCCCTTTCCTAAAATTAATCCTGAATTTGTAGTGCAGGCTAAGCCGCAAATAATCATGCTCAGCCAGACAAGTCTTGCTGATATGAAAAAGCGGCCTGGCTGGGCTGACATTCCAGCAATCAAGGAAAATCGTATTTGTGCCTTTAAGAAAGAACAAAGCGATGTCATCGTTAGACCTGGACCCAGAATGGGTGAAGCGGCATTGATTCTGTCGCAATGTATTGCAGAAAAAAGTTTATCGAGCAAGTAATGCCTAAACACCAATTTTTCCAAAAGCTAATGGCTTTACTTGCCCTGAGTCTAATGCTCATTGCATTGGGATGCGTCTTCGGGAGCACTGGAATTGATTGGCCTTTCACAGAAGTAGATCGCACTATCTTGTATGAAATTCGCCTACCCAGATCCATCGGCGCGTATCTTGCTGGTGCGTTACTGGGTTTGGCTGGTGCAATTGCGCAAAGTCTCTTTCGTAATCCTTTAGCAGACCCCTATTTATTAGGAAGCGCATCAGGAGCTCTTTTAGGGGTAGGAATTATTTTGTGCCTCTCATCTGTAGGGGGGTACTCGCTAGTCACTTTGATTGGTATCAATGGTGGCGCATTTGCAGGAGCTTTACTTGGAGTATTAGCAGCACTTCTGTTAGCGGGCGGTTACAAGAGTTCTTTACGTCTTTTGTTATCAGGGGTTGTCATAGGGGTCATTTTTGGTGCCGCTAATTCTCTACTAACATTTATTCGCCCTGATTTATATCAAAGCCTCCAGTCATTTATGTTGGGTAATACCTCGTTGATTACTTGGAATGCCAATTTCATGATGGGTCTGGCACTTGTCATTTGTATATTGCTGACTTTATTATTAAGCCCTGTCTTGAGCGTACTTTCGCTCGGTGAAAGTACTGCACGCACTCTAGGATTGCCACTCGATCAACTAAGGCTTTTATTAATTGCTGTTTTAGCCCTGGCAACAGGTTTTGCAGTGGCTCAAACTGGTTTAATTGCCTTCGTTGGGTTAGCTGCCCCACATTTAGTCCGCCATATTTCTGGGGGACGTCAACGTGTCCAATTAATCCTCTCCTCCATTGCGGGTGGCATTCTCTTATTGGGCTCTGATCTCTTGGCTAAAAGTATTTTTGCTCCTCTAGAAATCCCGGTTGGGATCATCACTGCTGTTTTAGGTGGTAGCTACCTACTCTTTCTTTTGCGTCGTGGACAGATTGGAATCAGAAAATGAAGATCTCTGATCTCAATGTATATCGAGGACCTTGCGAAGTTCTGCGCAATCTCACCATCGATATTCCCAAAGGAAAATGGACAAGCATTATTGGACCAAATGGTGCAGGTAAGTCATCCTTACTTCAAGGTATTACCAATATCTTATCGACAACTGGCAGCATCACGATTGATGATGTCAATATTCAAAATCTTGATCGAAAAGCACGTGCCAAAGCAATCGCATGGCTCGCACAAAATAATGATGCGGCAGAAGAATTTAGCGAGCTTACTGTATACGATACAGTGATGCTTGGTCGCATCCCTCACCAAGGCTGGCTCCACCTTCCAAGTAGTCTTGATCATCAAGTGGTACAGGAGTCACTCAACAAAACCCATACGCAATCGATTGCCTCCCGTTTTCTTCATGAATTATCTGGCGGAGAAAAGCAA
>JBILYO010000074.1:0-9348 GCA_044377685.1 Polynucleobacter sp. | reverse complement strand
AGGAAAAAAAGCATATAGAACGGTTTACGGCACCAAAACCAGTCTTGGCTCCTGATGCCAAGCCATACACCGTGGTTTTATCAATAAGCAATAAAGAGATGGAAGTTCGTCCCGAAGTGGGCTTAGTTGCCACGCTTGAGGCGATGGAATCTAACATACCTTTTTCTTGCGAGGGTGGAATTTGTGGTGCTTGTAGAACTACCTGGACTGAAGGACCTCCGATTCATAACGATAGGGTACTTACCCCGGATGAGCGTACTCGCGAAGTTATTGTATGTGTGGCAGGATGCGCAGGAGATCGCCTGGTTTTGGCGGTATAAATAAGGAACTGCCTTAAATGTGTTTGTACTATTAAAATCTACAAACAACGGATAGTTGAACCGTTGCATTAAGATTTGCGACCAACTGATTAAATTTATAGGCGGAGGTAGCGTCCGCCTAAGCTCCAATTGGTATTGAACTGCTGTCAATTTAGGTCCAATACCAAAGAGAGTTTTTCTATAGTAAATCATTGCAGCAACATGGGTTGATTCTGGATTATTTTGGGCACTTGGGTTTGAGGTGCTGGTGGTCTGTAACCTAAAGCGCTATGAGGCCTGACTTGGTTATAGTGCTTGACCCACTCCCCCACGATGATCTGGGCTTCTTTTAGGCTATAGAAGATTTCTCCATCTAATAAATTGTCTCTGAAGGTGCCATTAAAGCTTTCACAAAAGCCATTCTCCCAAGGACTACCCGGTTCAATGTAAGCGGTTTTCACTCCAACCCCAGATAACCAACTACGTAGCTCTTTAGCAATAAATTCTGGGCCATTGTCCGATCGAATATATTGCGGGATACCGTTGTCAATCATGGCGTTGGCCAGTTGTTCAATCACCTGGATCGATCCAATTCTTCTAGCGCAGTGGATCGTTAAACACTTTCTAGTGAACTCATGACCAAAGGGAATCCCGCGGGACAATCAGGGTGAGCATCCGGATCTTGCCACCATACGCATCTCTAATGAACACAAAGTCATAACTCCAAACATGATTGGGATAGTTGGCTCGAAGCCGCATACAACTGCCATCGTTAAACCAGAGCCTACCTCTAGGAGGTTGCTTTTGTGGGATCTTCAGACCCTCTTGCCGCCAGATACGAGCTACCTTGCTTGTCGTAGCTTGTCCCCAGCCGGCATTACGCATCATCCCAGCAATAAATCGATAACCATATCGGCCATAGGTGCTCGCCATACGGATGACTTCAGCCCGTAGGGGCTCTTCGTCATCTTTAGGCAGTGGCATATAACGATAAGCTGCTCTGGATAGCCCCACTAATTCACAAGCTAAGCGCTCTGATGTTGAGTATTTATTCATCAACACCTGAGCAGCTGTTTTGCGTTTAGCAGGGCTTAGAAGTTTCCCTTAATGACTTCCTTAAGCATGACCTCGCGCAAGGAGAGATCGGCAACAAGCTTCTTTAAGCGGGTATTTTCTAGCTCTAGATCTTTGTACTTACGAGCCTGATCGACTTTCATACCGCCGTAGATCTTGCGCCAACGGTAATAGCTTTGCTCAACCGTACCCACTTCTTTACAAGCCTGGGCTAGGGTTTTGCCATTGGTGGTTAAAACATCGATTTGACGCAATAAGGTGACGATTTGCTCGGGTTTAAGACGCTGACCTTTTGCCATATTTAGCACTCCTTTAAGGTGAAGATTATCAAAAATCCTCTCTTCTAGGGTGGTACTAAAAATCAGGTCAGTTCATTAGGAGTCCACCTCAGTCTGGGATATCTAAATGCTCGATTTAAGTCCTAGAGGGTCGGGCGAGCGTTCTACCTGATACATACTTTACAGTTTTTAGCATATGAGGGGCGCTCTATGCCGTGGAAGAGATATAAAGATTACTTACAGACTTGGGGAATTCCCTATATTAGGGAATTCCCCATAAGTAGTTATGTGCGACCAGAAATATACTTGATAGACTAAGTGAAATAAAAATTACTACTAGAGAGGTTGCTTATGTGTACTTTATGTAACGCCAAGAAACTAAATTTAGCATCCCAACTGCCTAATAATTCACTTCGGCGAACACTGCTAAAGTCGGTCGGCCTTCTTTCGGTTGGTGGATTCATATCAACGGCAGGTATTGCAAATGCCCAGTCTGCAAATCCTCCTAAATCTGAAAATGTTCTCAATCCAGACCAAGCCCTTACTCGCTTAATGGCTGGAAATGCTACGTATACCAAAAGTAAAACATTACAAATCAATGTGGATGAAACAAGAGGGGCTCTTGCACGCGGTCAAAATCCTTACGCGTGTATCGTCAGTTGTGCTGACTCCCGCATTAGTCCTGAGCTGGCATTTAATGAAGAACGTGGTGACCTCTTTGTAGCTCGAGTAGCCGGTAATTTTGTCAACACGGATATTCTGGCAAGTCTTGAGTATGGGACAGCTGTACTCGGTGCTCCATTAATTATGGTTTTAGGGCACACCAGTTGCGGTGCAATTGATGCGTCGATTAAGGCATATACGCAAAATGCTTCTTTCCCAGGGCATATTCAAGCCCTAACTACAGCTCTTGCTCCTGCCGTTAGAGAGGCTAGCAAAAAAAATAAAGGCAAGGATCTGCTTAATGCGGCCACAACTGAAAATGTTCGATTAAATGTTGAAAAGCTAAAGGAGTCAAATCCAATCTTGAGCGAGCGAATAAAGAAAGGAAGTCTTAAGATTGTCGGAGCAATTTATGATCTACAAAGCGGGCGTGTAAGTCTTATTTAATTAAGCTTGGGATATCCTTCAATGAAGAGGGGATCTACCGTTACTTCAAGTAGCTCAAAAGACAAAACCCTCACTATCGCTAGTGAGGGTTTGTTTTTCTGGTGGGCCCACCAGGACTTGAACCTGGGACCAAAGGATTATGAGAGCAGACATCCAAAGAAAACCACTAGGATTTCAAGAGCTTACTTCGCCTGTTTATCGGTGTGTGAGTATTTGTGTGACTAGATTAATAAGATTGCAACAAACACTAGCTCACCCTTTGGTTATAAAACCAAAGGATTTTTGGAGCAAGCATCTAACACTTCCTAGGGGAAAAATCGACGCAGAATGGCTCAATCTTTTTTTGATGTTGCTGTTTAACTTGTCTGGTTGATCCACAAAATAATCAGCGAGAGCGTTAGTAGTGAGCACACGGTCGTTTGTAAAACTACGCGAGAGATCGTAGAACCATTCGCTTGGTAATACTGCGCCAACATAAAGGGCCCTGTTCCCGTAGGCAGGGCACTCATCAAAACTGCAGCCTGAACCCAAAATAAGGGTAGGCCGAGAATGGGGCCAGCAACCAGCCAGGCCACGCCAGGCTGGACGATCAACTTGATAAAGGTCAGGCTCCAGACCCCACTTGCTTTGCCATCGGTCTTTTGCATTAGAAAGAGGCCAATGGAAACCAGAGCACACGGAGTGGCTGCTGCTGCCAGGAAGGATAAAAACTGCTGAGCAGGATCAACCAACTGCAGGCTACTCGCAGACCATGCTACTCCCGCAATCGGCGAAACTAATAAAGGATTTTTTAATAATGAGCCTAGAACAATACCAATGATTACGTACCAGGGCTTATGTGCTTGTTTACCGAACTCAATAAAGACAATTGCGAGGGCAAAGAGACCACAGACAACTGCCAAGGTTGCGATCAGAGCTGGTGCTAAACCGGCATCACCCAGCGTTAATAGGCACAGCGGGATACCCATATAGCCAGTGTTCGAGTATGAGCCGCTGAGGCCCGTGAAGCTTGCTGCCGCCCAATCGCGTGTCTGATACCAGCGGTAGAGTAATAGGGTGATGTATACCGCGAAACACCCTACACTAAACGCAATGATGAAACCCGGTTGCCACAGGGTTTGCCAATTGCTATTCGCGGTGAAATTAAAGAGTTGCGCTGGTAGCGCCAACCAGACGACAAAGCGATTGATTTCGGTAGAGGCGTTAGGACCGAGCTTGCCGGTTTTACCCGCAACAAACCCAGCCAGAATCAGCGCAAAAACAGGAACAACAACACTGAGAACGGGCAGCAAAGTAACTTAGCCGATCTTTTTTAAGCCAGCCCGAAAGCGCGTGGCATTTTCAACATAATGATCTGCAATGCGCTCGATGTTCTGGACTGAGTTGTTTGACTACTTTGGCAGGTGAGCCCAGAATCATGGACCCATCCGAAAATTCTTTTCCATACATACCCCCCACTTAGTCAAAAATACAGCCTCGAGGTAATTTAAAGCACATCCTAAGACTAGGACTTGATCTGAATCATATATGTTGCGTTGCTTTTACCCTGTTTGCTGGGCTCCTTAATCGGGTAAGGTTTCTTGGTTAAGTTTCCGTACAGATATGCAGCAGTAACCAGGACTAGCGTGTCTGCAAAAACAGGATAGATCGCAAAGTAATAGCTACTAATATTTCCAGCGGCAATTAATATTGCCAGCAATAAAGCTGTTGGGCTTAAGAGCAGACATCTAAAGAAAACCACTAGGATTTCAAGAGCTTACGTCGCCTGTTTATCGGTGTGTGAGTATTTGTGTAACTAGATTAACAAGATCACAAGAAATTCTAGCCCGGTCTTTGGTTTTCAAAACCACAGGATTTTTGGAGCAAGTATCTAACACTTCGTTACTCCAAAGTACTTTTTGAATGATTTGTAAGTGTTACTTAAGGTAATACTTAATTACCCAATGACAGCAATCGACCAAAATTAATTATTTGAATGAAATCATTCAAAAATCTTAGGCACGCCTTTGTGCAAAATTTTCTTTGTCGTCGTTATAGAGGAATCAAGGTCGGATTCAAGAACCTTACGTAATTTAGCGCACTCAGATTTGTGTGTACAAGCAGAAATGCTACCATTTTTTATATTCTTAGAATGAGTAGAACAATGCTCTTGAGCCCAGCTACCATCTAATGGACAAGAATTCTTTTTATTCATTTCAATCCCTCGCATTATTAGCGTAAGTCTAGGTTAATTTATTAAGTTATAGGATAGTTTCATTGAAGTGACATAATTTAATTTAATCTAGATCAAATTTGTTGCGCTGCTCTAAGCTTATTTACAAATTTCTCTAATATTTCTCATATAGTAGAAAACGCACCAGAATTTAGCATCCACTGAATGAATAAATCTAAAAGTGACTGAATGCTTAAAACTCCAAGGTAGATACAAACTCAGAAGGAATCATGCGCGGCTTTGGGTGGGTGGATCGATCTGGCGTACCAATATTAATGAAACATAACGGATCTTCATAATCCTGCAACTCAAATAATTCTCTAACCGGCTTCATATACATCGATTTCCCACTGGTTGGGCTCGCACCAAAACCCATTGCATGAGCCATTAAGAATACGTTTTGTATTGCACAGCCAGCTGAAATAATTCGCTCACTAGGCGGCACCTCAGAATCCATCTCTCTAGCATTAACGATTGCCAACATGACCAAAGGTGCTCTATGCGCCTTAACCATAGCATCTTGAACTTGTTGCTCGGTTGCTCCTAGATCCCTTTCGAGCAGGGATTTTGCGAATGCATCAGCCAGTAATCCCCTGCATTCTAAGGGGCAGATTACAAACCGCCACGGGCGTGTCAGATTATGGTCAGGTGCTGTTGCTGCCATCGAAAAAATTGTCTCTAGCTGCTCTTGGCTAGGCCCTGGCTGAAAAAGCCTTTTGGGCAAGTAAGAATGTCTAGAGCTTATTAGCGCGGCAGTCATTTCTGCGGTCTGATTATTTAACATATTTTGGAACTCCATCAAAATGATTATCTGCGTATGGCCCGGTACCGCAATTATCTGCATAGTGGGCTGGGATAAATTTCCCTTCAGTTACATCAAATACCTGTACCTCACCCTCTTCAATAACGTAATACCACCCGTGGAGAGTTAATTCTTTGTTTTCAACATGAGAGCGGACCATGGGGTAGTCCATCAAACGCTCTAACTGCAAGACAATTGAGCGTTGCTCTACCCTTCTCAGCGCTTCTGGAGTTTGACAGACCGGTAGAAGCGCCTCGTCAATCAACCTAAGCCATGCGCTTAAATTAATAGCCTCTGCAGGAACGCCTTCATACGCTGACTTAACAGCGCCGCAGTGACTATGCCCACATACAACAATACGACTGACTTTGAGCTGGATTACGGCAAATTCAATTCCTGCAGCTGTTCCATGAATGCCATAAGAGCCATCGTAAGGAGGAACAATGGCACCAACATTCCTGATAATAAATAGGTCGCCTGGTCCCGTTCCGGTTAGTAAATAGGGGACTATTCTAGAATCTGAGCAGCCTAAAAATAAAGTCTTTGGGGTCTGGCCATTCTGAATAAGGCTAGTAAATTCATGGCGATGCGCAGGAAAATATTCTGTCTTAAATTTTCGCAAACGATCTAGCAATTCATCAGGCATCGTCAATTCACCATTTAAGTTTTCTTGCGACCAATTCCCAAGTGCTTACTACGAACCACTTGATAAGGCCTAGTTAAGTATCCTAAAGAAGCAAACCCGCTCCATACATGGACTAAACGGGTAAATGGGAAAATTAAAAAGATGGTCATCCCCAGGAACATATGCAACTTAAATACCCAATCAACACCGCTCAATAAGTCGACTGCACCCACTTGAAAAGTCACAATATGCTGAGCCCAGCCAGCCAATTTCATCATCATGGACCCATCTAAATGCTGACCAGATAGGGGTATAGTGGCCAGACCTAAAAGAAGCTGAAGCCAGAGCACAACGGCAATCAAAATATCACTTGACTTAGAGTTAATTCGAATACGATCATCAGTCAAACGTCTGTGCAGAAGAATAGTTAAACCAATAAATCCAAAGAGGCCAGCAATGCCCCCGCTAACCATCGCCATAAGCTGTTTTTGTCCTGCGGTAATGAAGTGCTCATATAGAAAGTGAGGGGCTAACATTCCAAAGAAATGTCCAAAGAATAAAAAAAGTACGCCCACATGAAAAAAGATGCTCCCAATACGCAATTGCTTCTTGCGTAAAAGCTGACTGGAGTCACTCTTCCAGGTGTACTGATCTCTATCAAATCGTATTAAGCTGCCTACGAAGAAAACTGTCAGGCAAATATAAGGGTAAATTCCAAAAATAAATGTATCTAGATAGCTCATGGTTGAACTCCTTTTAATTCTTTTGTGGGTTTCACAAAATGAAGTGTCTGCTCTTCGCCTGGCTTAGACTGACCGCGAGTTGAACATCCATCAAATGCAGGCGGCTCTTCCCACTCCTCATCCATGGATTTTTCTTCAATTTTTAATTCAACGATCTTGACTTTTTCACCAGAGAACTCAATTGCTGCAGCAATCAACCAGGCATAACGATTGTTGCGGCCAACCAAAGTGGAATACACTGCATTTAAGATATGCGCCATCTCCCCAATGAATTGCTTGGACTGTTCGAGGGGCAAAGTAGATGCAAACTCTAAAATGACCGATAAATGATCTGGTAATTCATTGGCACTGAGCTCCATCCCACCATCTTTATAGGTTTTCAATAAATCAACCATAGCCTGACCACGCTCTCGAGAGTCGCCGTGCACATGCTCAAAGAGATGCAAAGATGTTGCTCTACCGCGATCGAAGCATTCGACATACTCTTCTTGAAGCTCATATATATCCGTGGATTGAATATGTCTTGCGAAGCTATCAAGACCAGTCTTCACTTTTTTACTCAGCTTGGGAATGTCTTGCAAAGCCTGACTAATCTCCGATAAATGTGAAATGACCTCGGGCTCTGGGTATTGCAGCAAAACTAATAATGCTCTTAGCGGTAGTGAATGTTTCATCATTTCTCCTAAACAGCCGGCTTAATTGGAATGGTGCGACGCTTAGTGCCACCGAAGAGACTTACTTCAGTGTCGCCATCAGAACATCCGTTACCGAAAGTAAAGCCGCAGCTCCCCTTCATATCAAAGGTATTTTCTGCATACTCACGATGAGAAGTTGGAATGACAAAGCGATCTTCATAGTTAGCAATCGCCATCGTCTGATACATATCTTCCACCTGATCTTCAGAGATGCCTGCCTGCTTCAATGCCTCTAAATTGCGTGTGCCATCAACATGCTTATCGCGTTGCCATGCCCTCATTGCCAACATTTTTTCTAAGGCAGATATCACCGGAGCCTCATCTCCAGCAGTTAACATATTGGCCAAATATTGCACCGGAATACGTAACTGCTTCACATCTGGAATATGCCCATTAACTCCAACATAACCAGCTTCTACCGCCCCAGTAACTGGAGATAGTGGTGGCACATACCAAACCATTGGCAAAGTTCTGTATTCAGGGTGAAGTGGTAATGCAATCTTCCAATCCATCGCCATTTTGTATACAGGGCTCTTCTTAGCAGACTCCAGCCAAGATGCAGGGATGCCATCAGCCAGCGCTTTTTTTTGTACTTCTGGATCATTTGGATCCAAAAATACCTTAAGCTGTGCTTTGTATAGATCTTTGTCGTTCTCAACGCTGGCAGCGCTTTCAATTTGGTCGGCATCGTAAAGCATGACACCTAAATAACGGATACGGCCAACACATGTTTCTGAACAGACTGTTGGTTGACCCGCTTCAATACGTGGATAACAGAAAATACATTTCTCTGCTTTGCCGCTTTTCCAGTTGTAATAAATCTTTTTGTAAGGACATGCAGAGACGCACATACGCCAACCTCGGCATTTGTCTTGATCAATCAAAACAATACCGTCCTCTTCTCGTTTGTAAATAGAGCCTGATGGGCAAGATGCTACACAAGCAGGATTCAGGCAATGCTCGCAAAGGCGCGGCATATACATCATGAATGTATTTTCGAACTGGCCCCAAACGTCTTTTTGCATTTGATCAAAGTTGGTATCCTTGCTACGTTTAGCAAATTCACCGCCCAAAATCTCTTCCCAGTTTGGGCCCCACTCAATCTTCTCCATGCGCTTGCCGGTTATCAGACTTCTTGGACGAGCAGTTGGAGTAGCCTTCGATTCGGGAGCGCTTTGCAAATGCTCATAATCAAATGTAAATGGCTCGTAGTAATCATCAATCTCCGGTAAGTTGGGATTGCCAAATAAATTCATCCAAATCTTAGATTTACCACCTTGTTTAGGCTCAATCTTGCCATTACTCTTACGCGTCCAGCCACCCTTCCATTTCTCTTGGTCTTCCCAGTTCTTTGGATAGCCGATGCCTGGCTTAGTTTCTACATTATTAAACCAGGCGTACTCCATACCCGGACGATTCGTCCAAACCTGCTTACAAGTAACGGAACATGTGTGACAGCCGATACATTTATCCAGATTTAAAACCATGCCAATTTGTGCGCGAATTTTCA
>JBILYO010000073.1:0-9364 GCA_044377685.1 Polynucleobacter sp. | reverse complement strand
CCCCTAGATGACAAGCGGGCAATTAAGGTTTAAAAACGATTGTGTAAACATTTTTTTACACATTGAATATAAAAAAGAACGCCTAGTTAGACATGACCGATAAGTATCAAACAAGAGCAATTGTTCTGGAAAAGCCAGAAAGCGTCATTCTTGCTGACTTGGAGTTAACTCCCATGACTCCGATTGATGTCTTAGTGGATATGGAGTGGAGTGGTATTAGTACTGGTACGGAAAAATTATTGTGGACAGGAAAAATGCCAAATTTCCCAGGCATGGGCTATCCACTGGTACCTGGTTATGAATCTGTAGGTAGAGTTGTGAAGGTGGGTGCAGACTCCGCACTCAAAGTAGGTCAAAGAGTATTTGTTCCCGGAGCGAAATGCTACGGTGAAATTAAAGGTTTGTTTGGTGGTGCAGCATCGCGTGTGATTGTGGATAGTGGACGCGTGATTGCAGTCGAAGACAAATTAGGCGAGGAAGCTATTTTGTTTGCGTTAGCTGCTACTGGCTACCATGTCACCTCAGGACCAGGACAAGAGCAACCAGATTTAATTATTGGACATGGTGTTTTGGGTCGTCTGATTGCACGCATTGCAGTTGCCAAAGGTAAGCGTCCCGTAGTTTGGGAGACTGACACTGGTAGACGTGAAGGTGCAGTTGGCTATGACGTCATTGATCCCAAGGATGATCAAGTCAAAAAATACAAAACAATAGTAGATGTCAGTGGTGATGCTAGATTGGTTGACACACTGATTGGCTGTCTTGCACCTGGCGGTGAAATTGTGCTGGCTGGTTTTTATGACACGATTTCTTTTTCATTTCCACAAGCATTCATGCGGGAAGCACGCATTCGTATCGCAGCGCAGTGGGCGCCTGGAGATTTAGTAGCAATCAAAGATTTAGTTGATTCGGGAAAATTAAAACTAGATGGCTTAATTACACACCGCTCTTCACCTAATGATGCAAACGAGGCTTATCACACGGCTTTCAATAACAAAGAATGTTTAAAGATGGTTCTAGATTGGAGAAATCTGCAATGAGTTCAGCAAGCATCCCAGCAACAGCAACAATTCAGTTCATGGACCTCAAAAAAGAAGCGGCAATCGAGCCTGATCCAGTTTCCACCGGTCCAGTAACTAAAGAAACCCAAATCATTGCGATTTATGGCAAAGGCGGTATTGGTAAGAGTTTTACGCTTGCCAATCTGTCTTACATGATGGCTCAACAAGGTAAGAAAGTATTGTTGATTGGTTGCGATCCAAAAAGCGATACCACTTCACTCTTGTTCGGCGGTAAAGCTTGCCCGACCATTATCGAAACTTCATCGAAGAAAAAATTAGCCGGTGAGTCAGTTTCTATCGGTGATGTTTGCTTTATTCGTGATGGCGTATTCGCGATGGAGTTAGGTGGCCCAGAAGTGGGAAGAGGTTGCGGTGGCCGCGGCATCATTCATGGCTTTGAAACTTTGGAAAAACTTGGCTTCCATGATTGGGGTTTTGATTATGTTCTCCTTGATTTCTTAGGTGACGTAGTTTGTGGTGGTTTTGGTTTGCCAATCGCACGTGATATGTGCCAAAAGGTGATTGTGGTTGCAAGTAACGATTTGCAATCTCTTTATGTTGCCAATAACGTTTGTTCGGCAGTAGAGTACTTCCGCAAATTAGGCGGTAACGTTGGTGTAGCAGGCATGGTGATTAATAAAGATGATCTCACTGGCGAAGCACAGGCTTTTGCTGAAAAGGCTGGTATTCCAGTTTTGGCTGCCATTCCTGCAAATGAAGATATTCGTCGCAAGAGTGCCAGCTATGAAATTATTGGTCAGCCTGGTACTCAGTGGGCCCCGCTATTTGAAGAGCTTGCTACCAATGTTTCTGAAGCTCCCCCAGTGCGCCCTAAACCATTAACTCAAGATGAGCTCTTGGGTCTGTTCTCTTCAGAGATTACTGGTCGCGATATTGTTTTAAAGCCCGCTACCGTAAAAGACATGATGGGCAAAGACGTAGTCATCAAGAAAACACTTGAAGTTGTTTACGATCAAGCCTAAAGGAATAGAGAGCAATACCCTGTTATGAATAAAACCATCATTCCGATTACCCCAGAGGAGAAGTTAAAGACTGATCCTACTTTAGGTGATGGTCTGGGCTGTCACTCTGGTGAAGCAGAGATGCTTGCTGCCGCTAAGGCAGCAGGTAAGTCTGAAACTTTGCAGCAATATGCAAAAGACTACCCAAAGGGTCCGCATGATCAACCGCAAAGTATGTGTCCTGCATTTGGAGCATTGCGGGTAGGTTTGCGGATGCGTAGAACGGCTACGATTCTTTCTGGCTCAGCATGCTGCGTTTATGGCTTAACTTTTACGTCGCATTTTTATGGTGCACGTCGCAGTGTTGGTTATGTGCCATTTAATTCAGAGACGCTCGTTACTGGTAAGTTATTTGAAGATATTCGTGATGCTGTCTATCAAGAAGCTGACCCAGAAAAATATGACGCGATTGTGATTATTAATTTATGCGTACCAACCGCTAGTGGTGTTCCACTGCAGTTGTTGCCAAAAGAAATTAACGGTGTGCGCATTATTGGTATTGATGTGCCAGGATTTGGTGTGCCGACTCATGCTGAAGCAAAAGATGTGCTCGCTGGTGCAATGCTTAATTACGCACGTAATGAGGTAATGTCTGGTCCAGTACAAGCGCCACGCACTGGTCGCTCAAGCAAGCCAACCATTACTTTGTTAGGTGAAATTTTCCCAGCAGATCCTGTTGGTATCGGCATGATGATTGAGCCAATGGGTCTGGCAGTAGGTGCTTCAGTGCCAACTCGTGAGTGGCGTGAAATGTATCAAGCGCTTGATTGCGTAACGGTTGCTGCTTTACACCCTTTTTATACCTCTTGCATTCGTGAATTTGAAGCAGCTGGTCGCAACATTGTTGGATCAGCTCCGGTAGGTTATGAAGGTACAGCTCGTTGGTTAGAGGCCATTGGTAAATCAACCAACACCCCACAAGATTTAATTGCGGCTGCACAAAATCGTATTCTCCCAGCAATTAAGGGTGTGCTTGCTGCTGCCCCCATTAAGGGTCGCATTACTTTGAGTGGCTATGAAGGCTCTGAGCTGATTGTTGCGCGCCTCTTAATTGAGAGTGGTGCTGATGTCCGCTATGTTGGTTCTGCATGCCCACGCACACCATGGAGTAATGAAGACCGCGAATGGTTAGAGGCAAAGGGAGTTCATGTTCAGTTCCGCGCTTCCCTGGAGCAGGATTTAGCTGCGATGAAAGAGTTCAAGCCAGACTTGGCAATTGGTACAACACCAGTAGTGCAAGCTGCTAAGCAAGCTTCAATCCCATCTCTATACTTTACGAATCTGATTTCTGCAAGACCATTGATGGGGCCTGCAGGTGCCGGTTCATTGGCCCAAGTGATCAATGCTGCGATTGGTAATCAAGCGCGCTTTGATGAAATGAAGGCATTTTTTGGTGATGTTGGATCTGGTTATAAATCTGGTGTTTGGGAAAATGTTCCACAAGATTTTCCAGATTTCAAAGCTGAAGTACGCCGTAAGCTAGAGAAGAAATTGAAGAAGCGTAAAGCTGAGGAGATGATGTAATGTTTGTCATCGACCACGATCGCGCAGGTGGATATTGGGGTGCAGTGTATGTATTTACTGCTATCAAAGGTCTCCAAGTTGTAATTGACGGTCCGGTAGGTTGCGAAAACTTACCCGTCACTTCAGTGTTGCATTACACCGATGCATTGCCTCCACATGAGTTGCCAATTGTGGTTACCGGTTTAGAGGAAGAGCAGTTAGGTCGCGAAGGTACCGAAGGTGCTATGAAGCGCGCACATGCTACTTTAGATCCTGATCTGCCAGCAGTAGTAGTAACAGGTTCTATTGCAGAAATGATTGGCGGCGGTGTTACTCCTGAAGGGATGAATATTGCTCGCTTCTTACCAAGAACCATCGATGAAGATCAATGGCAATGTGCTAACCGCGCGATGTATTGGTTATGGACTGAATACGGTACCCGCAAGGTTCCAGAACGTAAACCTAGAGCAGAAGGTGAAAAGCCACGCGTCAATATTATTGGACCTTGCTATGGCACCTTTAATATGCCTAGCGATCTGGCTGAGATCCGCCGTTTAGTAGAAGGCATTGGCGCCGATATTAATATGGTTTTCCCGCTTGGATCACATTTGGCTGAAGTAGAGAATCTAGTGAACGCAGATGTGAATATCTGTATGTATCGTGAGTTTGGTCGCATGCTGTGTGAAGCCTTGGAGCGCCCTTATTTGCAAGCACCTCTCGGTTTACATAGCACTACCCAATTCTTGCGCAAGCTCGGTGAACTACTGGGCTTAGATCCAGAACCATTTATTGAGCGTGAGAAGCATACCACCATTAAGCCGATCTGGGACTTATGGCGTTCAGTGACTCAAGATTTTTTCAGTACTGCAAGTTATGCAGTCGTTGCCAATGAAACCTATACCCGTGGTATTCGTCATTTCTTATCAGATGAGATGGGTTTACCTTGTAGCTTTGCGGTTCCCAGAAAGCCTGGTGAAAAAACGAATAATCAAGAGGTGCGCAAGCTCACTAAGGAGAAGCCTCCACTGGTGATGTTTGGTAGCTATAACGAAAGAATGTATTTAGCCGAGAACGGTAGTAAGGCATCCTACATTCCATCATCATTCCCTGGCGCGATTATTCGACGTCATACCGGTACTCCATTTATGGGTTATGCCGGTGCTACATACATCATTCAAGAATTTTGTAACGGTTTATTCGATGCACTCTTTTATATCCTGCCATTGGGTACTGATATGGATAAGGTGGATTCCTCGCTCACACGAACTTATCGCTCTAACTCCTTGCAGTGGGATCAAGATGCTCAGAAATTAGTTGCTGACTATATTAAAACTAGACCAGTTCTGATTCAGATTTCTGCAGCTAAGGAAATGCGTGATCGTGTAGAGCAAGATGCAGAAAAGGCTGGCGAAGACAGAATCACAGCGGTAAGAGTGAAGTCTTCATGCAAAGAAATTACTGAGGAGGTCGAGGCATGATTTCTTCATTAGTAAAAGTTGATTACAACAAATCCATCGATTTGTTGGAAACAGGATGTGGCAAGCCGTACGCTACAGCCCATGCCGCGCGGGTTAAGCGCGGTAACGGCCGCAAGGCTATTTTTGAAGGAGGTAATTGGTTATGAGCGATCACAGAACAGGTTCAATATCCGGCCTTACTGATGACGAAGCCAAGGAGTTTCACCAGTTGTACATCCAAGGTTTAGTTGGTTTTGTTTCAATAGCAGTAGTAGCCCATATTTTAGTTTGGGCTTGGCGTCCTTGGTTCCATTGAAATCGGTTTAAATCTTAAGGGGATGAAATGAAAAATAGTCACGTTATAAGCAAAGAAAAAAATATGATCACAGAGGATTCAATTACTTTCAATCTTATTTTTATTTTGTGTTTTTTAGTGTGCTTTGTTATTTCTTTGTTTACCCAGATTTTGCCAAATAAGTGGAGTTCTTGGCTTCCAGGGGCTGAAGAAAAATCGCTTATCGATGGTACGAAGTCGGCAGTTTATGGCTTTATGTCTTACTTAAATTAGGAGAAGATTATGTGGAGAATTTGGAAACTGTATGATCCGTTGCGATCAATGGTTGTTCAAGGTATTTTTCTGTTTGGTCTTGCAGCAATGATTCACTTGATTTTGCTGAGCAGCGTTCGTTTTAACTGGTTGGATGGTTTGAGCCAAGCCCAGTTTAAGGCGATGGAAGCAAAAACAGGTTCTGCAATGCCACCATCAGTTCCAGCAGCAAAGTAATTTGTATAAAAAAATGGTGAATAGGGTTAGGCTAAACAGATTTTTAGCTCAACCCTATTTATCCATTCATTGGAGATTATAAAAAATGGCCATGCTAAGTTTTGAGAGAAAGTACCGAGTTCGAGGTGGTACCTTAGTTGGTGGGGACTTATTCGATTTTTGGGTAGGGCCGTTTTATGTAGGTTTTTTCGGTGTTACTACCGTCTTCTTTGCCTTCTTAGGCACTGCACTCATTTTATGGGGTGCTTCACAGGGTCCAACATGGAACCCTTGGCAGATTAATATTGCGCCACCAGATCTCAGTTATGGATTAGGTTTTGCCCCCTTATTGCAAGGAGGCCTCTGGCAGCTGATTACAGTCTGTGCCTTAGGTGCGTTCCTTTCATGGGCCTTACGTGAAGTCGAAATTTGCCGAAAACTCGGTATGGGCCTTCATGTTCCTTATGCCTACTTAATGGCGGTGTTCGCTTATTTCACTTTAGTAGTCATTAGACCTGTACTCATGGGTGCATGGCACCATGGTTTCCCATACGGTATCTTGAGTCACCTCGATTGGGTATCCAATACGGGCTATCAGTACTTACATTTCCATTACAACCCAGCGCATATGATCGCTGTGTCCTTATTCTTTGCAACCACCTTCGCTTTGGTGTTGCATGGCGGCTTGGTCTTGTCATCTACCAATCCACAGAAAGGGCAGTTTGTTAAAACGCCTGAGCATGAAGATACTTTCTTTAGAGATTCGATCGGTTATTCGATTGGCACTTTAGGTATTCATCGCCTCGGATTATTTTTAGCTTTAGCAGCGGTTTTCTGGAGTGCCGTATGTATTGTAATTAGCGGCCCATTTTGGACACGTGGTTGGCCGGAGTGGTGGGGTTGGTGGTTGAACCTGCCGATCTGGCGATAAGAGGGGAATATAAAAATTATGGAATATCAAAACCTTTTTACTCAAGTCCAAGTAGTTGCGCCCCCACATCATGGCGTGTCGATAGACCCCTATGATGAGCGTGAGCGCTTTGGAGAGCCCAAGCTTTATCACCTTTTTGGCCGTCTTGGCAATGCCCAACTAGGTCCAATTTATTTAGGGCGATTAGGCATTGCCTCTTTATTCTTTGGCATTATTGCCATTCAGATCATGGGCTTTAATATGTTGGCCTCGGTCAACTGGGATCCAATTCAATTTGTGCGCCAATTATTCTGGCTGTCTTTAGATCCACCGCTGCCAAAGCATGGCTTGTCTTTATTCATGCCTCTTAATGAGGGTGGCTGGTGGATGATGGCGGGCTTTTTTCTTACCCTATCGATTTTATTGTGGTGGGGAAGAATGTATCGACGTGCTATTGCCTTAGGTATGGGTACTCATATCGCCTGGGGTTTCTTGGCAGCAATCTGGTTATATCTGGTATTGGGATTCATCCGCCCCATCATGATGGGTAGCTGGAGTGAAGCAGTACCATTTGGCGTCTTCTCGCACTTAGATTGGACTGCTGCTTTTTCACTGCGTTATGGAAATTTATTCTATAACCCCTTCCACATGCTCTCGATTGTCTTCCTCTATGGATCAGCACTCTTATTTGCCATGCACGGTGCAACTATTTTGGCAGTGAGCCGTTTTGGTGGCGAGCGTGAGATCGAGCAAATCGTTGATCGTGGTACAGCCTCAGAAAGAGCAGCTTTGTTCTGGAGGTGGACCATGGGCTTTAATGCCACCATGGAATCGATTCACCGTTGGGCCTGGTGGTTCGCTGTGTTAACACCTTTAGTTGGCGGCATTGGTATTTTGCTCACCGGCACAGTAGTGGATAACTGGTATCTATGGGCAGTAAAGCATCATGTTGCGCCTGCTTATCCTTATGTTTTTGGAACTCCATTGCCTGACCCTGCTACCACCGGATTTATTCCACCTCTTCCACCTGCTATTCCAGGGAAATAAGCCATGAAACAACTAAGAAAATTTCTGATGTTACCGGCATTACTGGCAGGTATTTTGCTAATGTCCGGCTGCGAGAGACCACCTATTGAAGCTGTCCAGCATGGTTATCGTGGAACCGCTATGGATTTGATTTACAACCCGCGGATACTGGCTGAGCAAGCAGAAAAAAATGCGGTACCTGTCTCATATGGACCAGCGTCAGCTGATGGTCCAAAAGCAGGGGCTGTATATAAAAACGTCAAGGTTCTGAATAATCTGAGCGTTGCCCAATTTAGTGCGTTCATGGTGTCTATGACAAGTTGGGTTGCTCCAGAGCAGGGATGTACTTATTGCCATAATCCTGCGAACTTTGCTGATGACTCTCTCTATACCAAGCAAGTTTCACGCAACATGATTCAGATGACTCAGCGTGTGAATACTCAATGGCAAGATCACGTTGCTCAGACTGGTGTGACTTGCTACACCTGTCACCGGG
Source organism: Polynucleobacter sp. (assembly GCA_044377685.1). Taxonomy (GTDB): domain Bacteria; phylum Pseudomonadota; class Gammaproteobacteria; order Burkholderiales; family Burkholderiaceae; genus Polynucleobacter. The sequence goes on along the minus strand of JBILYO010000073.1, from coordinate 1,126 downwards.
GTAATAATATTCCTCAGCAGGTTTGGTTTAAAGAGCCAAAACAACAAACAGGTAATGGACTGCTGGGCAATAAAGATGGACAAAATACTCCGGTTGCTGCCTCGGGTTATTCGTCATTGCCTAATGATTATTTTTCTCAATACCTCTCGAAAAATAGCAATATTAGAGTGGCAGGAGATACGGCATTACCAACCGGCAATAAGCACAGCATCAATGAGACTGAAGCGACATATGGCTTAATGATGCATTTCTCAAACTCATTGGGCGTTAATTGCACCTATTGTCACAATAGCCGCAATTTCTCTTCATGGGAGGAGAGTCCCCCACAAAGAGCTAAGGCTTGGTATGCCATTCGGATGGCACAAGATATCAACAATAATTACATGGAGCCGATTACGGGATTGTTTCCGCCTCATCGTCTAGGCCCAACTGGCGATGTTGCTAAAGCCAATTGCGGTACTTGTCATCAAGGTGCCTACAAGCCGCTTTATGGGGTATCGATGTTGTCAGATTATCCTTTCTTAACTGGCCCAGCCAAGCCAGCGATGAAGGCTAAAGATGCTCCTCCTCCACCAGCAAAATCGGTGGCAATGAAGTAATCTATAGTTTGATCTAACCAATAGCGTCATAGGATCAATATGACGCTATTTTTTTGTAGAAAAGTTGGTTTGAGGAAATGCTAAAAAAAGCTGACTTTAGGGAAGATGACGTATCCACTGCGATTGTGATTGGAAGTGGTTTTGGTGGATTAGCAGCCGCCATTCGTTTATCTTGCAAAGGCTATAGGGTCATCGTTTTAGAAAAATTGGATGCTCCCGGGGGCAGGGCATACGTCCATCATCGCGATGGCTATACCTTTGATGCGGGCCCAACCATTATTACTGCACCCTTCTTGCTTAATGAATTGTGGGAACTATGTGGCAAGAAGATGTCAGATGATGTTGATCTACGCTTAATGGATCCTTTTTATCGGATCCGCTTTGATGATGGCACTCATTTTGACTATACCGGCGATCCTGCCAGAATGCGCGCTGAAGTAGCTAAGTTTGCCCCAGAAGATTTACCAGGTTACGAGCGATTTTTAGCAGAAGCAGAAAAATGCTACAAGCTTGGATTTCAGGAGTTA
>JBILYO010000213.1:0-3136 GCA_044377685.1 Polynucleobacter sp. | reverse complement strand
CACCAGCGCGTCAATTGCCTTATCAATATCCGCGTCGGGCATGATCACCATATGATTCTTAGCACCACCCAGGGCCTGTGAACGTTTACCAAAGTGGGCACAACGCTCATAAATATAGTTTGCAATCGGGGTAGATCCAACAAAGCTGACAGCCTTTACATCTGGATTTTCAATTAATGCATCTACCGCTTCTTTATCCCCTTGAACAACGTTAAAGACACCATCCGGTAAGCCAGCATCCTTTAAAAGTTTTGCCATCAACAATGCGGCAGAAGGGTCAGTAGGGCTTGGTTTAAGGATAAAGGTGTTGCCACAAGCTATCGCCATTGGATACATCCACATTGGTACCATCACAGGGAAGTTAAATGGGGTAATTCCAGCGACAACGCCCAATGGTTGGCGCATCACCCAGTTATCAATATCTGTAGAAACCTGTTCGGTGTAGTCACCTTTGAGTAATTCTGGGATACCTGTGGCAAATTCTAGGATTTCAATGCCACGTGTGACTTCGCCTTGGGCATCAGTAAATACTTTTCCGTGCTCGGCGGTAATGATGGCAGCTAATTCATCACGATTGGCATTCATTAATTCCAGGAATTTGAACATGATGCGGGCCCGGCGCAATGGGCTTGTTTGGCCCCAACTCACAAATGCCTCTTGAGCAACTGCCACAGCAGCATCAACCTCTTTACGGCTAGCTAAAGCAACTCTGCGGGCAACAGATCCTTGGGCAGGGTTGTATACGTCAGAAAAACGTCCATCCTTGGGGTTGACGAGCTTGCCGCCAACGTAGTGTCCAGTATCATCTTTTGATGCAAAAGCTTGTGGTGCATTCATAGTCATTTGTGCTTATTATTTCAAGGGTGTTAAAGAAATGATAAAGAGACCGAGTGTAATGTTGTGCAGGACTTCGCTGTCTCGTTTATTCTACTTTTGGACTATTTTATCGCTATAAGTCTGTTTTGGTTATTTGTTACATTTTGTGAGTTTTTTAAAGGTCCGATATGAGTCTTCTTTTCTCTGAATACACCCTAAATAGCCCTCGTGGCCCATTAACGCTAGCGAATAGGGTGGTTGTGGCCCCAATGTGCCAATACTCAGCCATGAATGGTGAGGCTACTGACTGGCATCTGATGCATTGGGGAAACTTACTCAATAGTGGGGCAGCTTTATTCATTATTGAAGCTACTGCCGTCACTCCAGAGGGGCGTATTACACCTGCCTGTCTAGGACTATGGGATGACCGTACTGAAGCTGCCTTATCAGATAAATTGCTCAGAGCCCGTAAATTGGCACCTGCCACGCCGGTATTTATTCAACTGGCTCACGCTGGTCGAAAGGCATCGAGTGCTACCCCTTGGGACGGGGGTCAATTACTCCCGGTAGATCAGGGTGGCTGGGAAATGAATGCACCTTCTGCTATTCCACAATTAGAAGGAGAGCGCTTGCCACATGAGCTCACCAAAGGAGATTTACAAGAATTAATAGAAGCTTTTGTCGTTGCGGCTAAACGCTCGGACAAAATTGGTATCGATGGAGTTGAATTGCATGGTGCCCATGGATATTTATTGCACCAGTTTTTATCTCCGATAGCCAATCAGCGTCAAGATGAATATGGCGGCTCATTTGAGAATCGCATTCGTTTTCCATTGGAACTCTTCAAGGCTGTACGAGCAGCATATCAAGGGGTTTTAGGCATTCGATTATCTGCTAGTGATTGGATAGACGGAGGATGGACTCCAGAGGAAACGGCAGACTTAGCGGCGAGTCTTAAATCCTTAGGTGCCAACTATGTTCACATCTCATCTGGCGGTATTTCTCCTGCACAAAAAATTGCCATTGGTCCACACTATCAAGTTCCTTTTGCTAAGATTGTCAAAGAAAAATCAGGTCTACCTACCATGACAGTTGGGCTCATTACCGATCCTCATCAAGCCGAAGAAATCTTACAAAAGGGCGATGCTGATTTAATCGCCTTAGCAAGAGCCTTTTTATATAAGCCACGTTGGGCCTGGGAGGCAGCTACCGCTCTGGATGGTACTGTTGCCTCTAATGAGCGCTATTGGCGTTGTTTACCAAGAGAAGCTCAGGCAATATTTGGTAATGTCAAAGTCGGTCAAAGATAATTTTAAAAATACTCAATAAGAGTCAAGGGAGATCTCCATGAAACATATTTACCTAATAAAGACTGCTCTGATTGCAATGAGCGTCTACATGTTTTCGGTCATTACACACGCACAAACATTTCCTGACAGGCCTATTACCTTAGTAGTGCCCAATCCTCCTGGCGGCTTAGTCGATACCTCTGCACGCATACTGAGCGAGCCTTTAACGAGAGTGATTGGGCAACCAGTAGTAGTCGATAACAAGCCTGGTGCGAGCGGTAATACTGCTTACCAATATGTCGCAAAAGCAAAACCCGATGGCTACACTTTGTTGATTTCGTACTCAGGATATCACGTTGCTAATCCTGCGCTGATGGATAAACTTCAATGGGATCCCATTAAAGATTTTTCACCCATAGCGCTATTAACTGTCTCAACTAACGTGATTGCTGTGCATCCCTCCGTGCCTGTAAATAATTTAAAAGAGTTGATTGCTTACGCAAAGGCCAATCCGGGTAAGCTCAATTATGCGTCCCAAGGAAATGGCTCTGTTTCTCATATCGGCACTGAGATATTTAAGCAAAGTACGGGAGTAGATATGGTGCATGTACCCTATAAAGGCTCTGGGCCAGCGATCCTGGATGTTTTAGCTGGTCAAGTACAAGTCTTTATTACAACGCCGCCATCGGTGATGCAGCATGTTCAAAGCGGAAAGTTAAAAGGCTTGGCCGTTACTGGCAAGAGTCGTCATCCGGGCATGCCAAATGTACCCACAACTGCTGAAGCTGGCTTGGCATCATTTCAATTGGAGGCATGGGTAGCTTTATATGCTCCAGCAGGGACACCAGGACCCATTATTACTAAGCTGACAGATTCTGTGAAAACAAGCTTAGCTTTGCCTGAAGTCAAAGAGCGCGGAGATTCTGCTGGCATTGAGTTGCGCTATCTCAATCCTCAGGCAATGGATGCATTACTCAAGAAAGAGTTACCTTATTGGAATAGGGCGATTAAATCAGCCAATATCACAGTGG
>JBILYO010000234.1:0-2663 GCA_044377685.1 Polynucleobacter sp. | reverse complement strand
TTCAAGGCTTAAGCGTAAAACAATCTGTATTTGGGACCAATGCTGGGTGATAAAATTGCCATTACTTGATCCAAACAATGGATATCTACTCTTATGGCCATTTTGATTACTGGCGTCGCTGGATTTATTGGTTCTAATTTAGCGCGCAAATTCCTTGCAGAGCAAAAGGCGGTGATTGGCATCGACAATTTATGCCGTGGATCGATAGCCAATGTTGCCAGCTTACAAACTAACCCTCTGTTTACTTTTGCACAGCTAGATCTATGTGATCTAGCTGCTTATGAAAAATGTATTGGTGATTATCTAAAGAATCAAGCCATTACTGAGGTGTGGCATTTAGCTGCCAATTCAGATATTCCTGCTGGTATTAGTGATGCCGCAATTGATTTACGTGATACCTTCATGACGACCTATAACACTTTAGAAATCATGAAGCGCTATCAGATTGACGTATTGGCTTTTGCATCAACTTCGGCGGTCTATGGTGATTTAGGCGAACGTTTACTAGATGAAGACATCGGTCCCTTATTTCCGATTTCTAATTACGGGGCGATGAAGTTGGCTTCTGAAGCATTAATCAGCGCTTCAGTGGAGAGCTTTTTAAAGCGGGCGTATATCTATCGCTTTCCCAATGTGATTGGTACGCCAGCAACCCACGGAGTCATTTTGGATTTCATTGCAAAGCTGAAAAAAACACCAGATCAATTAGAAGTTTTAGGTAATGGCAGCCAGAAAAAAGGCTATCTGCATGTACACGATTTAATTGATGCCATGCTCACCATTCAAGAGCGTGCGAATGATTCGATTAACTACTTTAATATTGGCGCAGGCGATGAGGGCATCTATGTGCGTGATATTGCGCAGATGGTCGTTCAAGCAGTTTCCCCAAGTGCTGCCATTGCTTATGGGCAGGGCGATAAAGGTTGGGTCGGCGATGTGCCGCGCTTTCAATACAGCATAGAAAAACTCAAAAAATTAGGCTGGACTCCAAAGCTCTCTTCAGAGCAAGCCGTGCGTTTGGCAATTGAACAAATTCTGGCTGAACAGTCAAAATAATGAAGCAAGCCGTCATACTGGCTGGGGGCAAAGGAACACGCTTACAAGAGCGACTTCAAGGTCTGCCTAAGCCCTTAATTGATATTTGCGGCAAGCCATTACTCGAGCGACAAATTGAATTACTCAAAAGTTATGGTTTTGATCAGATTTTGATCTTAGTCAATCATGGAGCTCAACAGATCATGGATTTTTGCCAGAGCCGTGATCAGTGGAATATTGATATTCAATGTATTGATGATGGCATGCCACTCGGCACAGCAGGCGCGACAATTAATATCTTGCCTTTACTAGCCGATGATTTTTTAGTCGTCTATGGCGATACGATGTTCGATATTGATTTAGCGCGATTTCAAGCATTTCATGAGCAAGATCCAAGCGCTGGTGCATCACTTTTTTTACACCCCAATGATCACCCGCAAGATTCTGATTTAGTGGGAATGGATGCAAGCAATAGAATCACCGCTTTTTATCCTTACCCGCATCAATCAAATGTATATCTACCTAATTTGGTCAATGCCGGTTTGTACTATTTTCGTAAATCGGCTTTGCAAGCTTGGGTAGGTAATACGCAGCCACTTGATTTTGGCAAAGATATTTTTCCAGCACTCATTAAGCAAGGGGTAGTGCTACGGGGCTATAACAGCCCGGAATATATTAAGGATTGTGGAACACCAGCGCGCTTAGATAAAGTGTGTGCTCAGTATGAGTCTGGGCTGATTGCAGGGGCTAATCTGCGTTTTAAACAAAAGTTGGTTTTTTTAGATCGCGATGGCACGATCAATCACTTAGTTGATCATTTGACCAGGCTTGAAGACTTTGAATTGTTGTCCGGTGCTGCCAAAGCCATTAGTGCTCTAAACAAATCAGGCTATCGTGCCGTCTTAGTGACTAATCAGCCCGTCATAGCCCGTGGCAATTGCACTCCAGAAGAGCTAGAGCAGGTGCATTACAAGATGCAGACGCTCTTAGGTCAAGAGGGTGCTTACCTTGACCGTATTTATTATTGCCCCCACCATCCTGACCAAGGCTTTGCCAATGAGGTGCCTGAGCTCAAGATTGCATGTCAATGTCGCAAGCCGGCTATTGGGATGCTAAAGCAGGCAAGGGCAGATCTCAATGCCGATTTTTCTGCTTCTTGGATGATTGGCGATAGTACGGCTGACCTGTTGGCTGCCCATACTGCAGGCGTGCGCTCCATTTTGCTCGAAACGGGCGCAGCAGGCTTGGATGAAAAGTATGCTGTGTTACCCGATTTCATTGCGCCGAATTTACCGATGGCAGTCGACTTGATATTGCATCACTACCCAAGGCTTTTAAAGCGCTGTGAAACGCTCGCTCAAGAAATCACAGTAGGTGAGATGGTCTTTTTAGGTGGTCCTTCGCGAACTGGTAAGAGCACACTGGCACGCTGCTTACAAGATGCGCTGATGCAGCAAGGTAAATCATCCGTAATTATATCTTTAGATGGATGGTTAAAGTCAGCTTTAGAGCGAGGGTCTAATGTGCTGGAGCGCTATGATGTGCCCGCTATATTGGAGTTGATGAATAGTTTGAAGGGGCGTAGTAAAGAGTACATATTATCTATGCCAATCTATAGTAAAACTGAT
>JBILYO010000212.1:0-3138 GCA_044377685.1 Polynucleobacter sp. | reverse complement strand
TTTATATTCATCCGCTAAAGCAGGATTGTTTGAAACAGCTTCATAGGCTTGACAGACTTTTTCACAAAGCTCATCTCGAATTTTTCCCTCTAAGACATAAACTTTCCAAGGCTGCGTGTTTACTCCTGATGGCGCTCTACTGGCTACCTGAAGGATATGGTTAATTAAATCGCGTGAGGGTAATGCCTGGGTGAAAGCCCTTGTAGATATTCGCGCATTGATTATTTCATCCACTTTTGTATTACTCATCATCAAAACCTTATCTTGAAATACCGAGCTCTAAAAGAGAACACTCTACTGTAGATATAAAGAGATGTGTTTAAGTAATTGCCCTTAAGCTAATGTGCCTGAGGTAGCAAAAAACCATCTACCCCCACCGCACCTTATTTATTTATTTTTCCCAAATACTCCCGTTAAAGGATGGGGGTGAAGGCTGAGTCCAAGAGACAGGATATTTTACAGAGCCCACTCCTAGTCGACTCCAAATATAAGCAACGACAAAGATAATGGTGACGCCAGATAAGACCGATATTCCCAAATGAATAAAGTCAGCATGTCCATGGATCATGATCAGCGGGTTTGCTCCATCGGGGGGATGGACGCATCGCACTATTAATAAGACAGCAATCGTCACCACTACCGCAAGCACATAAACCCAAAAAGCATCTCCGAATAATTGGTAGGCAATGATGCCAATAAGGGCGCTAATTAAATGGGCACCAAAGACTGCTCTTGGTTGTGCAGCTGGTGCCGTAGTCATCACGAATAAAAATAATGCAGTCCCACCTAAGGATGCCAACATCAGTGGAGAAAAAACATTCGTAGCCCATAAAGCCAAACTAATGGCTACTGATGAGCCCAGTAAGACCCATAACAAACGAAGAATTAAAATTTTCAAACGACCTCGTCGTCTTCTATGATTGCCCAAGTACTATCACCTAATTTTTTGACGGCCATTAAATAATTCCATCCATCTGGAATACCGCAGCTCCAATCTTTAGGGCCATTTTGAATCAGTAGATTTGTCTGATTACGCTCATCGTAATAGAGGTGATAAATTTTTCCATGAATAGGGTTAAAACCAAATTTAGCGCAATGAACCATTTCGGTGGCATCTAGCCTGGCTTGCAAAGCTCTTGCTTGCTTCATGAGAACTTCAGCTTGCTCCATAATGCGGTCATATTCTAGTTTGGCATTCTGTCGAGCGACATTCACTGCCTTATCTTTTTCTTCAACCACTTTAATGGGAGCAAAAACTGGTGCACCAACTTCCATTGGGTATTCAATACCGGCATGTCTTGCTGGATCAGTATCTTCTATTCTCATCTTGACTCCAAATTCCTCAATAAATAACGTAATCTTTTTAAAGCCTATGCGTTTTAAACTTTAGTCTTAACCAACCATAAAGCTCCCGGCCCAAATACTCTAGAAATTGCATGTCGATTCTTCGCAAAAAAACGGTAGCCCATCTTTAAAATAGGTTGCATTGATTTTCTAGAAAAAATCCAAGCCAATGTTGGTAGCTCCGCCCTACGATATGCCTCAGGGAAAACTGTTACACCATTAATCAGGGTGCCATCTGCGTATTGCCCATACATGGCAGCTAAAGCCTCTTCGCAGGACACTCCGACTTTCAGTGGATCGTAAGCTTTGGAATTGATATCGACAAAACCCAACAAATCCGCCTGATTACGGCCTGACAAAAACAGAATCTCTGCCTGACATAAAGGACAAGCACCATCATAAAAAAGGGTTAATTTTTGAAGATTCTGGTCCATTCAGTAATTTTAAGACTTATTCAATAAACTAGCTGAGGTCCTATATATATCTAAGAATATGGATATCACAAGGAATTCATACTGGAAATCTTTAAATGATCGGCAAAATTAGGCAAAAATTGATCTCTCTGGAGCCTGTTTTAACAAAGCGGGATCCTGTTTTGCTATGCCCGATATGTGACAGAGCTATTCCTAGCTCACAAAAGGATGCACATCACCTGATACCAAAGTCCAAAGGTGGTAAATCTACTGAATACTTGCATCGCATTTGCCATAAGCAAATTCATGCCTTATTTACAGAAACAGAATTGGCAAATCAATTCAATCATGCTGCCATTCTCAAGGGGCATCCTGATATGCAGAAGTTTATTCAGTGGGTTAGCACTAAACCGAATAGCTTTTATGAAAAAACCCGCAAAAGCACTCGCTTAAAAAGTGCTTAAGAGAAAGAGGACTTCTGATCTTAATCCTGACTTAGTAAGATGTGATAGTTTTGCAGCCTTCTTGCCACTGCCGTAGCAACAATCTCTAGTTTTTTTATGTTCATGATGGCCTTCATCTTGTATTTATTTAGTATTTTTAATCTACAGTGACATCTGCACTCTTAACCAACTTTACCCAGAATTTTTCATCTTCAGACAAAAATTTTGCAAACTGTGCGGGTGAAGTAGAGAGTGAAACATCTGTCCCCTCTCGTGCTAGCGAGGCTTTAACATTGGGTTGCTTTAAGGCCTCTTGAGTAGCGTCATACAACTTTTGCACAATGGCTTGGGGAGTACCAGCTGGCACAAATAGGCCATACCAAAACTCAATTGCGTAATCTGGAAGACCTGCTTCTCTCATCCCAGGAAGACTTGAGGCAAGTGGTGAACGCTCTTTTGCAGAGATCGCCAGACCCTTTAAACGCCCCGCTTGAATCATCGGTAAAACTGAAGGGGGAGTACCAAAGGTCAGCTGCGTATCTCCAGCAATAACCGACTGAATCGCTAAAGATCCACCACGAAAAGGAATGTGCGTCATTTTAATATCCGCAATCTGACTAAATAATGCAGCTGCTAAGTGTGGCGCGGAACCATTTCCAGAAGTGGCGTAATTAAGAGCGCCTGGATCTTGCTTCGCCTTAGCAATTAACTCTTTGACAGAGTTAATTCCAGTAGCAGGATTAACGGCAATCACCACTGGTGAGCTCGTAATTTTGCTGATCGGCTGTAGATCGCTTGGCTTGTAGCCCAACTTGGGATTTAGCGCTGGATTCACAGAAATACTACTCGGGCTGGCAATAAGGATGGTGTATCCATCTGGAGCAGACTTAGTCACTTGCTCAGCAGCAATACTTGAGCCAGCGCCTGGCTTATTTTCA
>JBILYO010000072.1:0-9513 GCA_044377685.1 Polynucleobacter sp. | reverse complement strand
GAGCGAGTTGCAAAAGCAGCTTCTTGAGCAGCCATCTCGGCAGCACGCGATGATTCACGTAAACGATCGCGCTCTTGAGTCGTTAATTCCAACTTTTCTTGTGCAGATGTTAATGCCGCCTGTAAGCCCTGCTTAGAATCTTCGGATTCAGATAATTCGCTAGCAGATTGTTCCTGAGTGGTATTTAATTGTTGCATTTGCTGATGTAATTCACCCAACTCATTCTGAATTTGAGCAGCACGAATACTATATTGCTCTTCAGCCTGAGTCAGTTGCATTCTCTCAACTTCAAAACCATGGGCCTCTTGAACCGCATGTTCTGCATTTATCCGAGCCTGCTCCGCTGCTTGATGTGCAGCTTGGTAATTGGCAGCACATTGATCCAATTCACCCTGTAATTCACTTTGCATCAGCCGCTGTGCGCGGAGTTGCTTTTCAAGGCTTTCCATCTCTTGAGCACGAGCAAGCATTCCCGCTTGCTCAGAATCGGCCGCATAGAGCTGAACTCCAACACGACTAACTAAATGACCCTGCTGAGTAACGAATGCACCTCCAGCAGGTAACTTTTCGCGACGATGCAAAGCATCTTCTAAGCTTGATGCAATATAAATATTATCCAACCACTCCTGTAAAACAGAAGTCAGATTAGTGGCGCCTGCACTCTTAACACGGCTTAGTAATGGTGCAAAGTCTGCAGGAGCAGAGGTATGCGCAGGAGTAATGTCATCTGCCAGCAATATCGCCAAACGACTAGGTGGCGCATCATTAGCCAAAGCCAAAGTTTCTTGCACGCTCTTTGCGGTGACTGCGGCTAAACGCTCACGCAATACTGACTCAAGTGCAGCTTCCCAGCCGCTCTCTACTTTGAGTTCTTGCCACAGACGCTTACTTTCTTTAAGGCCCTTACTTTCTAACCATGGACCAATCTTTCCTTGAGCTTGGACACTAGCTTGGAGAGCAGTTAAGGCTGTTAATTTAGCTTCTGTTTGAGCGACATCATGGTTCGCCGTTTGAACATTCTGTTGGGCAGTATTTCTGGCCTCATCAGCTGCAGGTACTCGTTGCTGAGTATCTTGAGCGCGTTGCTTGGATTCATCTACTTTGCGCTGCGCCATGGTCTGACGATCAATCGCTGTTTGAAGCGCTTGGGCATCGGGTCGGCGCATACCATCTAATTCACTTGTTAAACGAGCTTCGCGCCCCTTTAACTCATCAGACTGCGCAGTCATTGCGCGCATGCGCTCACCCAGACTTGCCAAACGTTGCTCAATAGCAGCCAAACTATCACGCGCTGCATTCAAGCCATTGTTAGCATTTTGATAGGCATCATCACGACTTGGCATTTGATCCATTAAGTCAGCCAATTGGGCTAACAAAGTAGCCTCTTTTTCAGCCGCCAAACTTAAGTCATGTTCGGCAGTACGTTGCGCTTGCGCGGCATCCGTTTCTTGCACCGTCCAACGTTGGAGTTGGGCTTGTAAATCCTGAATTTGTTGCTGTAGGCGTTGACGGGCTTCTTGTACATAATGAATCTGTGATTCAACCTGACTCACATCGGAGTTAGTTTGATATAAATCACCTTGGGCTTGCGAAACCTTATCTTGTAATGTGTATTGCTGAGTGCGCATGGTCTCTAGCCCAGCCTCGGCATGACGTAACTTCGCAGTTTGCTCTTCTAGATCGACCTGAGTGTGACGAATCCCATTGGCATGACGCTCTTGCTCTTTACCGGCTTCTGTTTGACGCACAAACCACAGCAACTGTTGCTGGGACTTCATCTGCATAGAGAACTCAGCATGGCGCTCAGCAACTGTTGCTTGCTTCTCTAAGCGCGTTAATTGTTGATCTAACTCTCGCAAAATATCTTCAACACGAGTGAGATTCTCTACGGTGTCTTCCAAACGAGAAGCAGTTTCTTTACGGCGCTCCTTGTATTTAGAAACACCTGCTGCTTCTTCCAAGAACACACGTAATTCTTCTGGCTTAGATTCTAAAATACGGTTAATCGTTCCCTGACCAATAATGGCGTAACCTCTTGGACCCATACCAGTGCCCAAGAAAATATCTTGGATATCTTTACGACGAACAACTTGGTTGTTAACGTAGTAACTTGAATTACCGTCACGCGTCAAAACCCGTTTCACACCTAATTCAGTAAACGCGCTCCACTGTCCTTGAGCACGTCCGTCAGAATTATCAAAAATGAGTTCGACACTTGCGCGACCCGATGGCTTACGTAAACCAGAACCGTTAAAAATAACGTCCTGCATGGATTCACCACGCAGTTCACTAGCGCGAGATTCGCCTAAAACCCAACGGACGGCGTCGATGATGTTTGACTTTCCGCAACCATTAGGTCCTACAACGCCAATTAATTGGCCTGGCAATTCAAAATGGGTTGGGTCAACGAAGGACTTAAAGCCGGAAAGTTTGATAGATTTCAGTTGCACGGCGTACTTTGCAGGGAAAAAAGGGGTTCAAATAAAAGGTGTAAAAATTTACACCTAAAGTGAGAAGATGATAGCAAGCTTGAAGCAACTTAGACGTGTTTTTGCCCCATCGATATAATGATTAATCCACCTCCAGGGACAAAATCCCTTAACAATCCGATAGTTAACTGAAAAGCATGAGCCAATCACCACAAAACATCATTGAACAAGCCTGGGAAAACCGGACAAACCTCTCCCCACAAAGCGCCCCGGCGGATGTTCGTAGCGCCGTAAATACGGTATTAGAGGGTCTAAATGACGGTAGTATTCGCGTAGCCGAACGCCGTGGCGTTGGGCAATGGGAAGTGAATCAATGGGTTAAGAAGGCTGTTTTGCTCTCATTTCGCCTTGAGGACAATAAACCCATGGCTGCAGGAGGCTATACCCAGTTCTATGACAAGGTTCCGAGCAAATTCGAAAACTACACAGCAGCTGACTTTGCTGCAGGTGGTTTCAGGGTAGTACCTCCTGCGATAGCTCGCCGAGGCTCATTTATTGGAAAAAATGCTGTTTTGATGCCCTCTTACGTCAATATTGGCGCCTATGTAGGCGAGGGTTCTATGGTTGATACCTGGGCTACGGTAGGTTCTTGCGCCCAAATCGGTAAAAATGTTCACCTTTCTGGTGGCGTAGGAATTGGTGGTGTTTTAGAGCCGATTCAGGCTGGGCCAGTCATTATTGAAGATAACTGCTTTATTGGTGCCCGCTCAGAAGTGGTTGAAGGGGTCATCATTGAAGAAAATGCAGTACTTTCCATGGGTGTTTATATCGGTCAAAGTACCAAGATTTATGACCGCGAAACTGGCGAAGTACATTACGGCCGAGTGCCCGCTGGATCGGTGGTTGTTCCAGGCTCTCTTCCTTCAGCTTGCGGGAAATACAGCTTATATGCTGCAGTGATCGTCAAGAAAGTAGATGCTCAGACTAGAGCAAAAACAGCCATCAATGAATTACTTCGCGATTAAGTTCAATAAAGATTATTTATGAGTGCAGCCCTTAACCTGACCGAAGCTCTGATCGCATGCCGCTCTGTCACGCCAGTCGATGGCGGCTGCCAAGATCTGATTGCCAAAAGATTGCAAGCCATTGGCTTTCATACAGAAAGTGTTGTTAGTGGTCCAGAAGATTTTCAGGTGACTAATCTGTGGGCCATTAAAAAAGGTAAGGCTGGAGATCAGGGCAAAGTTTTAATGTTTGCTGGTCATACCGATGTTGTCCCAACAGGTCCATTAGAAAAGTGGGACAGTGATCCATTTACACCTTCTATCCGTGATGGCATGCTCTATGGTCGCGGTGCCGCCGATATGAAGACCTCATTAGCAGGCTTCGTGGTTGCTACAGAAGAATTCATCATTCACCATCCTGATCATCAAGGCTCGATTGCTTTTTTAATTACTAGCGATGAAGAAGGTCCCGCACATGATGGTACGGTCATTATGTGTGAGCGACTCCAAAAGCAAGGTCAGCGACTAGACTATTGTGTAATTGGCGAACCCACTTCAGTAGATCAGCTTGGTGACATGATCAAGAATGGTCGACGCGGCTCACTCTCGGGTAAATTGAAAATCAATGGGATTCAGGCGCATATTGCCTATCCACATTTAGGCAAGAATCCCATTCATCTTGCAGCTCCAGCGATTGCCAGCCTTTCTCAGACTGAATGGGATAAAGGGAATGAATATTTCCAACCTACCAGCTTTCAAATTTCTAATATTCATGCAGGGACCGGCGCTAACAATATCATCCCTAGCGAGCTCGCAATAGACTTTAACTTCCGCTTTTCTACCGAGAGCAAACCAGAACAACTGCGCGAGCGAGTTGAAAAGATTCTCAAAGACGCTGGACTTGATTTTGAAATTGACTGGCACTTAGGTGGCAGCCCATTTATTACTGGTGACGGCACTTTAGCGAGTGCCTTGCGCTCAGCCATCAAGGCAGAAACTGGTGTGCATACCGAGTTATCTACAACTGGTGGCACAAGTGATGGTCGCTTCATTGCTAAAGTATGCAAAGAAGTTGTCGAGTTTGGACCCCTAAACGCTACAAGTCATAAGATTAATGAATGTGTCATCGTTGATAACGTTGAGCCTCTGAAAAATATTTACCGCAGAACGCTAGAGAAGCTGGTTGCTTAACTGTCTTCTGCTCCACTTACCTATCTCCAATGGATCATGGACCCTGAGTCTTCACAATCCCTCACCCTAAATCAGTGCATTGAAAACATTGCACAAAAATTAGCAGCAGCCAATTTGCATTACGGCCACGGAGCCCTTGACTCTCATAGTGAGGCTCTCTGGATTGCTAGCAAGCAACTTGGTTTAAGTCCTAGCGAGGCGCTCGATTACTTAGACCAAACCATCAACACAGAGCAAATTCAAAACGCGATACACATTACCAATGAAAGAATTGCAACCCGCAAACCTCTAGCTTATATTTTGGGAGAAGCGTGGTTAATGGGTGTCCCCTTTTATTGCAGTGAGCAAAGTATCGTGCCCCGCTCTTGGATTGCTGAGCTCATCGTAGAGGGTACGTTGGAGTCTTGGCTACCAGCAGATGGAAAAGTCTTAGATCTTTGTACTGGTAATGGCTCTCTTGCCATCTTGCTAGCCCTGTCATGCCCAGATATTCATGTGAGTGCTTGCGATATCAGCATGCCGGCCCTCTCGCTAGCGGCACGCAATATTGACCGCCATCACCTGAATTCACAAATTGAACTGCTCAATGGGGACCTATGGGATGCCCTACCTGAGCCAAATGATGACAATCTTTTTGATCTCATTATTTGCAATCCACCCTATGTCAATGCTCACTCTATGAGCATATTGCCCGCCGAATATCAGGCCGAACCCACACTTGCATTAGCCGGGGGTGATGATGGTATGGATTTAATTCGTCGCATCATTGCAGCCGCGCCAGATTATTTATCTGAGAGGGGAGCTTTGTTGCTAGAGATTGGTAATGAATTTGAGAATTTCAAAAAAGCCTTTCCTCAAATTCCGGTGATTTGGATGGAGGTTTCTGCTGGCGAAGAACAAGTACTCTTAATACAGGCAGAAGACCTACGCTAAGACTTAATTGAGTTCGGCAGCAGCGGTAATCGCTTGATCAATGCGCTCAACAGGAATCACTCTTAATCCTGGAATCTTTGCCTTAGGCATATTGGCCTTTGGAATAATGGCCACCGTGAATCCAAGCTTAGCAGCCTCTTTCAAACGCTCTTGTCCACGTGGGCATGGTCGGATTTCACCAGCCAATCCAACTTCTCCAAATACGATTAACTCTTTTGGCAAGGCACGATTGCGAATCGAAGATTGAATTGCCAGAAGTACTGCCAAATCTGCTGCTGGCTCAGATATTTTTACCCCACCCACTGCATTTAAAAAAACATCTTGGTCAAAACAAGCTATGCCGGCATGACGATGCAATACTGCTAAGAGCATTGCTAAACGGGCTTGCTCCAAACCAACAGCCAAACGACGTGGATTGGGCACATGAGCAGTATCTACTAAGGCCTGAATCTCAACCAACAAGGGACGGCTTCCCTCTTGAGTCACTAATACACAGGCACCGGGAACCATCTGCTCATGTTGCGATAAAAAGATTGCAGAAGGATTGCTGACACCTCGCAAGCCCTTTTCTGTCATGGCAAAAACGCCTAACTCATTAACGGCACCAAAACGATTTTTAATAGAGCGCACTAAACGGAATGAAGAGTGGGTATCGCCCTCAAAATAAAGGACGGTATCCACAATATGCTCCAAGACTCGCGGGCCAGCTAAATGACCATCTTTAGTAACATGGCCTACCATCAAGATACAGATGCCACTCGATTTTGCTGCTCTAGTTAGTTGAGCTGCGCATTCTCTTACCTGCGCTACAGATCCTGGTGCTGAACTCAGCACTTCAGAATACAAAGTCTGAATTGAGTCGACCACCAAGACTTGAGGTTTTACGGTATGCATGATGGACAACAATTTCTCTAGCTGAATTTCAGCCAAGACTTCTAATTGAGGCGCCTCTAGAGCAATGCGCCTTGCACGTAAGGCTATCTGAGCCGCAGACTCTTCACCACTGCTATAAAGAACATTCATTCCAGCAGAGCTCATTTGAGCCAAGGCTTGCAGAAGTAATGTCGATTTACCAATTCCAGGATCACCGCCCAAGAGCACAACCCCACCTGGGACTAGACCGCCACCTAAGACGCGATCAAATTCTTCAACGCCAGTACTAAATCTAGGTAAATCTTCCGCAGTAATGGAGGATAGTTTTTGCCTTGGTAATGATTGTGCCAAGCCCTGAAACCGAGAGTTTGAACTTTGCTCTGGTAAGCCCTCCTCCATAGTGTTCCAAGCTTCACAGGAGGGGCACTGCCCTTGCCACTTGGCAGAAGTACCGCCACAGGATTGACAAATGTAGATTGTTTTAACTTTAGCCAAGAAATTACCTAATGTATATGCGCTCAACTGAATTAGTCGAGTTGTGTTCCTGCTTTATTTTCTTGCGCCCGCTTAGGGGCATCCTTGCGACGCTGCTCTAAATCTGCAGCTCTTTCTGCAGCAGCTTTTTGCTTCGCTTCATACTCTCTTTGATTTGCAGCTCGCTCGGCCGCTTTTTCAGCTGAAGCACGTTCAGTTGCGCGCTTAATATCTTCCTGATTTTTTAAACTCTCACGGAGTTTGCGCTGAGTGTTACGTACTTGAACTTCTTGCGCCCTAATGGGATCTAATTCTGCTCGATACTCTGCCCTAGCCTTACCGATACAGTAATTAACCCAAAAATTTAAATAGCATTGCGAAGAAGCTTGCTTCCATCTGAACTCAGTCCACTCTCTCTGAAGCTCCAAGTCTTGCTCTATTTTCACTAACTGCTCTAGCTCAGCTTCCTCCGCAGGAGTAGCAAATACCAATCCACTCAATGAGCAAACCGTCAAACATATTCCAAGAAATACTTTGGGGCGAAAAGGCAGTTGTTTTCTCAAATTTCCACCTTGGCACCAAGTTCAACCAAGCGATTGGCTGGAATATTAAAGAAGTCTGACTGCCGACCTGCGTTTTGATACATCCAACAAAACAAGCGTTCACGCCACAAAGCCATGCCTGGAGTTGGAGATGGGACGATCGTATCGCGGGACAAGAAGAAAGAGGTATTCATCATGTCAAAGTGCATCTTGAAATGATGCTCAATCAGATGAATGATGGAAGCCATGTCTGGAGTTTCTTTAAAACCATAAATCGCCCTAACTACGAAGATATTGCCACCCAAATCTTTGAGAGTAATGCGCTCGTCATCGTTGACATAGGGCACATCCCAAATGCTCACTTTTAAGAAAAAGACTCTTTCATGAAGGACATGATTATGTTTAAGGTTGTGCAAGAAAGACACTGGCAAATAGTCAACATGAGCAGTTAAAAACACAGCTGTTCCCTCAGCGCGATATGGTGGGTGCGCCAATAATCCCTCAATAAAGCTGCCGAGCTCAATACCCCCTTCGATAGCTCGTTTACGCAAGATCTGACGTCCGCGATACCAGGTAATTAAACAAGTAAAACAAATCAAGCCAAGAGCCAATGGGTACCAGCCACCATGTTCAATCTTAATCAGGTTAGCGCTCCAGAAAGCCAAATCAACAATGAAGAAAGTGGCTGTAATTAAAGTCACCAAAACAACATTCATCTTCCATTCTCTGAGCATGACTACTGCAAGCAAAATGGTAGTGATTAACATAGTGGAGGTTACTGAAATACCGTAAGCTGCTGCTAAATTAACCGATTCTCTAAATTCAACGATGGTGACCACCACCATAAATAGCAAGGCCCAATTCACAAGAGGAATATAGATTTGGCCTTGTTCAGAATCTGAGGTAAACATAATCTTCATGCGGGGCAAAAAGCCCAATAGGATTGCTTGGCTTACCAAGGAGTAAGTGCCTGAGATCACGGCTTGAGATGCAATCACAGTAGCAGCTGTTGCCAAACCAACAGTAGGCCATAGCGCCCAATCGGGAACCATCAGATAAAAAGGATTTTTAATGGCTTCTGGATTTGAAAGTAGCAAAGCACCTTGGCCAAGATAATTAATGAGCAAACTTGGCAGCACTATTAAAAGCCAGGCATAGCGAACTGGATTACGACCAAAATGCCCCATATCTAAGTAGAGCGCCTCCACTCCAGTAACCACCAATACTACCGCCCCCATGACGATGTAAGCAGTAGTGGGATGTTGCGAAATAAAAGTGATGGCATACCAGGGATTGAAGGCCGATATGATCTGCGGTGCATCACCAATATTCCAGATTCCCAATGCAGCGAGCGTTAAGAACCATACAAGGGTAATGGGGCCAAACAAATTACCAACGGCAGCAGTGCCATATTTTTGAATCGCAAATAAGGCTACTAGGATCCCTAATGAAATAGGAATAATGTATTTGCTTAATCCAGGCGCAGCAATATTAATTCCCTCAACCGCTGATAAAACTGAAATTGCAGGTGTGATAACGGACTCGCCAATGAGCATGCATGCCCCCAGCATTCCAATAATCATAAAAAAGTAATAGCTTTTTGATTTGTTATCAAATGAGCGTAGTGCTAATGCCATCAGCGAGAGCACTCCGCCCTCTCCCTTATTATCAGCGCGCATCACAAACAATACATATTTAACGGTCACAACTAAGATCAATGCCCAGATCATCATTGAGATCACACCAAAAAGTGCTTCGGGCGTATAAGCAATGCCGTGATTAGCATCAAAGCATTCTTTTAGCGCATAAAGAGGGCTTGTTCCAATGTCGCCAAAGACCACGCCTATGGCAGCTAACATCATTACTCCGAGACTTTTTTTATGCTCTCCACCAGATCCATGAACCTGTACAGGCTTTAAAAGCGTAGAACTTGAAAATTCAGGATTACTAATTGACATCTCAGAACCTTAAGGGGTTGTTGCGTGGCAATATGTTACTCCTTATAAGGGTAGCCCTAATGCTCTACAAATCTTAGAAAATGCCTTTTTTTATGCTTCTTTTCAAGGT
>JBILYO010000211.1:0-3189 GCA_044377685.1 Polynucleobacter sp. | reverse complement strand
CTGAAAAGGCTCTAAAGCATTAATGGTTTTAATCAGTGTAGATTTGCCTGATCCAGAGGGACCACAAATCACTACGACCTCACCCTTATTGATTGAGGTGCTGCAATCAGTCAGAACCTGAAAAGAGCCATACCATTTAGAAACGTTTTGAAGTTCAATCATGAGGGTCTATGTAATTGGTAGCAAGCATAAAAATAAATTAGCGAATGATCGCAACTTTGGCATGAATCTTACGAACAACCTTAGAAAGTGAAAAGCAAATGACAAAATAGGTTAATGCTGCCAATACATAAGTCTCAATTGGCCTGCCATAGTTCTTACCTGCAATCTCAAACCCCTTCAGCAAGTCATATGCGCCAATCGCGTAAACCAATGAAGTATCTTGAAACAAAATAATAGTTTGAGTCATAAATACAGGAACCATGTTACGAAATGCCTGTGGCAACACAATCAAACGCATATTTTGACCGTAATTCATTCCCAATGCCTCAGCAGCATAGGTTTGCCCTCTAGGCACCGACTGAATACCAGCGCGCACAATTTCAGCAAAGAAAGCCGCCTCAAAAGCAATGAAAGTAATCGTAGCCGATAAGTTAGCGCCGATAGGCTTACCAATTAACATGGGGATCAATAAGAAGAACCACAAAATCACCATGACCAATGGAATGGAGCGCATGGTATTGATATAAATGGTGGCTGGATAAACTAATGCGGGACGGCCTGATAAGCGCATGAGCGCCAAAAAGGTGCCCACCACAATTCCGCCAATCGTCGCAATGACTGTGAGCTGAATACTAAATATCAACCCTTTGACAATGTAATTAGTAAATAATTCCCAGTTATAAAAACTTAGATCTAGACTGAGCATATCAAGGTCGCTTAATGAGCCAAACTAGCATCATGAGATGGGCTGATAAATCCGGGTATCCGACTTCTCTTTTCAATGAGTGCCATTACCCGATTTATACCAAAGGCCGAAAGTGCATAAAGCCCGGTCACTGCCAAATAGATTTCAACTCCACGCGAGGTTTCTTCTTGTGCCTGCATTGCAAATAAAGTGAGCTCGGGAACAGATACCGCAAACGCTACGGAAGAATTCTTAATCGCGTTCATGCTCTCAGAAGTAAGTGGCGGGATCACAATGCGTAGCGCCATCGGCAAGATGATGTAGCGATACGTTTGAGTGGTAGTCATCCCTAATGCAGTAGCAGCAGCACGCTGACCGCTAGGTAATGACTGAATACCCGCCCTGACCTGCTCTGCAATTCGCGCTGAAGTATAAAAACCAAGGGCAATACTAACCAACCAATATGATGGAAGAAGCTTTAAAGGCAAAATAAATGAAGGGATCACGTGGTACCAAAGAAATACCTGGACCAAGACAGGAATATTCCTAAAAAACTCCACCCAAGCCGTAGCAAACCGAACGAGTATCCTACTACCCCTTCCAGTATCGGGAAGAGTTCGCAAGGTACCCATTACAGCACCCACAATTAATGCGATAGCAAGGCCTAGAGCAGCAACTGCTAGAGTCCAGCCCCATGCCTTCATCAGCCAGTCTAAGTAACTGGGATCAGCATTTTGGCCCAGCCCAAATAATGAGGAGAAGCAGTGATCAACCGCTTCTCCATCTAAGGTGCTTTTACAAAAGACACCAAAATCTAACGCCATAGATTACTTTTTCTGCGCGTAGTCTTCTACTGGCTTGTCATTCAAGTTAGCCCACGCATTTTTAGTAGCTGGTGATAACTCAAGACCAACCACAACATTTTTAGGTGGAATTGGTTTTAAGAACCACTTGTCCCAAAGTGCAGGCATTCTACCGTTTGCAACAATCTTGGCAATGGCTGCATTTACTGCTGCCTTGAATTCTGGATCATTTTTAGGAACCATAATCGCAATTGGCTCAGTACTCAAAACCTCACCAACAATTTTGAAATCTTTTGGGTTTTTAGCGCTAGCAATATTACCGGCCAAGATTGAGCCATCCATCACGAAGGCATCAGCACGGCCAGACTCCAAGAGCAAGAAACTATCAGCATGATCTTTACCAAAGACTTCATCAAAATTCACATTATTGGCTTTTTCATGCTTACGCAACAATTGAACTGAGGTAGTACCGGTAGTAGTTGCTACTTTTTTTCCAGCTAACTGGGAAATCGAGTTAATGCCTGAATTGGCTTTCACTGCAATGCGCACTTCTTCAACATAGAGCGTGTTTGCAAATCCAACATCTTTTGCACGATTAGCATTATTGGTTGTTGTGCCGCACTCAATATCGACTGTACCGTTTTGTACTAAAGGTACGCGATTCTGAGATGTAACTGGTTGATAGTTAATGCGCAAAGTGCTCAAGCCCAACTTGTCTTTAATATCGTTCAAAATCATGCGACAGACTTCAACGTGATATCCGTCAAAACGACTGTCACCAGTGGTGTAAGACATCGGAATGGAGGACTCACGAACGCCCATGGTGACTGCACCCGACGATTTAATTTTGTCCATCGTGGCACTAGCTGCCATGGCAGCACCAGAGCCAGCAAGGAGGGCTGTAACTGCCAATATTTGGCTGATTTGTTTGATTTTCATAAGATGCTCTTCCAATAATGTAAATGTTTAACTAACAACTTTTATTTGCTTTTTACTTCAAAATTTAATAAATAGTCAAAAATGACAATTAGGGACCAATTTAGCATTATCTGCACTTCATGACAATGATCGTTCCTCCTAAGGGGGAAATAGGTAAAAAATGGCTAAGTATTGATTTCCTCAATTTATGGACAATAGGCAAATGTCCCAACTAATCCATAAAACCCTCGAAGCTTTACGTCAAAATGCTGATGTCTTGCCCAAAGCTCTGATTAAAGAGGCAGCCAAGGAAAAAGCTGAGAATTTGGACATCTTATTTAATATTGGGATTGAATGCGCCCAAAACAATAGACTTGAGCAGGCCCTCTGCATATTCAATGAGTTAGCCCTCATTAAGATAGGGGACCCTAGCCTTTTTTATAATCTGGGACTGATTTCTTCGCTCATGAATAAGCATCAACAGGCCTTGAAATTTTATGATTCTGCACTGAACTTGGATCCTCTGGATCCTGCCGTCCACATAAACCGTGGGGCTTCTTTAAATGAACTCAAACAATATGAAGACGCCCTAGCCTCTTTAAATAGGGCTATAGCACTTAA
>JBILYO010000071.1:0-9540 GCA_044377685.1 Polynucleobacter sp. | reverse complement strand
CAGGTGGAATGCGCTTAGAGAAGCCCTCTAGATAATTATTTTGGCGCTTACAAAATGGGCACCAAGATGCCCATACTTGAATCAGTGTATTTTTTGTATTGTTTTTGGGGATTTCAAAATAAGTACCGTCTAAAGTTTGAACCTTTTCAAATGGCAATGTTTGGCCAATCTCAATTGCCACTAATGAACTCGGCACCATAATGCTATAGACAAAGATGATTACGGCAAGAAATGATTTAATTAGCTTTAGCATTTAAGGCGCTCAAATAGGGGGGCACAATTGACATACTAACCAATACTTCATCTACTCTATACGAGGCCGCTAATTAAAAATAGCCCAACAAGTGGGTTATTGAGATTCCTGGTGGCCCGGGGCGAAATCGAACTACTGAAGACAAACAATTTCATATGATTTTTTTATGCTTTTACTAGTATAGTTATAAGGAATAACTTCAACTCATTCTTATAGCTATTCACAATAATGGAGAAAATAGTGGCCACAAAATCTTTGGCATCAAAAATCGATATCGGAATTAATGAGAAAGATCGCAAAGCTATTGCGAAAGGCTTGTCTGAACTTTTAGCCGATAGTTACTCCCTCTATCTGATGACACATAATTTTCATTGGAACGTCACAGGGCCGATGTTTAATACGCTTCACAATATGTTTATGACTCAGTACACAGAACAATGGGCGGCCCTAGACTTGATAGCAGAGCGAATTCGGGCGCTTGGGGAGCCAGCGCCCGCCACTTATAAGGAATTTTCAAGGCTGACTTCTATTGCGGAAGTCAGCGGGACCCCAAAAGCCCTCGAAATGGTTCGTTACCTCGTAAAGGCTCAAGAAGCTACAGCCAAAACTGCACGCAAACTTTTCTCCTTGGTGGACAAGGCAAATGATCAGCCCACTGCGGATCTCTTAACACAACGCCTAGATATTCATGAGAAAACTGCCTGGATGCTTAGAAGTATTCTGGAAGATTAAGTCACGCCCGATCAAAAGATAATGCCCCGCACGATGCAGGGCATAAGAGTTTGGTGGCCGGAGGCGGAATTGAACCACCGATTGAGACGCTAGCATAAGACCAAGCCTTAAATTTAGCGATCAGAGATTTGAAGAATCCTGTAAATAACATAAATTCGCAGTAACTGGGCGAGCATGTCTACATATAAGGGTATCTTAATAAGGATAAAGTGGCCCACGCCTTCTAAGCCCTCGTTCGAAAAGAAGACTAGAAACAACTTGATTACTATGCATAACGCAAGTATTGCTATGAGTAAGCTCTTTTTGAAATCTGTGGGGTCTGAAATAAACCAATAATAAATAAATGAAACAATTAAAAAAATGAGGATCGGACCTAGGGCTCTAACTAGCTCGAATCGAAGAAAGTGATTGTTACTATCCGGCTTTTCGCTACCACTCATCCAGTGGCTTATTAATTCTAAAATGCAAATGGTTAGCAGGATAAATATAGTTGAGCTTAAATTACTTTTAGTTCCATTATTCATACAAGCACCTTAGGTATACCAACTCTGCTAAATAATTAATAATCTAAATAGCCAGGCTACGTAGATATAGAAAAATATGCTTTAAATATAGCATGCAAGCCTAGTTTAGAATTAGAAATTAAGGATATTCTTGTTTGATTTCCTTGGCAATCAGGGCCAGCATTGAAGCGCCCTTTAAAGGACAACCTCCAGCAAGGAAAAGCTGGGAGACCCAGAAGAAATGGTGCCAGATCGTGGCTAACACTAGAGATTCAATGAACCAACTCCAATGTTTTGAGATTTCTTGGTGGCCCGGGGCGGGATCGAACCACCGACATCAATATTTTATTTGGATATATTCTTCAAACTTTCTAAGGACGTCATAAACGGAATAGGCTTAAGCCTGTCTGACCCTTCATAAGGATTACTAAACAGGACAGCAATGCCCAAGGCTATCCAGATGCTCAAGCAATAAAGGATTAAGGCAGTAATTCCAGTCTTTATGTTGTGCCGATGGGCTGCAGCCACGCTTATAACGGATATCAGACCCAAAATAATGGCCAAGATCCATTTTCCATCGGCGCTACCCACATCGCCCAAGGACAGTCTTTGCTTACGGGCAGCTCGTAAATCATTTAGGGCGCCAATAAATGCACCACTCATTGCTGAATCTATACAAAGATGACTCTTGCCTGATGCTTGACCGCAGGCAGCGACACCCTGCCAGATACTGAGCTCCATAGCATCGATCGATGCTTGCGCCTTAGGACTAGGGAACTTATTTGTCGAATCGGCCCATTCCTCGTTAAGAACAGCCTCTAGGTAAGTTTGCATGGAAAGCTTGATGCTATTTTGTAGCTCTGGAGTGCCAACAGGAATATTTAAAATGCGGCTAATTGCTACAGACTCATTAATGAGCGCTGTTCTTGCATAAGAATAATTCTGCCATGCATCTGAAGACATAAAGCCCATTAGAAATGCAAACATGACTGCTGGCAAAGTTAAAAATGGTGGTACGAGCGGGACTTCAATGAGGTGATTGAATAAGGTGGTCTTATAAACCAGATAGTAAGAGAGCAGCCCCATTCCAAGGCTGCATAAAAACGTGACAACCAGGGGGGCTAATTGCCCATTAAAAGACTCGAAAGGCATAAGGCTCGTATCCTTAAAAAATATTCCAATTACAACCCTAATGCCAATTACTCGAAGGATGTTAACAACGCCTACAAATGATAACTACGTTGAAGCAGAATGCCCACCAAATATTTAGGGGTCAGTTCACAAGCAGGGCATTATTTGAATTTGGTGGCCCAACGTGGAATCGACTAGGGCTAAGGATGCTAGAGATTACTTAGGTGTGCACGGCCACTTTTGAACTAGGGCATCAAAGGCAAGAGATGCAAAAGATTCATTCATTCTATTTGGTTGTGTAGCAACAAAGTCTTTAATCACTTGAGCGCGCTTTTTTATATCAATGTTTTTGGGTATACAAATTTTTCTGTCGTAATGAGCATTATCCTCAACCCCCAAGATAATTCCAATACACAGTCCTTGATTAAAGTCATTCCTACTTGTTTTTCCGTTTGCAATTTCACCGCATATTATGTTGAGTTTTGCTGTACTTAGATCGGGAATATGGTCCATATTGCATCCTCCAGCGTCTAAAGGGGTGACAATCATCAATAGATAAATGCTGATCTTCATTCAGGCGTATCACCATAACGACTCTATGCCCAAAAATGATTAGAGTCTATTTTAATATCAGGAATGGGAACATAAAGAAATAGCCCAACAAGTGGGCTATTGCGATTCTTGGTGGCCCGGGGCGGAATCGACCAGGGCCCAAAGCTGGGCTATCCGTTCGAATACTCCGGATTAAAGGTTTGAAATAAGGCAATTCCAATACAAGCCAAGAATAATACTAATGAAGCACCATTCATTAACTTGACCCGACGAACTAAACAGTCATATTTTAGAAAACCTGCGATAGCCAATAAAGTCGCAAGTACCGCTAAAAGAGATAGATTAATCAACAATAAGGTTGCAACATTCCAAAATCCTGTCGCTCCTGGTACTAAATCTTGATGAACAATATATTGCTCCTTACCCGCGCCAAAAATACCCACAAAAAAAGTGCCTAGCCAATTAGCCCATAGTGAAATGTATAGAGAGATAGTCGCAATCTTTTTTGAAAAAACTGGCAACGTTAATTGTGGCCACATCCAAGCAAATGCAAAGAATACAAGTGCCTGAACGACGCCAATTAAATGGGCTTGTAATATTCCAATTTGGGCAATTGCGTAAGGTGAGTAAATGGGCACCAATAATCCACACATCAGCATCAATAAGCCTGATATTAAGAAATATCTATTGAAGTGAAAATTCATTTTTTGCCCTAATTACTAAAGTTGAATTCTTCAATATTAGACTAAAGGTTTATTCTTACAAATGAAAAAACCACCCGAAGGTGGTTTTGATGTTTCTTGGTGGCCCGGGGCGGAATCGACCAGGGCCGTGGGATGGTTGCATTAGATGAGGAGTTTTTGAATAAAGTCTTTTATTTTTTGATGCATATCATTTGTTGCGGCGTTAGATCGACAAACTGTAAAGTGGTTATAGATATTAAGCGCCTTGCCACACTCACCATCCACCGAAGGTGTATGCGCACCCCTGTTCGATGTATCCCAGCCGTGAGTAGCATCGGGATAATGTATCCATGAAGCGGCCTCTTTAAAAACCCTTGTTGGGCATTTTCTTGGGTCTGTTGCCGTATCTTTACCTGCTGTAAATACTAGAACTGGCCCCCAATAAGGACCAAGGGTTGGATCCGTTTTCCATCCCTTACTATTACAAACTGGATACAAACTAAAGCCTGCTCGATATAGGCCCTTAGCATTCTGGTCCATAAAAGGCTCATCTGTAAATGTCCTTAATACGGTCCATCCACCTTGGCTGCCCCCCATTAAAAATAGCTTATCTTTATCAATGTCTTGCAAACCTAACCATCTACCAGCTGCAATTGCATCTAACATCCTGGCATTTGCCCCTAAACTAGTATAGGTTTCCCAGTTCTCTTGTTGTCCTCTACTCCAGTAGCTATCCAAAACTAAAGTGTTTGCCCCTAACTCATCTCTTGCCCAAAGAGCGGTTGCAAAGTCGCCAGGTATCAGGCCATGCCCTCCATGAACAATAACTAATGTTGGCCTTCCTTTAACCCCCTTAGGATGGGGTGTCCAGCTTGCCAATAAATTTCCCTTGTTATTAAAGGCCGGGATAATTGGACGCATCGGCGCTAAATTTACTTTGATGGTGTTGTTATAGGCACTGTAGTTTGTAATGATTCGCTCAGGCACTTTATCGGAAACGATTGGCGGCTGAAAATAATCCACATCTTGATTGGAAAATGGATTACCTGCGCATCCAGCAAGAACTAATACTACGAATAGCACTTTGAAAATTTGATGTCTCAACATATCTGGGTTTATAACACTCAGTATATGAAAAAACCACCCGAAGGTAGTTTATAGAATCTTGGTGGCCCGGGGCGGAATCGACCAGGGCTGAGGATGCTATATCCTGTAAATCCAACCAAATAAGGGCCATTCATGAAGCGAATAGTTTTCTCCCTAGTATTTCTGCTTTTCTCTAGCGCTTCATCTGCTGAAATTATTCAGGTTCCCGGGCCTTATGGTGAAACTACAACTGCTTATTGGTCCAGCCCAAATTCGACAGCAGTTTTAATTTTCATGCCTGGCGGTGATGGAAGTTTTAATATTGCCTCCAGAAATCCAGCAAAACCATCGTGGGTGTTATCCAAGCTATATGATGCGAGTCTAACGGATACTGGACTGGATTTTGTCTTCGTTGATAGCCCTTACTCTCTAGGATGGCAAGGCGGGAACATCAGCCCAAGGTATACAAAAGATCATTTGTCTAGAATGTTGAGCGTAATTCAATTTTACAAAGAGAGAACAAAAAAACCAATTTATCTTATTGGTCATAGCAATGGCACTATTAGTGAAGCAGAATTTTTAAATAAGTCGCCTGATAACCAAAAACTTTTGGCAGGAGTTATCTTCAGTGCGAGTCGAAACGAAACGAGTATTGATGGCCCACTCAACCTTCCAATCTTATTTTTACACCATGAGGATGATGCCAATGGAAGATGGACCTCCTACTCTAACGCTCAGGGTTTATACAAAAAGGTTAAAGTTTTAAATATGGGGTCAACAGAGTTCTCGACGGTTCATGGCGGAGAAGCTGGCAGTAATCCCTCCACCAGCGGCCACCACATGTACGAAGGCTCGTTTGATGAAGCGGCTAATTACATCTGGAACTTCATTTTCAAGCGAAATCTACCCAAATGAAAAAACCACCCGAAGGTGGTTTTGGTGTTTCTTGGTGGCCCGGGGCGGAATCGAACCACCGACACAAGGATTTTCAAATATCCTCCGATAGACCGCTTTCGCTTTGATTTCAAGGGCTTGAGTCACCAATCTCGACTTATCTAAAAATTGTGCGTCCTTGTACCGGTCAAATTTAGCAATGAAATCAGAATCTTGCGAAGGGCTATTTTTCAGTGAGCACAGATTGTGTTGCCACACCCTAACAGTCAACTGTCATAGGGCCTATGAATGTCTTTTAAAACGACAACTTGATTATGAGAGCCTTATTGAAACAAATAGCCCCATTAAATCTTGCCCTCTTGCCACCTGAATTTTTAAATTTTGAACTTCAGAAATCTTCTGAATAATTGACCAACCCAAACCACTGCCATATGAATCAACCTGCCCCAATCGCTGAAATCTAATTCCCAATTTATTAATTTGATCTTGAGTTAATCCAGTGCCACTGTCTTCAATCGATAAAAAGACATGGCCATCCTTTTTGCTTATCGAAACATTGATTTTTCCTTTATGGGGCGAATATCGAATCGCGTTATCTAATAAGTTTCTAAACAAGATCTCTAAAAGAGTCTTGTTGGCTTTAACTTGATGTTGTCCTGAATCATCAAATTCAATAATCTGAGATTTCGCTTCAATTTGTGGGTAGATATAAGCAATTTGTTGAGCAATGAACTCGGAAATATTTAAATCATCTTTTTCAAAAGTACTGACTGATGTTTCGACTCTAGACAATGCCAATAGTTGTTCAATTAAACGGCTTGCCCTATCGCAACTTTCAATCAAATTATCAAAAGCCGCTGGCTCTAAGACCTTCTCTAACCTTATCACTTCGGCTTGCGCTTTTATTGCTGCCAATGGCGTTCTAAGCTCATGAGCGGCATCGGCCGTAAATCTCTTCTCATGCTCCACAGATATTTTTACTTTAGAAAGTAACTCGTTTAACTCGTGTAGCAAAGGACTAATCTCTTTAGGTAAACCAGATACTTCAATTTTTTCTAGAGAATTCGGGCTTCTTTCTGTGATTGCTCTTTGGAGTTTCGTAATTGATGAGCTGGCCCAGTAAACCACTCCGCAAATAATCACAGTGAGTATTGGCAGGCCAATAATGAGAGGCCAAATCAATCCCCACAATAGGTCAGTCAATATTTCGTTTTTTTCATGCGTTATTTTGTTAATAGATATATTTTTCTCAATAATTTTTCTAAATAACTCTTCCAGCTCTTCTCTAGCATCAAACCAAACCATCAGAGATGACGCAACCCAAATGAGAGTAACGCAACCAATAATCATTATTAGCAAGCGATTTCTTAACGAGAATGTATTGGTACTCACATTAGTCCTTGAATTGATACCCAATACCACGAATAGTTTGAATGTAGTTGGCGCCGATCTTTTTGCGTAGGTTGTGAATATGGACTTCTACGGCATTACTTTCGACTTCATGGCCCCAACTATATAGCTGGTCTTCTAGCTGCCCTTTTGTCAACACTCTTCCTGAAGAAAGCATGAGGGCGTGTAGTAAAGCAAACTCTTTTTTTGAGAGGTTTAATTCTTCACCCTTAAGCTCAGCCTTGAAAGATAGCGGGCTAAGCATTAAGTCTCCGCACTTAATCTCATTTTGACTAACTCCCTCTGAGCGCCTAATGATTGCTCTTAACCTTGCGGCCAAGACCTCTAGAGCGACAGGCTTAATCACATAATCATCTCCGCCCAGATCTAATCCCTGCGTAATGCTATCCACACCATCTTGCGCGGTGAGCACTAATACTGGCAATGAATTTTTATCAGCTCTCAGTTCTTTTAAAACCTTAAAACCATCTTTAAGAGGCAAACCAATATCTAATACTAATGCGGCGTAACTTGTATTTTTAAGTTCATAAAGTGCGGCCTCGCCATCTCTAACCCAATCAACTTGAAAGCCGTGTTTTATCAAGCCTTGCTTTAAAGCATCGCCTAAATTCTTATCATCCTCGGCTAGAAGTACTCTCATCACCAAATTTTAAGTTGAATACTCCAAAAATAAACTACTACCGACAAAATGATTATTGTTACCCATTTATAAGGTCTAGCTCTTTGAACCAATACACCAACGCTTTTAGCAACCTCAGCATTCGTTTTTTGTAAGCGTTGGTACATAGCATTTAATACTATTGAGCCTACATGAACGACAACCACAGCAATCAGTAAATTACCCACCAACTCATGAACTTCACTAATTAGTTCTGGCCCGATTTCATTGAATACGAGATAGCCTGAAGCCGAAACCAATAGAACTAAACCCATCAACAAATAGGCTGCGATAAATCCTAACGCATTTAATCCTATTGAAAATTCTTTATCCCCACGAAAAATTGCTTGTATGTTTTCACGAACCCTCAAAAACCGTGGCTTTATTGTTGTAAACCTCGCATATTTTGAGCCAATAAAACCCCAAATTACTCTAAAGCCAACAATTCCTAACATGGTGTAACCCATGGTTACATGGACAAGTCTAAATTTCTCACTTTCCTGCGTCAGGATTGCGCCCAAAAAGCATAATGCTAAAAGCCAATGGGTAAAAAATATTGGCGAATCCCACACCATCATTCTTTTTCTAATTTCTTTAATCACTTTGGAACCCTCACATCATCGTCGTCATAGCTACCTTTATCTGCCGAAGTGTGGCAAGCCATACAATTTGACTTACTCTTTACTTGAGAATTCCTCCAAGTTGAATCAGTTATTTTTCGGTGCTTTTTAATAAACCATGTGGATTCAGTAATGCGGTCATTTGGCGGGGCTGAAGATACTCTCTTATAAGTTCCAGCATATTGATTAAGCCATTGACTTATTTCTTTTATAGATTGAGGATCTAATGAGGCGTCTGTGCCATAGTGTTTCTCTAACCCACTCATAATCGTTGTCCAAGACTCCTTTGGCAAAAATGCTGGTGGATACACCATGTGGCAAGACGCACATTCAGACTTAACTTTTTCCGGGACTTTCATTGGCATAACATTGCCGTCTGCTAAGGCCATTGATGAAATAGTCATCAGCATTATTAATTGATAGATATTTTTCATGGTTTGCCTATTTGAAAGAATTTAGATAAGCCATCACATCTGCTTTTTCCGAGAATGAGCATTCACGCCCAAGAACATCATTACAGTTGCGTTTAAACCATTTACTCACTTTAGCTTCATCAGTAAATCTTTTTGAATTAAATGCTGGGGCTAGCGGACTAATAGATTTATCAGTTGAGGCATGTTTACCCTCTTTAGTAGGGGGCGCCTCATGACAACTCGCACAACTCCATTCTTTGCCATGTTTACTTGTGAAAAATTTTTCACCTCTAGCAACTGAAGATGGTTGCTTGGCCTCTAACGAATACTGTTTTTCTAGTGATACAGGGTCAACCGCCCATACATTGGTGGCAAGCAAACCAACTATCGCAATACAAATTGTTTTAATGATTAATCCCATAGATTCCTCCATGAAATTAATTTAGTGGTTGAATATTAAGAAATGCTTAAGTTTTGTCGTTTTAAACGACATTGACTGACACAGGGATGTCTAATTGATTTGTCCTTTAAAAAGACGCTTTTTGATGGGGGTATCCGAGTCTAATGGTGGCCAACCCTGCCAAGCCTTAAAAGAAAATAGCCCA
>JBILYO010000248.1:0-2528 GCA_044377685.1 Polynucleobacter sp. | reverse complement strand
ACAGAAAGAAATGATGAAAAGAATCGTAATTGTTGGTGCTACCTCAGGTATTGCAAAAGAGTGTGCTCGTATTTGGGTCAAAGAGTCTGCTGTTGATCTAACTCTCGTAGTTCGCGATGTTGCTCGTGCACAACCGTTAATTGCCGATCTTCAAGTGCGTAGCCCGCATTCGAAGATTGAAGCGATTGCCGTTGACTTTAATGACGCTACTGCAATTCATAATCTAGTAGAGGAGGTTTATCACAGCAGAACGATCGACAATGTTTTGATTGCTCATGGGACCCTTCCTGATCAAGCGGATTGTGAAAAGGATCTCAATCTCTGTAAAGAAACCTTGGAGATCAATGGTGTATCACCATGCTTATTCGCGGAAGCTTTTGCGGGGGTGATGCAAAATCAGGGCAAAGGTAATATCGCCATCATTGGTTCCGTTGCGGGTGATCGTGGTCGTAAATCCAATTATATTTACGGCGCTGCTAAAGGCTTAGTTTCACGTTATGCTCAAGGGATGCAACATCGCTTTGCTAGCACTAGACTCCAAATCACTTTAATTAAGCCTGGTCCAACTGCTACTCCCATGACTGAGAAAATGCGTGCCAAAGGAATGAAGATGGCACCAGTGGATCAAGTGGCAAAAGAGATAGTGGATGGTATTGCTAAGGGCAAGAGCGTGATCTATACGCCTGGGAAGTGGCAAATCATTATGCTGATCATTCAGCATCTACCAAGTTTTATATTTAATAAGCTTAATATTTAGGATGATCAGACTTCATTTTTTACTAAACCCATAAGTTAATTGAGTCACTTGAACGAAAACAATCAATCTATTCTAATCACGGGTGCTACCGGTTTTGTTGGCAGCCGATTGGTGGGTTTCTTAAGTAGTCAATTTCCTGAAATGGAGCTGCGCCTTGCCCTACGTCGTCGCCCAGAAGAGCTTCAAGTGCCTAGCGTATTGTCAGTCGGATCTATTGAAGTGGTGAGTGATATCAATCCCTATACCAATTGGTCTAATGCTCTGATTGGTGTGGATGTAGTGATTCATCTGGCGGCTCGGGTGCACGTCATGAAAGATCTGGCTCTAGACCCACTTGAGGAATACCGTAATGCCAATACTTTGGCAACGATTCATCTTGCACAAGAAGCTGCTAAAGCAGGCGTCAAACGTTTTATTTACTTAAGCTCCATCAAGGTCAATGGAGAAGAGACCGCCCCAGGTCAATCGTATTCAGAGGATTCAATACCAGCACCAATTGATCCTTATGGTGTGAGCAAATGGGAAGCAGAGCTTGGCTTAGAAAAAGTCTGTGCTCAGACTGGTATGAAATTTGTGATTATTCGCCCACCATTAGTTTATGGGCCTGGTGTCAAGGCGAACTTTCAGAAGCTCATGGGTGTAATTGCAAAAGGTATGCCACTTCCATTAGGGGCTGTTGATAATCAACGCAGCATGTTAGCACTAGATAATTTGGTGAGTTTTATTTCTGAGACAATATCGAATCCTTTGGCAGCTAATC
This sequence comes from Polynucleobacter sp., assembly GCA_044377685.1. GTDB lineage: Bacteria > Pseudomonadota > Gammaproteobacteria > Burkholderiales > Burkholderiaceae > Polynucleobacter. The sequence continues at coordinate 1,011 of JBILYO010000248.1, read as the reverse complement.
AATGCTTCTTGCTATCTGATGGCAAGGATGTATCTACCACTCAATTACTTAAGCTATTAGCTAAAGGTATGGGTAAGTCATCTTTGTTAATTCCCATTCCGGTGTTTATTCTCAAAATTGCTGCACAAGTATTTGGTGCTACTGCAGCAGCAGAACGCTTGCTGGGCTCTCTGCAAATTGATTCAAGCAAAGCGCGGCAACTGCTTCATTGGCAGCCACCACTCTCTGTAGAAGAGGGTATTGCAATTGCAGCCAAAGCATATTTAAAAAACTTATGAAACGCTTCGTAGACCTCATTCTTCTGCTGATTGCGCTGATATTTTTATCGATCCCGATGTTGATCGTCGCCATCATTGTGAAACTCACTTCGCCTGGCCCGATTGTGTTTTGGTCTGATCGAGTAGGGCGATACAACCGTATTTTCAGAATGCCCAAGTTCAGAACCATGCAGGTCAATACACCTAATGTAGCCACCCATCTTTTAGTTGGTGCTGGTAGTTATCTGACACCCGTTGGGGGCTTCCTGCGTAAATCCAGTCTGGATGAATTACCCCAGCTCTGGTCTGTTTTTGTTGGGGATATGAGTTTTGTTGGGCCAAGGCCTGCCCTTTATAACCAAGAAGATTTGATCGCTATGCGGACTGAGCGTGGGGTAGAGGTCTTAGTTCCAGGGATCACTGGTTGGGCCCAGGTCAATGGGCGCGATGAGCTGGATCTCGCTGAGAAGGTTAATTTAGACGCTCAGTACCTGCAAAAGCAGTCTACTGGCTTTGATTTTTATATCCTGTTCCTCACCGTCTTAAAGGTTTTCAGGCGTGAGGGCGTTTCTCACTAGAGCGCTTAAATAATCACTAAAATGGCAGCAAACTGACAGGACTGTCATGAAAAAGGAATTATTAGGGTTACCCCGTTGGGTGAAGCAGTTTGCAGCGATGCTGGTCGATGTGGTGTGCGCTTTGCTGGCCACATGGCTGGCCTTTTCTTTGCGTCTCGATGAATGGCATGCCCTCA
>JBILYO010000239.1:0-2623 GCA_044377685.1 Polynucleobacter sp. | reverse complement strand
ATTTAATATGACTTGCTCGATTTCAGATGGATTGACCATGATCACCAGATCATCATCAACTCTAAGCTGAATTTGAATGTTCTTGCTCTTAAGTTCTGGCTTCACAATATTTAGAACGCTTGAAATCAAGTCGCCCAATTGAACTTCTTGAGCATTAGAATCACCTTCTGTAAAGATGGATCTTAAAGATTTAACAATCGTAGCGGCTCTCTTGTTGTCATGCTCTAGGGAATCCAAAATCTCTTTACCCAGCTCCGGATTGAGCATCCCTTTTTCCAGTTTCATTTTTAGAAATTGGATATTGAGATTGGATGCGCCAAGCGGTTGATTGAGCTCATGCGCAATTGATGCTGATAGAGCACTAGTAGCCGCAGTCTTGTTAGCCTTTAGAAGTGAGCCAACCATGCGCTCGCGTTCGTCTAATAGCGCTTGAATTCGGGCTTTTTCTTTTTTCAGCCTTTTATTCCAAAACCAAAAAAGAATAAGTCCCAGCAATAGCATCACGCCAAAAATCGATGCGTAAATTGCCACAGTACGCCAATAACCGTAATCAAATCGTACTGAAAACCACTTTTCTCTTAGGCTTTGCTTTTCCTGCTCAGTTAATGTGTCGAGCACTTTGTTGGTTAAGGTGACGAACTCAGGCCAATCCTTTCTAACCATCATAGACTCACCCTGAATGGGAAAGTTTGTAGGGGCCACCACTTTAAGATTCGACAACCCATGCTGAGCAATCATAAAAGTAGCATTGACTAAGTCCCCAACATAAGCATCGCCCACGCCCGATGCAATTGCTCGTAAGGCTTCTAGTTGCGTATTTTTTTCGATAAACTCAAAATCAGACAACTCTTTACGCATTAAACCATTTACGACAAATCCTTTAACGCCTACAATTTTTTTTCCAGACAGATCGCCAAGAGAAATAATAGGTGCGCCATCTGTCCTAGCAATAATTACCCATGGAGAGAAAAGGTACTGATTTGTATACAGCACATACTTCAGTCGTTCCGGTAAAAATCTTCCGGTCATAAACGCATCTGGACCATTTGCTGTGCCTACAAAAGGGATTGCCTCAGAAAAGGAGCCAGAGAATTGATCTTTGAATTCGCAATTTAGCTTATATGCCGTACATGTAATCTTGGCGTAATCTATTGCTAAGCCAACGGGCTTTTTTTTATCGTAAAAATATGGCGGGGCTTCAGTACTTACCCAAAATCTAATTTTATGATTGGCATCGATCCACTGTTTTTCAGAATCCGATAGCTGGATTTTCCCAGTCAAGCGATCTGAAATCGCTACAATATCTGGGCTAATAGCATCATCTTTTATCTGGGCAAACGCATTGGAAGTAAAGAGCCCAATAAAAAAGACAATATAAATATTGCTTAAATAGGTTTTGGCAATATTTTTCAAAATGAATTCGTTGGCGCCTTTGTTTCTTAAATTCTATAGCAATACTTTGGCAGAACATAGAAGCAATAAATGTCGTTTTAAACGACATTGAGAGTTAATGGACTATTGACCGACGCAGGGATGAATAATTGACATGTCCTTTAAAAAGACACTTCATGATGGGGATAAGCGAGGCCAATGGCAGTTAACCCTGCCAAGCCATAAAAGAAAATAGCCCAACAAGTGGGCTATTGAGATTCTTGGTGGCCCGGGGCGGAATCGAACCAGGGCCGAGGATGCCTGACTCTAGTTCTAGGCTGTCGTTTTAAACGACAAAATAGCTCTAATGCATCACCGAAATTGCACAGACATTCCGAACATGCCTTGCTCCAGGCCGAATATCACTTAATGCACGAAACGATACTGGCCCCTCTTGGGGATCCAACGCTTTACCATCTTGCTTGGTGATAATGAGGATCTGTGATCCGGTGGGACTATTAAATACCTCACCCCAACTAAAGCTTGCTCGGTAGCCATCGGTAGCTACAACTTCAATGCGGGTATTGCGTAGCGCTCTACTGGAAACGGATTCAAGGCCATTCTTTAATAAAAAGTCTCTTAATAGCACCCCGCCCCAGGTAGTCGCTTGCGAATCCACCGAGCTAGTAGAGCCCGATACCTGATTGCGGCGCTCACTCATGATTTGCGTTTGTGGCAGCTGATTGAGCTTGGTCAGATCAAATAGCACTGGCCGAATAGCAAATAGACGTAGCGCCAATACCTCCCGATCATTGTAAGCAATACTCGGATCAACTGGGCACGTTTGTGCCGCTACAGTACTCATCCATAATCCAGCACATATTGCAATCAAGGTACGGCGCATGGTTGATTATTTGGCCACCATGACATCAGAGGCTTTAATAATTCCCCAAACTTGATCGCCCACTTTAAGAGCCAACTCATCAACGGCTTCATTGGTAATTGAAGCAGTCAAGATATGCCCCCCAATATCAATCTTTAGATGGGATGTGGTTTGACCCATTTTGATTTCTTTAAGAGTTCCGGGTAATTGATTACGAGCACTTAGGCTAACATTGAGTTTCATGATTTTCCTTAATAGACATACTGCTTGGCATACACAGCATCATTATAGAGAGCCTCAGGGTACTTATTTTTGCCGTAGTCGCGAATGATCTTTTGTCCAGCATCAGAGCCGACAAACTGAATGAAT
>JBILYO010000004.1:0-29359 GCA_044377685.1 Polynucleobacter sp. | reverse complement strand
CCGGCCCTTAATAAACTTCCTAAGTTAGTGCGCTCAATGAAATACCAAGTGGCAAAACAAACAATGAGGGCTAAGAAGACAACCCAAAGTCTGTAATAAGGCAAGAATAGTTCGCCAACACGTAAGCCGCCTTGCAGTAGCTCAGGCACTGGATAACTATTGCCCAGTGCGCCAAACCAATGACGAAACATACCCTCTATGACCAAGGCTAAGCCAAAGGTTAACAACAGGCCATAGAGATGGTCCAAATGATAAAGACGTTTTAGCATTGTTTTTTCAATTACCATGCTGAAAAGTCCTACAAGCAGTGGCGCCAATATCAGGGCCACAAAATAATTTACTTGAAAGCCTGGTACTCCAATCCAGTCTCCCATTTGCGTTAAACCAATCCATGCCACCATGGCGCCCAACATATATTGAGCGCCATGGGTGAAGTTAATGACATTAAGCAAGCCAAAAATGACTGCTAAACCCAGGCTTAAGAGCGCATAGAAGGACCCATTAATCAGCCCAATTAAAAGCTGAGAAACTAAGGCTTGTGGGGTAACTCCGAGCAGCTCAAACATGGATTAGCTAGGGCCTTGATTATTTAGTAACTAACCTGCATTTGGATTGCGCTAAAGGCAAGGTAGCATCTTTTGCGGCAATTACTTTGACAACTTTAGCAACGTCATTAGGGCCTTTTGATTCACCAGGCTTTTTGACTTCAAGCAAATACATATCATGCTCGAACTTTCCATCTGCGCGAATTTTGCCCTTAAAGAGACCATCATCAATTTCAACTGATTTCATCCGCTTCATCACCGCATCAGAGTCGTCAGTTTTTGTTGCCTCGATAGCCTTCAAATATTGCATGGTTGCTGAGTAGACACCTGCCTGAACTGATGTTGGCGCCTTTCCTTTGAATTCTTTCATGAAGCGTTCAGCAAACTTACGATTAGAGTCGTTGTAATCCCAGTACCAACCTACAGTAAAGTTCATACCAGCAGTTTGTTTTAATCCGAGCGCCTGAATATCGCTAATGAACATGAGAAGTGGCACAACCGTTTGTTTCGATCCCATAATGCCAAGTTCAGAGGCTTGTTTGATAGAGCCTATCGTGTCGCCGCCTGCATTTGCTAAGCCAATTACTTCAGCTTTGGAAGCTTGAGCTTGTGCCATAAATGAAGAAAAGTCTTGCGTGTTAATTGGATGCTTCACGCTACCCAACACCTTTCCACCATTGGCAATCACTACCTCTGTAGTGTCACGTTCAAGAGTATGGCCAAAAGCATAGTCTGCGGTCACAAAGAACCAAGTCTTTTTGCCAGAATCCACAACGGCCTTGCCTGTGCCTCTTGAGAGAGCATAGGTGTCATATACATAGTGAACGTTGTAGGGGGTGCACTTTTCATTGGTGATTGGTAAAGATGCCGCACCAGTGACGATGGAGACCTTCTTAAATTGCTCTGCTACTTCCATAGCAGCCAAAGCCGATGCAGTCGATACATTTCCCACAATCATATCAACCTTGTCTTTCTCAAACATCTCGCGCGCTTTAGAGCTAGAGAGGTCTGCCTTAGACTGTGTATCAGCAGAGGTAATGACAATTTTTTTACCTAGAACTTGGCCACCGAAATCTTTTGCGGCCATTTGTGCTGCCAGCACTGCACCAGGACCTTCAATTGCAGAATAAATACCAGAGAGGTCTGTTAGTACCCCAATCCTAATCTCGTTATCCGAAACTGTTTGTGCATGAGCGGGAATTGTGCCCGCCATTAAACATGATGCAACTGCTGTTGCAATTAAATTCTTTTTCATTTGAACATCTCCTTTATGCTTGCTTCATTTTTTAACTACACTCCTAATAAAACCCTGAGCTGCTCTTCGTTAGCTCCGAGCTCACCTCTTTCCACTATCTTGACAACTTGCCCATGCTCTATCACGTAGTTTCTATCAGCAAGTTTTGAGGCAAATCTAAAATTTTGTTCAACTAAAATAATAGTAAAGCCACGCTCTTTCAGTGTGCGAACTACCTCAGATAGTTTATGCACAATAACAGGCGCCAATCCCTCTGTGATTTCATCAAGCAACAAAATATTTGCACCAGTTCGCAAAATTCGCGCAATGGATAGCATCTGTTGCTCGCCACCCGAAAGTTTGCCACCGGGGCTAGAGCGCCGCTCGTATAAATTAGGAAACATTTTATAAATCTCAGCCACTTCCATTGCCATGCCGTCCCCAACCTTGGGGGGCAGCATTAAATTTTGCTCGCAAGTAAGACTTGTAAAAATACCCCGCTCTTCGGGACAATAACCAATTCCTAGTCTGGCAACTTCATGCGTTGGCATATCAAGCACATCAAGCCCATTGACTTTGATCGATCCAGTTCTGCTGGAAACGAGCCCCAAAACAGCCCTTAGTGTTGTTGTCCGTCCAGCGCCATTGCGGCCCAACAAGCAGACAACCTCGCCTTTGTTTACCGACAAATTGATGCCATGCAAGACATGGGATTCGCCATACCACGCGTTGAGATTTTTGATTTCTAATGCTAGAGCGTCCATACCCTGATTAATGGCCTTCTAGTTCGGAGTCAGCGGTACCCATATACGCCTCCATCACCTGATGATTTTTCGAAACTTGTTCATAGGAGCCTTCAGCAATGACTTCGCCCCGCTGTAAAACAGAGATAGTGCTTGCAATATTGGCAACTACCTTCATGTTGTGCTCCACCATCAAAACCGTCCTACCTTTTGACACTCTTTTAATTAGCTCGGTTATTAGATCAACATCTTCATGGCCCATGCCTTGAGTCGGCTCATCAAGCAACATTAGCTCAGGGTCCATCGCAATAGTGGCTGCAATTTCAAGCGCGCGCTTTCTTCCATAAGGAAGATTCACCGCTAGTTCATCGGCAAACCTAGTCAGCTCAACCTGGTCAAGCGCCTCCATCGCGCGTGTATTTAATACGTCCAGGGAATTTATATTTCGCCAAAAATAAAATGAGCTACCTAAGGTTCTTTGAATCCCAAAGCGAACATTTTCAAGCACTGTCATATGCGGGAATACCGCCGATATTTGAAAAGAGCGGATGATGCCTTTGCGTGCGATTTGCGATGGTTTTTCAGCACTAATATCGGCGCCATTAAAGAGGATTTTTCCAGAGCTTGGCTCTAAAAACTTTGTTAATAAGTTAAAGCAGGTTGTTTTTCCAGCCCCATTAGGGCCAATGAGTGCGTGTATAGCCCCACGCTCAATGGCTAAATTCACCTTATTTACCGCAATGAAGCCATTAAATGATTTTGTAAGGTCTTCCGTTTCGAGGATGACGTTTTGTTTGCCCAAGTTGCCTAGACTTTCAAGAAAGATATCATTAAAAGCATAGTCCAATTACCGTCAAACACGTATAGTGCTAACCCTATGCTAACCCGCCTTGATTTGGCGTGCTGGCATTTTGTGTGCCCCCATAACCAGTTTGGCGCATTGTATTTTTAATGCGGTTTTAGCCGCAACTTTTAATGAAAAAACGCTTATTTATTGTTGAGCGCAAGCCCAGCCAAGATCAGCAAGTGCACCCGCCTTTTTGCCATTTTCAGAGGCATCGCTTGCATTGGCATTACCGTCTAATGCTCTCTTAGTGATGCCATGCAAGATTGCCGATATTCTAAATAAGTTGTAAGCCATTAAAAAACGCCAGTGTTCGACAATTGGCCTACCAATTTGTTTTTCATACAGAGCAATATATTGCGCTTCGCTCGGAATTCCGAGGGTGGCTAAATCCAAGCCTTGTATTCCGCGCCAAAGAGTGGGTGGGATTCTCCAGGCCATGCATTGATATGCAAAATCAGCAAGAGGATTACCTAAGGTAGAGAGCTCCCAATCTAGAACACCAATAATGCGCATATCAGTTTTATGAAAGATCAGGTTGTCCATGCGAAAGTCGCCATGGATCAGAGAGGTTTCATCTTCAGATGGAATGTGCTCGGGCAACCAATCCATTAGCTTAATAAGAGAGCTGGGAATAGCAATGTTAGCCTCGCGCACTTGCCTGGACCAGCGGGTGATTTGTCGCGCAAAATAATTGCCAGGCTTACCAAACGTTTCTAATCCAAGAGACACATAATCTAGGCGATGAATAGCAGAAATAGTGCGATTCATTTGTTCGTAAATCTGCTGGCGCTCACTTGGCTGAAGGCCTGGCAAAGACTGGTCTACAAAGACCCGCCCGTCCAGATATTCCATAATGAAAAAGGCAGTTCCAATGATGCTTTCATCTTCACAATAAGCGAACATTTGGGGGACGGGGACATTTGTGCTGGCCAGTGCTTTCATGACGCGATACTCTCGATCGACTGCATGTGCTGATGGTAATAAAACCCCGCTCGGTTTTTTTCTGAGTACGTAATGCAGCTTGCCGTCACTAATTTTGTAGGTGGGGTTTGACTGGCCACCTGTGAGCTGGCTTAACTCAATCTGGCCCCCAGTAAGACCAAGGCCTTTTAAATACAGGCTCAGCGGCTCATGAAAAGAAGGGGCATTCATTGCTTGGCTTATTTACAGGCCACTAACAAGATGTCCGCCATCGACAGCAATCGTTGATCCAGTCATTGCTTTACTCGCATCAGAAGCCAAGAGTAATAATGGCCCATTTAAATCTTCTAAGTTATTGAAGCGCCTTGAAGGTATGCGCACCAGAATTTTTTGTCCGGCCTCACTTTGCAGGAAGTCGCGATTAAGGTCAGTAATCACATAGCCGGGCAACAAAGCATTTACTCGTATTTGGTGGCGCGCTAATTCAAGAGCCATCACTTTTGTGAGCTGGACCACGCCTGCTTTTGAGATGACATAAGGAGCCACTCCGCCGATGACTCGTTCCCCCAAAATAGAGGCAATATTAATAATATTTCCGGGCGTATTGGCCGCTGCTAGGCGCCGCGCTGCTTCGGTGGCAACCAACCAGCAGCCCTTCAGATTTGTATCGAGCACCCGATCCCAATCTTCCTCGGTTTGATCAAGCAACTTGCGATTGACGCTCACACCGGCATTGTTGATAACGACCGTTGGCAATGACCATTGGGCCAGCCCATCAAAACACTTCAGCACACTTTTTTGGTTCGTGACGTCTAATTCAAATGCTTTGGCTTGACCGCCCAATTGTGTGATCTTGTCTACAACAGACTGCAGCTGATCTATGCGGCGTGATGCAATGGCGAGCCTTGCGCCTGATTGGGCCAAGAATATTGCACAGTGTTTGCCAATCCCACTAGATGCGCCGGTAACCAGGACTGTTTTGCCATCTAATCGAAACAACTGATTGATATCCATCACTTAGATTCTTTGTTTCCAATAATTTTGCGCGCCATACTCCAGCGATGTACTTCACTAGGGCCGTCATAGATCCGAAAGCCGCGCATATCTTGAAATATTTTCATCAGTGCAGTTTCGCCAGTAATGCCTTGGCCCCCCAAAATTTGTACGCAGCGATCCACCACTCGCCACTCAGCTTCAGAACAAATCACCTTTGCACGACTAGATTCAAAATTGCAACGCTCCCCTTGATCTAATAACCATGCCGTATGCAAGATATTTAAACGCGAAGTTTGTAGGTCCATATCATTGTCTGCCAGCATAAATCCAACGCCTTCGTGCTCGCCCAAGATTTTTCCAAAGGCCTCGCGCTTTCTTGCGTAGGCAATTGCAATGTCTTGTGCTCGTCTAGCCTGACCGAGCCAGCGCATACAGTGTGTTAATCGTGCAGGCGCTAAACGCACTTGAGCGTTCTTAAAGCCCTTCCCAAGTTCTCCTAAAATTTGATTAGAGGGAACTCGCAGCTTAGTAAATTGCAGAACACCGTGACCGCCAGTAAAACAGCTATCCATTGCGTCCATATTGCGAATCAGCTCAATGCCTGGCGCATTCATGTCGGAGAGAAACATGGTTGCAGAGCCGTCTTCAATGCGTGCCATGATGATTGCAAAATCAGCACCATCAGCCCCAGTGATAAACCATTTTTGACCATCAATAACATAGTCATCGCCATCTTTCTTGGCGCTTGTCATGAGCATTGATGGATCTGAGCCTGCACCAGGCGAGGGCTCTGTCATGGCAAAGCATGAGCGGGTTTTTCCAGCAACCAAGGGGCGAAGCCAGCGCTCTTTTTGTTCCGGGCTGGCAATCTCTTCTAGTAGATGAATGTTGCCTTCATCAGGGGCATGAATGTTCATCGCGGTTGGGCCCAAAGAGGAGTAACCAGCCTCTTCAAAAACAAGCGCTTTTTCAACATGACTCAAACCCAAGCCCCCCATTTCTATGGAGGCATGCGGCGTTAACAAGCCAGCTTTGCGTGCTAGCGCAATCAGTTCTTTGCGTAATTCTTCTGATGGGCCGTGAGCATTTTGTCGCGGGTCTTTTTCGTGCGGGATAATTTGATCACGAATAAATGATCGCGTTCGATCCTGCAGCTCTTCTAGTTTGGGCGTTAAAGAGAAGTCCATCATTTGATTGTAATAGCAGGAAAAACTGAAATCACACTTAAAACTTCCTGTGACTAAAATACATTTTGAATAAGGCAGCAATGAAAGACCTTATGATTATTTTTTGATCGAGCCTCTTATCGAATTTTCAATTTTCATTTGGCCCTTGCTATTAGCGATGGCATTTTTTGCTGGCCTAGTAGATGCTGTGGCCGGCGGCGGCGGCTTGATACAAGTCCCGGCTTTATTTGCTGCCTATCCCGATGCCTCTCCAGCGACCCTGCTAGGCACAAATAAAGTCTCTGCAGTTGGCGGCACCTTAAATGCTGCGCGTCGATATTTGCGACATGTTTCCTTGCCATGGGCTGTTGTAGGCCCAGCCATCGTTGCCGGTTTTGTTGGTTCGCTTCTAGGGGCAAATGCAGTGAGCAATTTTCCTGCTGAGCCATTGCGTAAGGCCTTGCCATTTGTTTTGTTATTTCTTTTGCTTTACACCTGGTTTCAGCCTTCTTTAGGCAAGAGCCATGCACCTAAAGGGGTTGGTCGATATCAACAATTTAAGGGCGTCATATTGGGTTTGGTTATTGGCTTTTACGATGGGTTTTTTGGCCCCGGAACAGGCAGCTTTTTTCTTTTTGGCTTTGTACGTTTTTTTGGCTTTGATTTTTTACATGCTTCTGCAGCGACCAAGCTAGTCAATGTTGCAACCAATACGGCAGCCATTCTAATGTTGGCCAGCCTTGGACAAATTCATTGGCCCCTGGGTCTGGCAATGATGGTTGCTAATATTGTGGGAAGTCAGTTTGGCAGCCGTCTTGCCATTAAGCATGGCAGTACTTTTGTCCGAAAAGCTTTTCTATTGATTGTGAGCGTATTGATTCTTAAATCAGCTTGGAATGCCTATTTTATCAATTAAATCAACGATTTACATGTTATTCATGGTGTTGTGAGTTTTTTTTCGGCCATGTTTGTTTCACGTGAAACAAACAAAATGCTATGATCATCGCCCTATCTGAGGCAAATCATGCGTTATTCCAAAAGTTTCGATGTCATTGTTGTGGGAGGCGGTCATGCTGGGACAGAGGCTGCCCTTGCCTCAGCGCGCATGGGCTGCGATACACTACTAGTTACTCACAGCATCGAGAGTTTGGGTGCAATGAGCTGTAATCCTTCCATCGGCGGCATTGGCAAGGGGCACTTGGTTAAAGAGATTGATGCGATGGGCGGCGCTATGGCGGCGGTCACCGATGAGGCTGGTATCCAGTTTCGCATTCTCAACTCCAGCAAGGGGCCCGCTGTTCGAGCAACCCGAGCCCAGGGCGATCGAATTCTTTACAAGGCAGCCATACGTCGTCGCTTAGAAAATCAGCCTAACTTGAGCCTTTTTCAGGCTGCGGTAGATGATCTATTGGTAGATGGAGATGAGGTTCAGGGCGTCATTACCCAAATGGGCCTGGAGTTTATGGCCAAGAAAGTGGTTTTGACTGCCGGCACCTTTCTTGATGGAAAGATTCATGTTGGTCTAAATAGCTCTTCGGGTGGCCGCGCAGGTGACCCTGCCTCAGTTTCGTTGTCAGCTCGCCTAAAAGAGCTAAAGCTGCCACAAGGAAGATTAAAGACAGGGACTCCTCCCCGTATTGATGGCCGTACGATTGATTTTTCCGCAATGCTCGAGCAGCCTGGAGACTTAGACCCCGTTCCTGTTTTTTCCTATTTGGGGCGCTCAGAGCAGCATCCTAGACAGGTTCCCTGCTGGATATCCCACACTAACGAAAAGACTCACGACATTATTCGTGGGGGCTTAGACCGCTCGCCAATGTATACCGGGCTAATTGAGGGGGTTGGTCCCCGCTATTGCCCATCTATTGAAGACAAGATCCATCGATTTGCCTCTAGAAATAGCCATCAGATTTTTTTAGAGCCCGAAGGGCTGACTACCAATGAGTTTTATCCAAATGGAATCTCAACTAGCCTGCCATTTGATATTCAGTGGGATTTGGTTCGAAGCATACGTGGCTTAGAGTCTGCTGTCATTGTGCGCCCTGGCTATGCGATTGAATACGACTTCTTTGATCCTCGTCAATTGCTGCATAGCCTTGAGACCAGGGCGATCAATGGACTGTATTTTGCCGGTCAAATTAACGGAACAACAGGCTATGAAGAGGCAGCGGCCCAAGGAATGTTGGCCGGCATTAATGCAGGTTTAGCAGCAAAGGGCAAAGAGCCTTGGCTGCCCAGGCGCAGCGAGTCCTATATTGGTGTGTTGGTTGATGACTTGATTACTCGGGGCGTTCAAGAGCCCTACCGAATGTTTACCAGCCGAGCCGAATATCGCCTTAGCTTGCGTGAGGATAACGCCGATATGCGTTTAACTACTATTGGGCGGGAGCTTGGGCTAGTGGATGACTATCGCTGGGAAGTATTTTGTCGAAAACAAGAAGCTGTTTCACGTGAAACATCTCGCTTACAAGATATTTGGGTAGGACCAAAGCATGAAGCTGCTGCTATGGTTTCTCAGTTGTTGGGTCAAGACCTATCCCATGAATGTAATTTGACTGAGCTTTTAAGGCGCCCAGGGGTTACTTACGAGGCAATCACCGCTTTGGGTAATGGCTTGTGGTCTCCCGGCACCCTCGATGAAGATTTAGGTCTGGCGACGCAAATTAGCGAGCAGGTTGAGATTTCGGTTAAATACCAGGGCTATATTGATCGCCAGGCGGTTGAAATTGCTCGTCAGGAGCATAACGAAGGCTTCCCTCTTTCGGGGTCGCTCGACTATTCACAGGTTCTCGGTCTATCTAAAGAGGTTCAACAAAAGCTGAATTTGCATAAACCAACAACCCTTGGGCAAGCAGGAAGAATTTCTGGGGTAACCCCAGCAGCCCTTTCTTTGCTCTTGGTGCACCTTAAAAAAGGTTTGGGGCGCACCCAAGAGACTGCATGACCGAAGACTTGCTTGCGCTGGGAATTGATGAGTTGGGGCTCAATTTAAGCGATGCCAACATAGCTGATTTGGAGCTATTTTTACAAGAAATGGGGCGCTGGAATCAGGTGCACAACCTTACTTCAATCGAAGATGAAAAGGATTCTATTCGTTTGCATCTAATTGATTCTATTGCTGTTTTACCAGTTTTAAGGCAGTTTTTAAAAGGCCCCACCCCTAAAATTGCCGACCTAGGCTCGGGCGGCGGTCTGCCTGCGATACCAATCGCAATTGTCCAGCCGCAATGGCATTTAACTTTGATTGAGGCGATCAGAAAAAAGACGGCATTTTTGCAGCATGTACGTGGGAAGCTCAAACTAAAGAATATAGAAGTGCTTAGCGAAAGAGTAGAAAGTGTTGCAATGCAGCAATCAGGTCAGTTTGACGCCGTTATTTCTCGTGCATTTACTAACCTGGCACGGTTTTTAGAGCTTTCTTTGCCTCTGCTGAAGCCTGAGGGCCTAGTCTTTGCGATGAAATCCAAGCGTGCAGATGAAGAAATGGCTGACGTTTGTAAGAATGATTGGCGTTTGTTGGCAGATGAAGCCTTAGTTATTCCCAGCATGCCTTTTGAGCGTCGACTTTTAGTGCTGACCCCCGTCAGAAAATCCCTCCCCACTCCTTAAGTAAATCTATAAAGCAGCTATGGCAAAAATATTCTGTATCGCAAATCAAAAAGGTGGTGTTGGCAAAACTACTACGGCGGTAAATCTGGCCGCAGGCTTGGCGGGGCTGAAGCAGCGTGTGTTGTTGGTAGATTTAGATCCACAAGGCAATGCAACGATGGGATCGGGAATTGAAAAGGCCAATTTAAATAGTACGGTCTATCAGGTATTAATTGGTATGGCTAGCGTGATGGATTGCGCGCAGCGGTGTGAAAGCGCAGGGTATGACGTACTGCCGGCAAATCGAGATTTAGCTGGTGCAGAAATTGAGTTGGTTGATATTGATGCGCGCGAATCTCGTTTGAAAGATGCACTTGCAATAGTGGCCAATAACTACGATTTTATTTTGATTGATTGCCCTCCCGCATTATCGTTATTAACGCTGAATGGATTGTGTGCGGCTAATGGCGTTATTGTTCCAATGCAGTGTGAATATTTTGCATTAGAGGGTTTGTCTGATTTGGTCAACACAATCAAACAAGTGCATGCAAATTTAAATCCTGATTTAGTCATCATTGGCTTGTTGCGCGTGATGTTTGATTCGCGCATGACCTTGCAGCAGCAAGTTTCAGATCAACTGCTTGAACATTTTGGCGATAAAGTATTTAAGACCATCATTCCTCGCAATGTGCGATTGGCAGAGGCTCCGTCCTATGGCCTTCCTGGGGTGGCTTTTGACAAAACCTCTCGTGGCGCAAAAGCCTATTTAGATTTCGGCGCTGAAATGATCAAACGTATTCAGCAAATGTAATTTCTAGGAAGATTAAAACACCATGGTTGCAATTAAGAAAAAAGGTTTGGGCAGAGGTTTAGAGGCGCTGCTTGGAGAAAAAACGCAGAACGAAGGTTCTTCGGCCGCAATAAATCGTTTACCTCTGACGGCATTGCAGGCGGGTAAATATCAACCGCGACAAAAAATGGAAGCAGGCGCATTGCAAGAGTTAGCCGAAAGTATTCGCGAACAAGGCGTAATGCAGCCCTTGTTAGTGCGTTTGGTTTCTCCTGGTAAATATGAAATTATTGCTGGCGAACGTCGCTTTCGTGCAGCCTCTATTGCTGGACTTAAGGAAGTTCCAGTTTTAGTTTCTGGGGCCGATGATCAAGCTGCAGCAGCGATGGCTTTAGTTGAAAACATGCAGCGAGAGGACTTGAATCCTCTCGAAGAATCTCAGGGCTTAGCAAGGCTCATCGAAGAGTTCGGATTTACGCATGAGCGGGCAGCAAAGGCAGTTGGTAAATCTAGAAGCGCTATTACGAATTTACTGCGCTTAGCTCAGCTGGCAAAGCCTGTTCAGGCGATGTTGTTGGCGGGAGATATTGATATGGGGCATGCTCGTGCCTTACTGCCTTTGCCGGGCGCCAGTCAGGTTGCATTGGCCCAAAAAATTGCCTCTCAGGGACTTTCGGTGCGTGAAGCTGAAAGAATGTCAGCCGCATTGGCTATTGCTGGGGGTCAAATTGGCGACAAAAAGTCTAAAAGCTCTGTTGCTAGTGCCGGGGGTCGTGACCCAGATACGCGCCGTTTAGCTCAGGAGATAGCGGATTTAATAGGACTAAACGTGCAATTTAAATTTAAAGGCAGGGGCGGAGAGATTCGAATTGGCTTTAGCCAGTTTGATGAACTCGATTCCTTATTAAAAAAGTTGGGTATTGCTGCTGACTAGCAGACCCCCTCTTCTTCATGAAATGAATGATGTGAAAAAAGAACCATCAGCCGCCCTTCGTGAGTGGGTTGAAAATGACGATGACGCCTATAAAACCTTCAGCAAGGAGGAGATGGATGCATTACGCAAAGCAAAACCACGGAATTTTGCTTCACTCAATTCATGGTGGGTTGTTTTAAGTCAGGTAGCGATCACCCTAGCAATTGCTAGTATTTGCTTCATTTTTTTTGATCAAGCTAACAGAAGCGTTTATACTTATTCGGCTTTAGTAGGCGGTTTGATCGGATTTTTGCCTTCCGCGCTGTTTTTGATGCGCATAGAGGCGGCAAAAAAGAGTGTCAAGTCCAGCCCCGGCGGCTTTTTGGCGGCAGTGGTTTCTGGTGAATTTATAAAAATCCTGGCAACTATCGTTTTGTTCATAGGCTTTGCCCTAAAGCAGCCTGATTTGAAGTGGATCCCGTTGCTTGTTACTTATTTGGCTACGCTTAAGTGTTATCTGCTGGCGTGGTTTTGGAAGTAACAAGAAGCAAATAAACAAGGACAAGTAAGAGATGTCTAGCGAAGTTAACGCAGCAGCAGCAGGCCCTAACGCGGCTAGTGAGCCGCTTACACCCACCGCTTATATTGCAGAGCATTTGCAAAACCTCAACAATATTGGGGGGCCACAGTCATCTATTATTGACTTCAGCGTTATTCATTTCGACACTATGTTTTGGACCACCCTCATGGGCTTGGTTACAGTATTTTTATTGGTGATTGCTGCGCGCAGAGCCTCACCTGGAGTGCCGGGCCGCTTCCAATGTTTAGTTGAAATGCTAGTTGAGATGGTTGAGACTCAATCAAAGGGAATTGTTCATGGCGACAGATCCTATATTGCCCCTTTAGCGCTTTTTGTGTTTTGCTGGATTATTTTGCTAAACACGCTTGATTTGGTTCCTGTCGATTGGGTCTTAGGCGTTAATCACTTTATTGAAGGCTTTGGTGTGCATGTCCCCCACCACAAGATTGTTCCCACTACCGATTTAAATGCCACTCTTGGATTGTCTTTTTCAGTCTTGTTGCTTGTTTTCTTTTACAGCTTCAAGGTGAAAGGTTTTGGTGGATTTATGCACGAGCTGGTCTCAGCGCCGTTCGGAGCGAAGTGGTACTTGGCGCCCTTTAACCTGGTTTTAAACATTATTGAATATGTTGCCAAAGGCGTTTCTTTGGGAATGCGACTGTTTGGAAATATGTATGCTGGAGAGCTAATCTTTTTGTTGATTGCTCTTCTAGGAAGTATCTGGACTTTTAATTTGGATTTATCGATGCTCGGTTTTGTAGGCAATGTGCTTGCTGGATCTGCATGGGCAATATTCCATATTTTGGTCATTTTGTTACAAGCTTTTATTTTCATGATGTTGACTTTGGTCTACATTGGCCAAGCTCATAGTCACCATTAACCTTTTTATTTTTAACCTCACCTTCAATACTTAGGAGTAAACATGCAAGCATTCTTAGCCAACATTCAAGGACTAACCGCCATCGGTATCGGCCTTATCATCGGTCTCGGCGCCTTAGGAGCCTGTTTGGGCATTGGCCTCATGGGCGGCAAGTTCATTGAGGGCGCCGCTCGTCAGCCTGAACTCATCAACGAATTGCAAACCAAAATGTTCCTTTTGGCTGGTTTGATCGATGCTGCGTTCTTGATCGGCGTTGGTGTTGCAATGTTGTTTGCTTTTGCAAACCCACTGCTCGCAGTTATTAAGTAATTGTTTTGGCGTGGATGACCAGTTGTTCATCCAACCGTTCTCAACAATACTGAAAGGAATATCGTGAATCTGAACGCGACCCTATTCGCGCAAATGATCGTCTTTTTTGTCTTATGGTGGGTGGTTGCACGTTTTGTGTGGCCTCCATTAGTAAAGGCATTAGATGAGCGTTCAAGCAAAATTGCCGATGGTTTGGCTGCGGCCGAGCGTGGAAAAGAAGAATTAGCACTCGCAAATAATGCGGCCGAGCAAGAGCTCTCAAGGGCACGTCAAGAAGGCGTGCAGCGTGTAGCAGAGGCTGAAAAACGTGCGCAAATGTCTGCCGACGAAATTCGCACAAATGCCCAGGCTGAAGCCGCCCGTATTATTTCTCAAGCAAAAGAAGATGCGGACCAGCAAGTTACTCGTGCGCGTGAAGTTTTGCGCGCCGAAGTAGCTGTTTTAGCTGTTAAAGGTGCTGAGCAAATTTTGCGCCGGGAAGTTGATGCAAAAGCTCACGGCGCATTGCTTGATCAACTTAAGGCAGAGCTTTGATATGGCTGAGTTAGCCACGATTGCACGCCCTTATGCTGAAGCACTTTTTCAAAGCGCTAAGTCTGCTGAGTTTGCCTCCATGTTGGAGCAACTCAATGAGTTAGCTCAGCTAGCTGCATTACCAGAAATTGCTGGTTTGTCTAATAATCCAAAGGTTTCTGCGGATGATTTGACCAAGCTTCTCTCTGGCATGGTGAAGACAAAGCTAGATGGTAAAGTCTCGAGCTTTTTAAGTCTTGTGAATCAAAATCATCGTTTGGCAGCCGTGCCTGAAATTGCCTCTCAATTTGAAGCAATGAAGAACAAGAGTGAAGGTGCAGCAGAAGTAATGATTACCAGCGCATTCCCCATAGAGGGTTCTGCGCTAAATGATTTGTTGTCAAGTTTGAAGAAGCGCTTTGGGGGTAAAGAATTACGCCCAACTATTCAAATTGATCCAGCTTTGATTGGCGGTGTTCGCATTCAAGTTGGTGATGAGGTAATGGATAGTTCAGTTAAGGCACGATTAGCTCAAATGCAAGCAAGTCTTGGCGCATAAGTTATCCCTATTAAGAACATACGAAATAAGACCCAGGAGTAAGTAATGCAACTCAATCCTTCCGAGATCAGCGAACTGATTAAAAGCCGAATTAGCGAATTGGGTGTTGATACTCAATCACGCAATGAGGGTACTGTGATTTCAGTGACCGACGGTATTTGCCGCGTACATGGCCTATCTGGTGTGATGCAGGGCGAGATGTTGGAGTTCCCTAACAACACCATCGGCCTCGCTTTAAACCTTGAGCGTGATTCTGTTGGTGCCGTAGTGTTGGGTGAGTACACCCATATTAAAGAAGGCGACCCAGTTAAATGTACGGGCCGTATTTTAGAAGTTCCAGTTGGCCCAGAGTTGCTCGGCCGCGTCGTAAATGCGCTAGGTCAGCCCATTGATGGCAAAGGCCCAATCAATACTAAGTTAACTGACTTTATTGAAAAAGTAGCTCCAGGCGTTATCGCACGTCAATCTGTTAGTCAGCCACTGCAAACGGGCTTAAAGGCGATTGATGCAATGGTTCCAATTGGACGTGGTCAGCGTGAGTTGATCATTGGCGACCGTCAAACCGGTAAGACTGCTGTTGCGGTTGATGCGATCATTAATCAAAAAGGTAAAGGCGTTTATTGCGTTTACGTTGCTATTGGTCAAAAAGCTTCTACGATTGCTAACGTTGTTCGTAAACTCACTGAGTTGGGCGCGATGGAGTACACCGTGGTGGTTGCAGCAAGCGCTTCGGAGTCTGCAGCAATGCAGTACCTCTCTGCATATGCAGGTTGCACCATGGGCGAATACTTCCGCGATCGTGGCGAAGATGCTTTGATTGTTTATGATGACTTGACCAAGCAAGCAGTTGCTTATCGTCAAATTTCCTTGTTGCTCCGCCGCCCACCAGGCCGCGAAGCTTATCCTGGCGACGTGTTCTATCTCCACTCACGCTTGCTCGAGCGCGCTGCTCGTGTAAATGCAGAGTATGTAGAGAAGTTCACCAGCGGCGCAGTAAAAGGTAAGACAGGCTCTTTAACAGCATTACCAATTATTGAAACTCAGGCTGGTGACGTTTCTGCATTCGTTCCAACCAACGTGATTTCGATTACTGACGGTCAAATCTTCTTGGAAACCGACTTGTTCAATGCGGGTGTGCGCCCTGCGATTAACGCTGGTATTTCTGTTTCCCGCGTTGGTGGTGCTGCACAAACTAAGGTTATCAAGAAACTGTCCGGCGGTATTCGTACTGACTTGGCGCAGTATCGTGAATTAGCCGCATTTGCTCAATTTGCTTCTGATCTTGATGATGCAACTCGTAAGCAACTCGAGCGCGGTAAGCGTGTTACAGAGTTGTGCAAACAGGCCCAATACAAGCCTTTGCAGGTTTGGGAAATGGCTGTCTCGCTTTATGCAATGAATAATGGCTACTTCGATGATCTTGAAGTGAAGCATGTATTGGCATTTGAAAAAGGCTTACAAGATCATTTGAAATCTAAATACGCTGATTTAGTTGGCCGTATTGAAGAAACCAAAGATCTTAGCAAGGATGACGAGGCTGCTTTGCGGAATGCAATTGAGGATTACAAGCGCTCAGCCTCTTTCTAAGAGGGCTCGCATACATCATGGCAAGCACAAAAGAGATACGATCCAAGATCAAGAGCGTGCAAAACACGCGCAAGATCACGAAGGCAATGGAAATGGTCGCCGCATCCAAGATGCGTCGCGCCCAGGAGCGCATGCGTAATGCGCGCCCATATGCTGAAAAAATTCGTGAAATTGTTGCCAATCTTTCTAAGGCTAATCCTGAGTTTCGCCCTGCTTACATGGCAACTCGTGAAGTCAAGAAAGCCGGCACCATTTTGGTTACAACAGATAAGGGCTTGTGCGGCGGTTTAAATACCAACGTCTTGCGTCTGGCTACAAACCAAGTGCGCGATTTTCAGGAAAAAAATATTGAGATTGTCTATACCGCAATTGGCTCAAAAGGCCTGCAGTTTTTGAATCGCTCAAAAGCAAAACTCATTTCTCAAACAATCCAAATTGGTGATACGCCGCATTTGGATGTTTTGATTGGTGCAATTACTGCCCAGTTAGAGGCATTTGAGCGCGGTGAGATTGATGCCGTTTATTTGGCATACACCCGCTTTGTGAATGCAATGAAGCAAGAACCTGTTTTAGAAAAGCTTTTGCCTTTGGAGCCAGCACAGCTGACGCCTGAAGACAAATCAGGGCCATCTTGGGATTACATCTACGAACCAGATGCTGAGTCTATTTTGAATGGTTTATTAAAGCGTTATGTTGAAGCAATGATCTATCAAGCTGTTGCCGAAAATATGGCTTCTGAGCAATCTGCTCGCATGGTCTCAATGAAGGCCGCCTCAGATAACGCAAAGAACGTGATCGGTGAATTGCAATTGGAGTACAACAAAACACGACAAGCTGCTATTACTAAAGAGCTGTCAGAAATTGTTGGCGGAGCGGCTGCTGTTTAAGCGGTCAGCATTTGGGAATACGACAGAATTCAGGAATTAAAAGCGGAGAAATGCGATGAGTAACGGAAATATCGTGCAATGTATCGGTCCAGTGGTGGACATTCAGTTCCCACGCGACAAAATGCCAAGCATCTATGATGCGCTGACATTGGTTGATAGTGGCGAAAAGTCATTTGCTGAAAAAGGCTTGACCTTTGAAGTTCAGCAACAAATTGGTGACGGCGTAGTGCGCGCAATTGCCATGGGTGCAAGCGATGGTTTGCGTCGCGGCATGGAAGTGAAATCTACTGGCAAGCCAATTTCTGTTCCGGTGGGCCCAGCTACTCTAGGCCGCATCATGGACGTTTTGGGTCGCCCAATTGATGACGCGGGCCCGATTGCCACTGAAGAGCGTCGCGCTATTCACCAGCCAGCCCCGAAGTTTGACGAGCTCTCACCTTCTGTTGACTTGCTCGAAACCGGTATTAAGGTGATTGATTTGGTTTGCCCATTTGCTAAGGGCGGTAAGGTTGGCTTGTTCGGCGGTGCGGGTGTTGGTAAGACCGTGAACATGATGGAATTGATTAACAACATTGCTAAGCAACACGCCGGTTTGTCGGTGTTTGCCGGAGTTGGTGAGCGTACTCGTGAGGGTAACGACTTCTATCACGAGATGAAAGAATCAAACGTTGTCGATAAAGTGGCAATGGTGTTTGGTCAGATGAATGAGCCTCCAGGTAACCGTTTACGTGTTGCATTGACTGGCTTGACAATGGCTGAAGCATTCCGCGACGAAGGCCGTGATATTTTGTTCTTCGTTGATAACATCTATCGTTATACATTAGCAGGTACCGAAGTTTCGGCATTGCTTGGCCGTATGCCTTCCGCTGTGGGTTATCAGCCTACTTTGGCTGAGGAGATGGGTAAGCTGCAAGAGCGTATTACTTCAACGAAGACGGGTTCTGTGACCTCTATTCAGGCCGTTTATGTTCCTGCGGATGACTTGACCGATCCATCGCCAGCGACAACCTTTTTGCACCTAGACTCCACGGTTGTGTTGTCACGTGACATTGCTGCTTTGGGTATTTACCCAGCAGTTGATCCGCTGGACTCCACCAGCCGTCAGCTCGATCCACAAGTAGTTGGACAAGAGCACTATGACGTAGCTCGTGAAGTGCAGATGACATTGCAGCGTTACAAAGAATTACGCGACATCATTGCAATTTTGGGTATGGATGAATTGTCTCCAGAAGACAAATTGGCTGTGTCACGCGCTCGTAAGATTCAGCGTTTCTTATCACAGCCTTTCCACGTTGCTGAAGTATTTACTGGCTCACCGGGTAAGTATGTGCCATTGAAAGAAACCATCCGCGGATTCAAAATGATTTGTAGCGGTGAGTTGGATCATTTGCCAGAGCAAGCATTCTATATGGTGGGTTCAATTGATGAAGCCATCGAGAAAGCCAAGAAGCTTTAATCGAATTCATCTAGGGAAATCATGGCAAACATACATGTCGACGTAGTTAGTGCCGAGCGGTCTATTTTTAGCGGGGAAGCTAAGTTTGTTGCTCTCCCAGGCGAAAGTGGTGAGCTTGGTATCTTGCATGGCCACACTCCATTAATTACACGTATTCGCCCTGGTTCTGTTCGTATTGAAAAGGCAGATGGAGATGAAGAGTTTGTGTTCGTTGCTGGTGGCTACTTAGAGGTTCAGCCGGATCGCGTCACTGTATTGGCCGACACTGCTATTCGTGGACATGATCTTGATGAGGCAAAAGCGCTGGAAGCTAAAAAACGTGCAGAGGAAGCCATGCATAATCGTGGCACTGAATTTGATTTAGCATTAGCCCAATCTGAGTTTGCAATGGCTGCTGCACAATTGGCTGCAATTGCCCGTTTCCGTCGTAAAAAATAATCTCCAGCGATCTCAATGCTCTTAAATGATCGGTTTTTAAAGGCCTGCTTGGGCGAGGCGGTTGATCAAACACCCCTTTGGCTCATGCGTCAAGCCGGCCGATACCTCCCTGAATACAATGCCACACGAGCTAAGGCCGGAAGTTTTCTGGGGCTTGCAAAAAATCCTGCCTACGCAACTGAAGTAACCCTTCAGCCTTTGGATCGCTATCCATTGGATGCGGCGATTTTGTTTTCCGATATTTTGACGATTCCTGATGCAATGGGATTGGGCCTCAAATTTACTGCAGGCGAAGGCCCGAGCTTTGATCACCCTCTTCGCACTGAAGAGGCAGTTAAAAAACTACGTGTAGCAGATATGGATCAGTTGCAATACGTATTTGATGCTGTGTCAGAGATTCGCAAAGCATTAATACAGAATGGTAAGCAACGTGTTCCTCTGATTGGTTTTTCTGGAAGTCCGTGGACCTTGGCGTGCTACATGATTGATGGCTCTAGTTCAGATGATTTTCGTCATGCTAAAACCATGATGTTTAGTCGACCAGATTTGTTGCAACATATTTTGGATATCAACGCACAATCGGTTGCTGCTTATTTAACAGAGCAGCTAAAGGCAGGTGCTCAAGCACTCATGATTTTTGATACCTGGGGCGGCATGTTGCCAGACGTCTGGTATCAAAAGATGTCTTTAGCATCTATGCAAAAAGTAATTACCTTATTGCCCCGCGAGCATGAAGGACGAAAAGTTCCCATCATCATGTTCACAAAGGGTGGCGGTATTTGGTTAAATGATATGGCGCAAGCCGGCGCGGATGTCATTGCAATTGACTGGACCATGTCCCTTAGTCGTGCCCGCAAACAATTGCTTGCCCTGAATAAGCCTTTAGCATTACAGGGCAACCTTGACCCGCTTATTCTGTTTTCTGAACCAAGCGAGATTGCTCAGCAAGCCAACCTGCTCCTAGAAGACTTAGCAGGTGCCCCAGCGCTAAAGCCCGGCCTTCATCCTCTAGATGGGCACGTATTTAATTTGGGGCATGGGATCTCTCAATTCACCCCGCCTGAAAGTGTTTCTGTTTTGGCTGAAACGGTGATTAATCGCTCCAAGGCTCTTAGATCTAGGCAGTAATACAGAGTACTTGCTAACTTGAATTCTGATAATTGCAAAAAGTTATACACAGTTAGCCTCAGAAATGATAATTCAGTGAGATTGGCAATAAATATGATCATTAACTTTCGAAAATGATCATAAGTCATTGAATTTTTTGAATTATTTATAAAAAGCTCGAAAAGAGTGCAAAAATGGATAGCTGGTAAATTTACTTATAAATCAGAAGCATTCAATGATATCCACAGACTTATCCACAAGCTAAATAGAAAACTGAAGTAGAAAATGCCCACCCCAATCGTGGTCCAAGTAGTCATTGATAAGCCCTTAGCCCAGGGCTTTGATTACTTGTGGGATGTGCAAAAGTTAGGCCAAGACCCATTTATTGGCCAAGTTGTTGAGATCCCTTTTGGGCGCTCAAGCATCATAGGGGTGATTATTAAAGTAAGCGATCACTCCGAATTAGATATCGATAAATTAAAAGAAGTGAAGGCAATAGCACCCCTGCCACCTTTAGATCCCGCAGCACTAAGGCTTATGAATTTTGCCAGCCAGTACTACATACATGGTCTTGGAGAAACCATCCTTCCCACTATTCCACAAATGTGGAAAAAGCCAATAGATTGGGAAAAAATCCCTAAAAAAATAGCGACAGCAGAAAAGAAAAAAGAAAAAAAAGATCAGGAAGGAAAAAGTGAAGGACTCATTACGGAGGCCCAATTCAATGCAGAGCAGCAGCAGGCATTAGATGCTTTACGTCATTGCATCTTAGAAAAAAAATTCAAAGCAATTTTGTTGCAGGGACAAACCGGTAGCGGAAAGACCGCAGTATTTTTAAATTGGCTTAGCTCAATCTTGCAAGATAAAGAGGCGCAGGTATTAATTCTTGTTCCTGAAATTAATTTAACACCTCAGCTCGAACGTAGAGTTAGGGCATATTTTCCAAATAAAGTGATGGCAGTACTTCACAGCGCAATCCCGGAGAAACAAAGAGGCGTTGCATGGTATGAGGCAATGACAGGTAGGGCCCAAATCATTTTAGGGACTAGGTTGGCCGCACTAACGCCCATGCCAAACTTAAAAGCGATTGTGGTTGATGAAGAGCATGACCCATCTTATAAACAGCAGGATGGCATTCGATACTCTGCAAGGGATTTAGCTATCTGGCGCGCACATGATGTAAAGGCCCCCATACTGCTTTCATCAGCAACACCTTCCCTAGAGACATGGATGGCGGCAAAAGCCGGACGTTATGAATATATTCGTTTGGATCAGCGTGCGCAAGGAGCAAGCTTGCCCAATGTCCATTTAATCAATACGCGAGATCCTCAAAATCAGTTTAGCCCTGGCGATGTTGGAAGGCCTGAGGGCAAAAGTCCAATCAGTAAAAATCTTTTTCATGCCATTAGTAAAAATTTAGAGAATAAAAAACAAAGTCTCGTGTTGATTAACCGAAGAGGATATGCACCAGTATTAAGTTGCAATGCATGTGCTTGGATGTCAAAGTGTCAGCAGTGCAGTTCATATATGGTGATGCATAAGGCGGGCGCGCTGAGCAGGAAGCCGGCGTTAAGCTGCCATCACTGCGGCCTAGTTAAGCCTATCCCAGAGCATTGTCCTGACTGTGGCAATGCCGACCTCAAGGCTTTGGGTCAAGGTACGCAAAAAATTGAAGATGCCATTGAAGTATTGTGGCCAAAAGCACGAGTGTTAAGGATAGATACCGATTCCAGCAAAAAGAGCAAAGGCGCAGAAGAGCTATTTCAGGAAATTCATGCTGGCAATGTAGATTTAGTGGTGGGAACGCAAATGATTGCCAAAGGCCACGACTATCAAAATATTGGTTTAGTCGCCGTATTGGATGCAGATAGCAGATTATTCTCACAAGACTTTCGGGCGCCTGAAAGATTATTTGCACAATTAGTTCAGGTGGCCGGTCGCGCAGGGAGGGCGGGAACTGAGGGGCAGGCTGGTGGTGATATTTATATTGAAACCCAATATCCACAGGCTGCAGTGTTTCAATATTTGCTACGGCACGATGTGGATGGTTTTCTGTCGTATACCGCCAATGAAAGAGATGAGGCGAAATTACCGCCTTTTTCATATCAAGGATTGGTACATGCAGATGCAAAAAATCTTGAGAAAGCAATTCAGTACTTAGGCGCATTGAAGGGCCGGTTAATGAGCAAGGGCCTTATAGACAAGGGCCTCAAGGTCTATGATCCGGTACCCAAAGCGGTCATGCGTGTAGCAGGTACAGAGCGCGCTCAACTTCTTATTGAGTCAGGCGATCGAAGACAACTTCAAGAAATATTAGGGGCAATCGATCAAGACTTGCGCAGCCACTCTCAGGGGCGAATCAGTAAGGGTGAAAATATTCGCTGGTTGATTGAGCGTGACCCCATTTCGATTTAATAAATTGATCTTTAGGCGCCCGCGCTAGCCTTGTATTGATCAATGCCCATTAATTGTTTTAGTTCTGCTAAGAGCGCTTCTTCAGAATTAGGCTTGATTTTAAAAAGCCAAACTTCATATGGTTTTTCATTAACCAATTCTGGGGCGGCTTCTAGCTCTTCGTTGAGGGCAACAATCTCGCCGCTCACTGGCGCATGAATATCGCTTGCTGCCTTCATAGACTCAATGACCGCTATTGCCTCACCCTGCTTAACTTGCTGTCCAATTTTGGGCGCTTGAAAGAACATCACATCCCCCAGAGCTTCTTGAGCATGATTACTAACACCAACCCATACCAAGCCATCAGCTTCAAGATCGGCCCATTCGTGAGTTTCTGCAAATTTAAAAGTATCTTGGGTGTTCATTGTTTATCCTTTGGGAATATTTTATGCTCAGCCGCAAGTTGATTGATGCCATTAAGAAAAATCCATGGCCGCTTAGTGATGATGTGCAATTTGTTCCTTGAGATGGCCCCATGTCTAGTTTGGCGTATAACGCAAAACAAATCCTTCTATTGGAGATGGCGCCTAAATATATTCGCCAAAGAATTTAAAGCAGCGAAACTAGAGATTAGGGTTTTGCGGAACCAGTACGGTGCGTACGGTTATATAAACAGCTTGCGCAAATCCAACGTTGCTTGCGATTGCTTGTTGGAATCCATGTTCCGCCTTCTAGTCGCTTTTCGCGACTGCAAGAAGAGCAAAATTTAAGGCTCTGGGAGGTATCTTGGGTAGCAGCAGGAGTCGAAGTAGTCATGGGTAATCCGGGTAAGGCAAATCTTATACAGAGGATCTATTTTACCCGTTTTGTCCCACTGGGGCTGGGCTAAGCACGACTCGGACCGATTCGGCCGTCTTATTACCGTCAAAATCAAGCCAGGCCTTGTTCTCAAAGTCATAAAGCTTGCATTTGCGGGCAGTATCGAAATACCAGCCCCATGAGAACTTTTGCACAAAAATACGCCCAGGAAGGATCGTTTCCAGGGTTGTCTGGGCTTCTTGGAGGCGATACAGGGGTACGCTCATGTCCACGTGATGGGCAGTATGCTCCATGATGTGGTGCATTAATGAGCCCCAAATCCAGTTAAAAGTGAGGTGGACTGTGGTGGACACAAAAGGCTGAGCCCTGAGCCACTCAGACTTTTTGTCATACCAAGAAACTGATGGGTGGGTATGGTGAACGTAGACTACAAAGCCAATCATACCGTTCCAAAAGAGGAAGGGTATGACAAAGCCAGTAATCAAGCCTAGCCAAATAGACTGCCCAGTGGCGATTGCGCCAGCAATTAAGCAGCCAATCCAAATAATGGCAAATCCAGTAACCAATAAGTTATCTTTTAAGAAAACTGGGCGATCACCAGGTTTGTTCTTGGCATTAGGGAAATACTCGCGCATCCACCAGATCTCTATTAGGTAGTAGAAAACAGGACCCCAGCCGCTACGGTAAAGGCGCTCTAGAGCCTTGCGCCATGCAGGTAGCGCATCGAATTCTGTTTTAGATAAGGGCGCCCAAACGAAGTCAAAGCCTTTTAAATTGGTTTGCCCATGATGGACCACATTATGACCAACATCCCAAAGGCTATAGGGGGTAAGTGATGGCAAGAACGCAATACGACCTAAAACTTTGTTCAGCTCGCGGTTAGGTGTAAAGCTTTGATGGCAAGCATCATGACCCAGAATAAAAATTCGACCAGTAACAAATCCTGCTACAAGCCCAAAAAGAATTTTGAGCAAAATGCTCTCAACAAAAATAGTGCCAGCAATACAGCCGAGCCATAAGGCAGCATCAAACATCAGCAACATGATTGCGCGCCCAGTTTCTCCTTGCGCCATAGGAATTAGCCAGCCCCGAATAATTTTACGGTGCGGTAAAGGCGCCTCTGGGTGCAAAGGATTAGTTAAGGATGGCTCTGAAAGCGCGGAATTTAGATGAGTAGACACGATAATAATCAATAATTTAGATGCAAATGATAGCGGTTTTCATGATTTTTCGCATGATGTAGGTCAAAATCCCCTACTGTTTTGGTGCGCCCGGCAGGAATCGAACCTGCGACCCTTGGCTTCGGAGGCCAATACTCTATCCACTGAGCTACGGGCGCCATCTTAAAAACGGATATAACGCTATTGTAAGTGCCTATAACCCTACGCTCTAGTTATAATCACGGCAAAACCAACTAACCCCCCCAATACATTCCTATGAGCAACGAGCACGGAAATCTAATTAAGAACCCAAAACAACTCATCATCATGGTGTTTGCCAGCTTTTTTGTGCCCCTGATTATTATTTTATTGTTGATGGTGTTTGTAAATAACGGTAAACGTGAGGACTCTTCGCAGTCAAGTGATCAACTAATTAAACCGGTTGGTCAACTCAATTTTAAAGATGCCAGTGCCCCACGTGTATTGCAAACAGGTGAGCAGGTATATAAAGCTGTTTGTGCTTCATGCCATACATCAGGCGCTGCAGGCGCACCAAAATTTGGTGATTCTGCTGCATGGACTGCGCGCTTAAGTAAAGGCTACGATGGTCTATTGACTGCAGTATTGAAGGGCAAAGGCGCAATGCCTGCACGTGGTGGCGCAAGTCCCACAGATATCAGCGATTACGAATTAGGTCGCGCAGTGGTGTATTTGGCCAATTCCGCTGGTGGAAAGTTAGCCGAACCAAAGGCACCAGAGCCCACAAAATAATCATCAACACCTGAATTGATCAAGCTGGCTTTATGCCAGCTTTTTTATTTTTCATTGACGCGGCTATTTTTGATATCTAAGGCCGCTTGATAGGCTTCTTTCTTTGATAGGCCTAATGCTTGTGAAAGAACCGCTGCAATTTCCTTGCTACCCAAATAAGGGCTTAGGGCATCTGCCCATTTTAGAAGTTGCGCATGCCCTGGAGCCTCATCAGCACTGGCTTGGCGCCCTGCTACGAGAATCACAAACTCGCCCTTTAAGCTTTCTGCATTTTCTAGCCACTGCATGATTTGTTTCACATCAAGCGCGACGATTTGCTCAAATTTTTTCGTAAGCTCGCGACCAAGTAATATCTTGCGATCAGGCTCTAGATGGTTGGCGAGTAATACGAGCGTTTCATAAATATGATGTGGAGATTCAAAAAAAATGCTGGTTTTTTTGCTACTACTTATATCGTTCAAAAGCGCATCACGCTCTTTTATTTTATTAGGCCAAAACCCTAGAAACTGAAATCGCCCTTCTGAATTCAGCATCACAGAGCCAGAAGCAGAAATGGCAGCGGCAACTGCACTTGCTCCGGGGATTGGGATGATCCGGTAGCCGGCTTTCTCGACCTCGTTGACTAATCTGGCGCCAGGATCTGAGACCCCGGGTGTACCTGCATCAGAGATATAGGCCCAGCGTTCATTATTAGCAAGATGTTGAATGATATTTTGAGCGCCCACAATCTCATTGTGTTCGTGCAATGCAATACATTTTTTATGAATTCCAAATTGCTGCAAGAGTGCTGCGCTATGTCGTTTGTCTTCACAGGCAATGCCATCAACAGCATTCAGAATATGCAGCGCACGCAATGTGATGTCTCCTAAATTGCCAATGGGCGTTGCAACCATATAAAGTGCCCCGGCTGGTAAATCCTGCTGCTTTAAAAATTCAAATGCGCCAGCGTCCATAGGGGTATTTTGCATGTGAGAGTGATCAATAAGTAAGAGGATACGTTGCTTTTTGTTTATCTTGGTGACATCTATACATCTTTAGCCTTTGGCGCATAATATTGCTATGGATAAAAATACAATTGAACGGTTGCGTCAGAGGGCGTCCCAACATTTTTTAGACAGTATTGCGGTTAAGCAAGAGGCTGAAAAAGTGCTCCCAGAGTCAGTTGCTCAGGCCGTGGTCGCTATAGTTGATTGCTTGCGAAGTGGTGGCAAAGTAATGGCCTGCGGCAATGGTGGTTCAGCTGCAGACGCCCAGCATTTTGCCGCTGAACTCATTGGGCGTTTTGAAAGAGAGCGCCAAGAATTGGCAGCGATTGCTTTAACTACTGATACATCCATTCTTACTGCGGTTGGAAATGATTACAGCTATGACGAAGTATTTAGCAAGCAAGTGCGTGGGCTCGGAAAAAAAGGCGACATTCTGCTAGGAATTTCTACATCTGGAAATTCTAAGAACGTAGTTAAAGCGATTGAGGCGGCCAAAAAAATAGGCCTCAACATTATTGCGTTGACTGGTAACGGTGGTGGAAAAATCGCCAGCCTATTAGAGGTTAATGATATTCATCTTTGCGTGCCATCGAATCGGACCGCACGTATTCAAGAAACCCATTTAGTTTTACTTCACGGATTATGTGATGGTGTTGACCATCTTTTGCTTGATTAATTTTAGAAAGCGTTCAAATGCAACTTCAAACCCTCAGTAAATTATTGATTGCCATTATTGTGGCATCACAACTATCTGCATGTGGCGTTATTGCAGTGACTGGCGTTGCTGCTACAGCAACAGTCATGGCAGATCGTCGTTCACCAGGAGTACAAGCAATTGACAAGGGGATTGAGCTTCAAGCATCCGGCGCATTTGATCAAAAGTTTGGGGACAACGCTCATATCAATGTCACCTCATTCAATCAGAAAGTGTTGCTAACTGGCGAGGCAAAAACGGCAGCCATTAAAAGGGATGCCGAGTCATATGCTAAAGGCATGAAGAATGTACGCTCAGTATTTAATGAATTAATCATTGGCCCAAATAGCTCCTACACCACGCGTGCTAATGATGCTTACCTAGAGTCGAAGATCAAAACACAAATGATCTTTACTCAACAACTCCCATCTAACTCTATGGTCATTACTGCTGAGGGAAGTAGCATTTATTTAATAGGCATCTTGACCCAAAGTGAAGCAGATCTCGCGAAAAAAATTGCTAGTAATACCAATGGTGTGAAAGACGTTTATGCATACTTTGACATCATTTCTGATGGAGAAAAAACGCGCTTAGAAAAAGCTGGTAAAGCGGATGAATCGCAGCCTGTAAGCCCTCCTAAATTTCAATAATTTGTCAAAGGGCTTGGGTAAGCGTGTTGCGGCGATTAGTAAAAATAATCTTTTATTTTCTGATTTTATTTTTTAACTTGCAAACTGCTCACGCGGCAAATAACGATCAAAAAGCGCTTGCGATCGCAAAGCAAAATGCTTGTTTAGGTTGTCACGCAATTAATAAAAAAATTGTTGGTCCAAGCTTTGAGGCTGTCGCACTCAAGTATAAAAATGATTCCAACGCACAGATTTTTTTAAAAAATAAAATTTTGAAAGGTGGTGCAGGGTCATGGGGCGTAGTTCCCATGCCTGCTAATGCAAAGTTAAGTGATGCTGATGTCTCTCTCTTGGCTGGCTGGATACTCCGCGGCGCACCAAGCCCGAATTAAATTGCTAGCTTGGGTCTACCTAAGAACCACCACCATGTTTGCTTAGATTGTTTGAGCTTAGATTTCATTGCATAGTCCAAATCGGCCCATTGCTCATTAGCCGCTTCTTCCACAATCGTTGCGGGACTCGCTGGTGAGAGTTTCAGATAGGCATCGGCATCACCATAAGCATATTCAACCAGCATGTCTGCCTTTTGAGCTAAATGCAGCATTGCCTTGTTACTTACTAGGCAATGAACATATAACGTTTCAATGCGAGTATTGCGTGAGTGCACTGCGGAGCGTTTCAAGAGAGCCGTGCCAAGGCCTTGAGCGCGCGCTTCTAGCAATACGGAAACACCAAACTCTGCAGCGCGTGGCCATCCTTCAGCCTCGGGTAAATAAGCCAAATGCGCCATTCCAACGAGATTAAGCTCGGCATTAAAAATGCCAAAAATCGTGTCTTTGTTGAAATTTAGATGCTCAACGTATAGAGCAATTACCTCATCAGGGGTTTGGGTCCCAAATCGAAGGCGACGATCTTCATTATTTAACTGCAATAAATGACTGAGGATTTTATCCCTGTTCCCAGCATGAAGTTCGCGAACAGGAACAGCCTTTCGTGTCGCATAAGGTGTAATGGGTAAGTGATCATTCGCTAATTTATTGTGCATAGCAATATATTAGCAGTATTTAAGGGTTTTCCCTAATATCATTACAGGGCACCATAAAGCTCACTTTAGGGCCTCAGATCTAGCCCTTCCCTAGGCTAAATTTGTGAAAAATTTCAATATTTTTTGAAAACGACCCCTTGATTTGATTGGGTTTTTTTAAAGAAAGAAAAAACTCCCCTTTTTTAGGAAAAAGACTACGAAAGGTGTTGACAACCATATTTATCTATGTCATAGTCTCACCTCTTCGCTGAATGTTTTTGAAAAACGATTCAGCCCCTCTTTAAAAATTAGTCAACCGATAAATGTGGGTACTAGGCGAAAGCATCCAGTCCTTCGGGACAGATGTAAACAAATAGTACTCATAGACAGTAAAAAGATTTGGTTTTATTACCAAGTCAATTTCTTGAATGAGTGCGACGATCCGCAAGGATCACAGGAATTGAACTGAAGAGTTTGATCCTGGCTCAGATTGAACGCTGGCGGCATGCCTTACACATGCAAGTCGAACGGCAGCACGGGTGCTTGCACCTGGTGGCGAGTGGCGAACGGGTGAGTAATACATCGGAACGTACCTTATCGTGGGGGATAACGCAGCGAAAGCTGTGCTAATACCGCATACGCCCTGAGGGGGAAAGCGGGGGATCGAAAGACCTCGCGCGATTAGAGCGGCCGATGCCTGATTAGCTTGTTGGTGGGGTAAAAGCCCACCAAGGCGACGATCAGTAGCTGGTCTGAGAGGACGATCAGCCACACTGGGACTGAGACACGGCCCAGACTCCTACGGGAGGCAGCAGTGGGGAAT
>JBILYO010000070.1:0-9668 GCA_044377685.1 Polynucleobacter sp. | reverse complement strand
AAAGTTGGAAAATTATGCGTCGCCTTAAACCAAGCGTGGTTTTGGGTATGGGCGGCTATATTACTTTCCCTGGCGGCTTGGTCACTAAATTATTAAAGCGCCCATTGGTTTTACACGAATCTAATTCAGTTGCAGGTAGTGCAAATCGTGCTCTCGCCAAAATTGCGATGCGAGTATTAACAGGATTTCCAGACACGATCAACTCTGCAGAGTGGGTTGGCAACCCAATACGTGAAGAGTTTGACCGTGTCCCTTTGCCAGCATTACGTTACGAAGAACGGCAAGGCCCCTTATCGATTTTAGTTGTAGGTGGAAGTTTGGGTGCTGCAGCTTTAAATGAAAACATTCCAGCAGCTTTGGCATTGATTCCTATAAAAGATCGGCCCAAGATAATCCACCAGGCAGGCGATAAGCATTTGGCGGAATTACAAG
The DNA here is from genome assembly GCA_044377685.1 of Polynucleobacter sp. Lineage (GTDB taxonomy): Bacteria > Pseudomonadota > Gammaproteobacteria > Burkholderiales > Burkholderiaceae > Polynucleobacter. The sequence goes on along the minus strand of JBILYO010000070.1, from coordinate 9,236 downwards.
TTCGTTATGAGCAGTTGGGTGTTACGGCGGATATTCGCTCTTTTATTGATGATATGCCAGCGGCATATGCTCAAGCAGATTTGGTCATTTGTCGCTCAGGGGCAATGACTGTTTCTGAGTTGGCTGCCTGTGGTGTTGCATCTTGTTTAGTGCCATTTCCATATGCGATTGATGATCATCAAACTGCTAATGCAAAATTTTTGTCGGATGCAGATGCCGCAATATTGTTACCGCAGCCATTGCTCAATGCTCAGGATTTGGCATTAATGATTCAAAATATCAATCGCTCTGATCTCAAAGCGATGGCTTTGCGTGCTCATGCTTTATCTAAGCCGCACGCGACTCAACGAGTCGCTGAAGTGTGTGCAAATTGTGCAGGAGTGGGCGTATGAAGCATATCGTTCAGCAAATTCATTTTGTCGGCATTGGTGGTGCAGGCATGAGTGGTATCGCAGAGGTCCTGTTGAATTTGGGCTACCAAGTTTCTGGATCAGATTTAGCTGAAAGTGCCACTACTAAGCGTCTTAGTGAATTAGGCGCTGTTATCCATGTTGGGCATGACCCAAAAAATATTGGAACAGCAGAAGCTGTCGTGATATCAACTGCTGTAGCTGGAAATAACCCAGAAGTATTAGCAGCACGAGCAGCAAAAATTCCGGTCATTCAGCGCGCTGTCATGCTGGGCGAGTTGATGCGCTTAAAACAAGGAATTGCGATTGCGGGAACGCATGGCAAGACCACAACGACTAGTTTGGTTGCGTCAGTATTGGCTGAAGGCGGTTTAGATCCAACTTTTGTCATTGGTGGCAAATTAAATTCTGCAGGTGCTAATGCACGCTTGGGGCAAGGTGATTTCATTGTGGTAGAGGCGGATGAATCAGATGCATCATTTTTGCAGCTATTTCCAGCGATGGAAGTGGTCACCAATATTGACGCTGATCATATGGATACCTACCAGCACGATATGGCTAGATTGAAGCAGGCATTTGTGCAATTTATTCAGCGCATGCCTTTTTATGGAGTAGCGGTGCTATGTATTGATGATGCTAATGTCCGCGACATTATCCCTTTTGTTTCACAGCCAATATTGCGTTATGGATTATCAGATGACGCAGATATTCGTGCCAGTAATATTCGTGCCGATGGAACGCAAATGCATTTCACAGTGGAGCGACGGACGGTACGTCGACATGGTAACAAGCCAGGTCCACTCAATATCACTTTAAATTTGCCAGGCTTACATAATGTTCAAAATGCTTTAGCTGCAATTGGCATTGCGACTGAGCTAGGCGTGAGTGATGAAGCTATTACTAGGGCTTTATCTCAGTTTGGTGGGGTAGGTCGACGCTTCCAGCGCCATGGCGAAATTGCCTTAATCGCTGGCGGTAGCTTTACATTAATTGATGACTATGGTCATCACCCAGTCGAGATGGCAGCTACCTTAGCCGCTGCAAGAGGAGCATTTCCAAACCGTCGCTTAGTACTGGCATTCCAGCCGCATCGATTCACCAGAACGCGTGATTGTTTTGGCGAGTTTGTGCAAGTGCTGAGAAATTTTGATGCTTTGGTATTGACTGAAGTTTATCCAGCAGGTGAGGCAAAAATTCCTGGTGCTGATGGTAAGAGTCTCATGAGGGCTGCGCTTGCTGAAGATCAGAACTCAAGGGCAGCACTCGATTCTGCTGCTGTGGTATTTGCAGCCAATATTGGCGAGATGCCTGAAAAACTAAGTGAAGTTTTAAAAGATGGCGATGTCTTGATTGCGATGGGAGCAGGCTCTATTTCCACTTTACCCTATACGCTGGTGGAGGCAAAGCATGTCTAAGCAACTGATGGATTGGGGACAGCGCGTTCAGACGCAGCTAGCCAATTTAGATGTGAAATCTTTAGGTAGGGTCGGCGTTCTTTTGGGCGGGCGTTCTGGTGAGAGAGAAATTTCACTGATGTCTGGTAATGGTGTCTTAGAAGCATTACGAGCTAAGGGTGTTGATGCTGATGCCTTTGATACAGGCTTAAGGTGCCCAACAGAATTAGCCAAAGAAAAATTTGATAGGGTATTTATTGCTCTGCATGGCCGATATGGTGAAGATGGAACGATTCAAGGTTTATTAGAATTACTCAACCTTCCTTATACCGGTAGCGGTGTCTTAGCCTCGGCTTTAGCAATTGACAAAATTGCAACTAAACAAATTTGGATCAGCAATGGTTTATCTACCCCTGAATTTGAAGAACTGACTCCAGCGAGTGATTGGTCTGCAGTAGTTAAAAAGTTAGGCCTGCCACTGATTGTCAAACCTGCACATGAGGGATCATCACTCGGTTTAACTAAAGTGAAATCTGTAGATGAGTTGCCTGCCGCCTATCAATTGGCAGCAGGACTTGATAAAAAGGTGATTGCTGAGACTTGCATTATTGGCGATGAATTAACTTGTCCTTTAGTGGGTCAGGGTGCTACGGCAGAGGCATTACCAGTAATCAAAATTATTCCACCACAAGCCAATTACGATTTTCACAATAAGTATTTTTCAGATGAGACCCAGTATCTCTGCCCTACTGAGCTTGCGTCAGAAGTGAATGCCCAAGTTCAAACTTTATCTTTATTGGCTTACAAAGCTTTAGGATGCCGTACCTGGGGCCGTGCTGATGTAATGCTTGATCAGAGGACTGGTAAACCCTATTTGCTGGAGATGAATACTTCTCCGGGCATGACATCACACTCATTAGTGCCGATGGCAGCCAAAGCAGCGGGTGTGGTTTATGCAGATTTGGTGTTGTGGTTACTGAGTCAAACTATGCAGCAAAAGGAGGGTGCTAGCGCATGAGCACTCTTTTAGACCGATTCGGAGATATCTTCTCCGTCATCATGTCTCCGCTTTGGAATCATCCGGGGCGAATGCAAAGCCTTAGCCGTTTCTTAATGCGTTGTTTTGCAGTAATGATGGTGATCGGAATTTTGGTATGGCTCAGTCAGCGCCCTGTCTTTGTGCTGAAGCAAATTCAAATCGAACCTGTTGCTGGACAAACTCTAAAACACATTAATAAGCCGATTGTGAAACAGCAAGTACTAGAAACCGTTCAAGGAAATTTCTTTAGCGTGCGTTTAGAAGACGTCAAGCGCGGATTTGAAAGTATGCCTTGGGTGCGCCACGCTAATGTACGCCGCGTCTGGCCAAATGGTTTAGTAGTCAGTATTGAAGAACAAAAGCCATTTGGTACATGGGGCGGGGCGGATAGCCATACCTTGATGAATACCTATGGCGAATTATTTGCAGGCCGTGTATCTGAAGTTAGTGATGAAGTTCATCTGATTGATTTTTATGGACCAGCTGATGCTAGTAAAGAAGTCATGAACCTTTATGACAAAGCTACTGCTTGGTTTAAGCCATGGGGTGTAGAAGTAAAAAGTTTAGCGCTGACCGAAAGATATGCCTGGCATGTCAAATTATCCAATGGTATGAAGGTGGAATTTGGGCGTGATGAGGAGAGTTCTGACAAGAACTTAACGGAAGAACGTGTAGCGCGTCTATTTAAGTATTGGCCACAAGTACAAGAAAAGTGGGGAAATCGCATTGATGCAGTTGACTTGCGATATGCGAATGGCTTTGCAGTTCATTTAGCTGCTGCCAGTCTAAAAAAGAATGATGTTGATGGGAAAAAAAGTGAGCAGAAGCAATGAGGAATCGGAATGAGTAAAGATAATCGCGATCTATTGGTCGGCTTAGATATTGGTACATCCAAGGTGGTTGCCTTGGTTGCTGAATTAGCTCCTGATGGTCAATTTAACGTCGTGGGGGTTGGTCAGACTGCCTCCAAGGGTTTAAAGAAAGGCGTTGTTGTCAATATTGAGGCAACTGTTCAGTCTATTCACAAAGCTCTAGAAGAGGCTGAGGTAATGGCTGATCGTCAGATTGTTCAGGTCTTTACTGGTATTGCTGGAAATCATATTGTGAGTTTTAACTCGAGCGGCATGGTTGCGATTCGAGATAAAGAGGTTGGTCAAGGCGATGTAGAGCGCGTTTTAGAAACTGCTAAAGCAATCAATATTCCAACGGATCAACAGATTCTTCACATCTTGGTTCAAGAATTCATTATTGATGGCCAAGAGGATGTCCGCGAGCCGATTGGTATGAGTGGTCTTCGCTTAGAAGTAAAGGTGCACATTGTGACTGGTGCGGTAAGTGCTGCGCAAAATATTGTGAAGTGTGTGCGTCGCTGTGGTTTAGAGGTGAATGATTTAATTTTGCAGCCTTTGGCATCTAGTTTGGCAGTATTGACTGATGATGAGAAAGAGCTCGGCGTTGTTTTAGTCGATATTGGCGGAGGAACCACCGATATTGCGATTTATTGTCAAGGCTCTATTCGTCATACTGCAGTGATTCCGATTGCCGGCGATCAAATTACTAATGATATTGCAATGGCATTGCGTACCCCAACCATTGATGCAGAGGACTTAAAAATTGCTCATGGGATCGCGCGTCAAGAGATGGCCGATCCTATTGCAATGATTGATGTTCCGGGTGTAGGTGATCGTGAGCCTCGCCCGATGTCTAAGCAAGCATTAGCTGCGGTAATCGAGCCTCGTGTTGAAGAGCTATTCACTTTGGTTAGAGGCGTTGTACGTGACTCTGGCTATGAGGATATGGTTTCTTCTGGAATTGTGCTGACTGGGGGCACCTCTTTAATGCCTGGAATGGTCGAGTTAGCAGAACAAGTGTTTTTAAGACCTGCTCGTATTGGTACTCCTGAATATCGTGGTCATTTACATGAAGTTTTACGTAGCCCCCGCTACGCCACCAGCATTGGTTTATTGATGGAAGGTCAAGCACAGTTATTGCGGGGTCGTCGTGTTTCTCAGTCAGGTGCGCTTCAAGGAGTGATCTCGCGCATGAAGGAATGGTTTGCAGGAAATTTTTAAGTTTTTTTCGTCGTCGTCAATGTAGTAAGTTAATTACCTAGGAGGGTATATGGAATTTGAAATGTTAGATCAAGATACTGCTGGCAAAACCATGATTAAAGTGGTTGGAGTTGGTGGCGCTGGCGGTAATGCCGTTCAGCATATGATCCGTCGCGGAGTGAGTGGCGTAGAGTTTATTTGCATGAACACCGATGCTGGCGCTTTACAGCGTTCAGATGCATCTGTGAATTTGCAACTGGGCTCTAGCGGATTGGGTGCCGGTGCAAAACCTGAGATTGGCGCCTCTTCGGCTATTGAAGCACGTGAGCGTATAGCTGATGCATTGCAAGGGGCTCATATGGTATTTATTACTGCTGGTATGGGTGGCGGTACAGGTACCGGTGCTGCCCCGATCGTGGCACAGGTAGCAAAAGAAATGGGCATTCTCACTGTTGGTGTGATTAGTAAGCCATTTGACTTTGAGGGTGTGAAACGTTTAAAGGTAGCAGAGCAAGGTGCTTCTGAACTTGAATCATATGTAGACTCTTTAATTGTGGTTCTAAATGAGAAGTTGTTTGAAGTGATGGGCGAGGATGCTGAGTTTGATAAGGCCTTTGCTTGTGCAGATGATGTGTTGCATAACGCTGTTTCTGGTATCGCAGAAATTATCAATGTTCAAGGTTTAATCAACGTTGACTTTGAGGATGTGAAAACTGTCATGGGCGAGCAAGGTAAAGCCATGATGGGTACTGCAACTGTATCGGGTATGGATCGCGCTCGTTTAGCTGCAGAGGCTGCAGTTGCCTCACCATTACTTGAAGGCGTGGATTTATCAGGTGCACGTGGTGTGTTGGTCAACATAACTGCAAGCCATTCATTGAAGTTATCAGAAACACGTGAAGTGATGGCTGCTATTCGTGGTTATGCCGCTGATGATGCAACCGTTATTTTTGGTACGGTATACGACGATAGCTTGGGTGATGCTCTGCGTGTAACAGTTGTTGCAACTGGATTGAATAATCCACAAGCACGTCAAGCTCATCAACCAGAAGTAGTCTGGAGACAGGCTACTGGTACAAATGATGCAATGCCAACTATGGCTGATCTCAATAGTTTTGCCCCAGCTAGTCCTTCTGCTGCCATGAGTAAGGTTGGTATGGGCTCTATCTTAGGTACAAGTGCTGCTATGGCTGGAGGTTTATCTGCCTTGCCAGATCAATCAGCTGGTGCCGGTAGTGTTGATTACAGCCAATATGATTTGCCACGGGTTTTCCGTAGCTCCCGTGAGGCAGCTCCTGCTCCGACTTTGGGCGCAGATAGCTCTCCTCAAGCAAAGACTATGTTGGATAAAGGGGCTGATTACTATGAGATTCCAGCCTTTTTACGTAAGCAAGCAGATTAATTGACTGCTCAATACAATAGACAGTTGCGAAATGCCAGCGCGGGTGCCCCTCCGGACGACGAATCCCGCGCTTGCGTTGGCATACTAACTAACAACTACTTATTGGAGATGTCATGATTGCTGTTGGACAAAAACTACCTAACGCTACTTTGTATGAATTTTTGAATGAAGAGAGCGAGGGCTGCACCTTAGGGCCTAATGCTTTTGAAGTTGATAAATTAGTTGCTGGTAAAAAAATTGTTATTTTTGCTTTGCCAGGTGCATTCACACCAACCTGCTCTGCTAAACATGTTCCTGGATATGTTGAGCACTTCGATGCAATCAAAGCAAAAGGAGTGGATGAGATTTGGTGTATCTCTGTGAATGACCCATTTGTGATGGGTGCATGGGGACGAGATCAAAAGGTCGGCAAAAAAATTCGTATGATGGGTGACGGCAGTGGCGAGTTCACTAAAAAGATGGGTTTGGAGTTGGATTTAATGGCCCGTGGTTTAGGTGTGCGCTCAGATCGTTATGCCATGATTATTGAAGATGGCGTCGTGAAAAGCCTAGATCGTGAAGCTGCTGGTAAGTTTGAAGTAAGCGATGCAGCCTCAATTTTAAAAAAACTGTAATTGATTCCCCTGAATTTAGAGATTAGACCATGATGAAACAAAGAACCATTGCTACTCCGGTGAAGACCGTAGGCATTGGTTTGCATTCTGGTCGCAAGGTGACGATTTCGATTAAGCCTGCACCAATAAATTCAGGGATTCAATTTGTTCGTATGGACACTCCAGAACCGTCGGTAGTTCCTGCTACCGCACTGGCAGTATGTGATACCCGCTTAGCTTCAGTGATACAAAAAGATGGGGTCCGAGTTTCTACTGTTGAGCATTTACTGTCAGCCTGTGCTGGCTTAGGTCTGGACAATCTTTTGATTGAATTAGATGGCGAAGAAGTACCGATTATGGACGGCAGTGCCGCCTCCTTTTTATTCTTAATTGAATCTGCTGGCATCATAGAACAAGATGCTCCAAGACAGTTTATGGTGATTAAGAAATCTGTCGAGGTTCGTGAAGGGGATAAGCTAGCTCGTCTAGAGCCATTCTTTGGGTTTAAATTAGACTTCACAATCGACTTTAAACATCCCGCTTTAGATAAAACTGGACAGCGCTTTATTGTTGATTTTGCTGAGCACGCTTATCGTAGTGAAATTGGTCGCGCTCGTACCTTTGGCTTTGCTCATGAAGTAGAGGCATTGCGTGAAATGGGCCTAGCACGCGGCGGTAGCTTAGATAATGCAATTGTTTTGGATGAGCATCGTATTTTGAATAATGAAGAACTTCGTTATGAAGATGAATTTGTTCGTCATAAAATTCTTGATGCGATTGGTGATTTATATTTAGTGGGGCATCCTATTGTTGGTGCTTATGTTGCTGAAAAATCAGGTCATGCTTTAAATAATGCATTGTTACGTAAGTTGCTAGAAGATCCGAACTCTTATGAAATCAGTACCTTCTCAATGAATAAGGCACCAGAGGCCTACTCTCAAGAGAGTCAACCACTCTTTTTCTGAGAATTTCTTCCGAATTACTTAGGTTTGTTTTGCAGCAATTTTTCAACTGCCTTGCGAAGGCTTGAGTCTGGAGCTAATTTTTCGAGCAGGCCCTGCCAAGATGAGCGGGCAATCTGATTTAACCCAGTAGGTTTACGTGGTGCTCGAGCATCTGGTCTAGCCTTGATATCCCAGTTGGGAGGGTTTGGCTTTACTTGTACCTTAATCGCCCCGCAAACTAAGCCATTTTTTGCTAACTCATTGATTAAGCTAGGTAAAACTTGTTGCAAACGAGTAGCAACGCTAGCATTGCTCACCACTAAATACAGTTCTTTTTGGCCTCCTTGGCGCCAACTAAGCTCAATTTTTTGACTAAACTGCCCTAAATCCAGTGCGGATAAGGAGCGGCCTAATATGGATTTTAGTTTGGCTAAGTCTTCGGTCTTAGCCAAAATACCCCCCAAACCTTCAGATTCTCTGAGGTAATCAACCCATTCATGGGCAGTTTGACTACGTTTTGGTTTAGGGGCAAAGTTCATAAAAAGGAGATGCGGGTGATAAACTCAAGGTCTTCATTTTTTTCTATATCCCATGGTAATCGGTCTTCTTAAAACCCTGGTCGGCAGTCGTAACGACCGCCTCTTAAAGCAGTATCGCAAGGTAGTTGCTAAGGTCAACGCTTTTGAGCCTAGCCTTCAAGCTTTGGATGATGCTGCATTGGCCGCAAAAACTGAGCAATTTAAAGCACGCTTAGCTGCGGGCGAGTCACTAGATGACATCACACCAGAGGCATTTGCGGTAGTTCGTGAGGCTAGCGTTCGTGCTATGAAAATGCGTCATTTTGATGCCCAGATCATCGGTGGTTTGGCCTTACATTACGGCAAGATTGCCGAAATGGGTACTGGTGAAGGAAAAACATTAACAGCAACTCTGCCAGTATATTTAAATGCACTTACTGGTAAGGGCGTGCATGTTGTTACCGTAAATGATTACTTGGCTCAGCGAGACGCGGAGTGGATGTCTAAGTTATATAACTTTTTAGGCATGCAAGTAGGTACCAATCTCTCTCAGATGGAGCACACTACCAAGCAGGCTGCTTATGCTGCTGATATTACTTACGGAACCAATAATGAATTTGGGTTCGATTATTTGCGCGATAACATGGTGCAAGATGCAGGGCAGCGTGTTCAGCGTGGTTTAGCTTATGCAATCGTTGACGAAGTCGATTCAATTTTGATTGATGAGGCGCGTACACCATTAATTATTTCTGGCCAAGCGGATGATCAAACGGATTTATATCTCAAGATTAATGTACTCCCATCTTATTTAGAGCTTCAAATTGGCGAAGAAAAAGCAGACGGCACTGGAGTTGAGAAGCCAGGCGATTATTGGGTAGATGAAAA
>JBILYO010000075.1:0-9226 GCA_044377685.1 Polynucleobacter sp. | reverse complement strand
GCCGGATCAGGCATGCAGGCCATTTGACCAAGATCATAGTGGATTTATTTATGGCGAATCCTGTGCTGCAATCGTAGTATGTCGCAGTGACCTTAAGTCATTGAAAAATAATTACGGAAGTTTAATAGGTGGCGCTCATATTTCGAATGGAAATCGCGGGCCCCAACCATCCCTCGAAGGTGAAATTCGAGCAATTAAGATGGCTCTTGCTCAGGCGAAATTAACTGCTTCTGAGATTGATTATGTGAATACGCATGGTACAGGTACTCCCTCTGGCGATGATATTGAGTTAAAGGCTCTTCACATACTTGGTTTAGAGCATGCTGCAATTAATTCTACAAAGTCAATCATTGGGCATGGGCTTAGCTCAGCAGCATCTGTAGAATTAGCCGCTACTCTTCTTCAAATGCGTGAAGGTTATTTGCATCCAACACGAAACTTAATTAATCCAATTGATACTAACTTTAATTGGGTGTTGGGATCTTCTAAACCACATCGCTTCATGCATGCACTATCACTTTCATCAGGATTTGGTGGTGTAGATACTGCTTTAATAGTACGCGCACCATAATATGAGGTATTTATGAAAGAACCATTCAAAACCATTCGTGCTGAAGTGACTGGAAATATTTGTAGAGTACGAATTGATCGCCCAGAAAAAAATAATGCAATTAATACACAGCTTATTACTGAGCTTGCTTCAATAGTTGCGCTATGCAAAGATGGGATGCGTGAAATACCAATTACGATTCTAGTGCTGGAGGGTTCACCAGATATATTTTGTGCAGGTGGAGATTTTGATGAAATGAATGACAAGATTAAGCAGGGGGGTCTTGAATCTCCAGATCCAAATCCTCTTTATAATCTTTGGTTAGATTTTATGCATTCCTCCTTCATTACTATTAGCGTTGTAAGGGGGCGTGTAAATGCGGGTGGCTTAGGTTTCGTAGCGGCATCAGATATAGTGCTAGCCGATAAGAGCGCAAGTTTTAGTCTTTCAGAGCTCTTATTTGGGCTTTTCCCTGCTTGCGTGCTACCCTTTTTATCAAACCGTATAGGCAGGCAAAAATCCCACTATATGACGTTAATCACACGTGTCTTTACAGCAGAAGAAGCTCTTAATATGGGGCTTGTTGATGTACTGGGGGATTCAACTGAAGTTTTATTGCGGGCACATCTAAATAGACTACAGCGGATTAGCAAGACAAGCATTTGCCAATATAAAAAATACTGTAGTGAGATATTTGATCAACCTATTAGGGACAAGCAAATTGCAATATCGGCTAATCAACTCCTATTTAAGGATCCCATAAATCTGAAGAATATTAGTCGATATATAGAGGAATCTAAATTTCCCTGGGAAAAATAGTGCTTTAAAGTCTTAGTTGTAATTTGTTCTCATATCAACTGCCTTGATTTGAGTCGAAGGTTTAGTAATGAATCTATTTATTCCATTTTGCTCTACAAAAAAATGATGAAGCAAAACTATTGAAATCAAAAAAATAAAAGCCTGATTTTCCTTAGTACTAATAGTATTAGGCGGATTTGTGAGGACCTTTTTAGTTAAGGCCCTTGCAAATTGATGGTGAAGATAAGGTAATTTTGATAGCTCAGCATCAGATTGTAATAATTCGAGGTAATCAGGCGGCTTTGCAGCAAAGGCTGCGCTATCTGGAGATCTATAGGGAAATTTCCTTTTCTTGATAACACTTTCTGGTAAATTATTTTGAAAAGCTCGACGAAGGATGCGCTTTTCCTCGAATCCGTCATCAAAACGATGGTTGATTGATGAGGCTACATCAACTACTGATTGGTCAAGAAAAGGGCATCGATTTTCAACCCCATGGGCTAGGCTCATCCGATCTCCTTGAGTTGATAATAAATAACCTGGAAGAAGTGTGTGAAATTCAAGCCATTGAGCTTTTTGAACTGGCGATAGACTCGTGAAACTGGGCTCTCGCTCAACTAGCGAGCTAATTGCGCGAAAAGGGTCGCCTGGCTCCCGCATTAACCTTGTGCAAAAACGACCATTTTGGAATCTAAGTTCATGTGAAAAAAGCCCCGATAATCGCTCGCTTGAAAATTGCTTATAAAGTCCAACAATTGCCTCAAGATCCTGTGGACCAAAGTGATCCAAATGGGGGTAAAGTTTAGATAGTTCCATTCTCCTCATGGAGTCATCCAGCTCAGACCATTTAGAGCGAAGCTGGGTTTCCTTGAAAATATCATATCCAAGAAAAGCTTCATCTGCACCTTCGCCTGAAAGAACTACTTTAGTACCTGTCTCAGATGTTTTTTTGGAAAGCATGAACATGGGGACAAAAGCGCTCCGAAATGCAGGTATCTCTGCATGAAATATCGCTTCAGGAAAATTTTCAGTTATATCGCCATCAGTGATGTGAACCGATTCATGCTCAGTATCAAGCATTGAGGAAATTTCCGCCTGCTCTGCTGATTCATCAAACTGAGCATCTTCAAATTTAATTGAGAAGGTCTTTATCTTTTGGCCGCTAACCTTACTTGCTAGCATAGCAATAATTGCCGAATCTAGACCGCCACTTAAATACACGCCAACACCTACATCACTTCGCATTCGCAATCTCACACTCTCTTCTAGCGTTTTTTGGACAATCTCTATTGCTTCGCCTTCATTTGAAATGGGAATAGTAGGATGTAACGATAATGAAGTGTAGCGCCGCCTTATTATTTCATTTGATTTGACTAATAGATATTCACCCATTGGCAAGCTATTAATATTGGAAAACCCGGTTTGTTCTGGCAAGGGAGTCCATTGTGCAAGTATGGATGAGAGTTGTTCAGTATCTTGTTCAAAGTGGAAACTTGGAAAAGCTAAAAAAGCTTTCATTTCAGAAGCAAATAGCAACCCTTTACCTTTTTTTACATAAAATAAAGGACGCTTTCCAAAGCGATCTCGAGCCAGAACAAGAGATGTTGTTTTGCGATCATAGATAGCAAAAGCAAAGCCACCATTTAATTTTGTTAGACAAGCTTCTCCCCATGTAATCCATGACTGCAGAACTACTTCAGTATCAGACTGAGTATGAAATATTTGTCCAAGCGCTTCTAGCTCTGTTCTTAGCTCTTTATAGTTATAAATTTCTCCGTTGTAACAAATCCAGTAGCGATCATGCTGAGCGCTTATAGGTTGTGTGCCTAATTGATGATCTATGATGCTTAAACGTGCCGCTCCAATGGCGCAATTGTCATCAATAAAGTATCCCAAGCCATCGGGGCCGCGATGTTCAATTCTCCCAACCATTTGTATGATTGTGGAGGGGTATTCAGAGACATCTAGAGGGGGCTGAAAGAAGCCTGCGATACCACACATGTAATTAAGGGGTCTGCCCGGGATCTGGATTGCTCAATTTTTCTTGAGCAATTAATTTCACTTTTCCGGCAACATGTTCTTGAATACGAGTTAGGCTAACCATTACATTATTAGTCATATCTTGCTCAGAAAAAACAATTGAGAATTCCCGCTCAAGAAAACGGCATAGTTGTACATAGCCAAAAGAGTCCATTACCCCTTCTTTAAATAGATCAGTTTCTTCTGGGAATGATTCATCGAATGTTATAAGGAATTGCTCTTCAATGAATGTACGAATTTTGTCCATTGTATTTTTCAGGAAAATAAGGGGCCAACACAGCTAGACATTGGCGAAAATAAATTAAATCTACAGCAGGTTTTATCTGAATGACTAATTACCAAACTCCCATATAAAAAAGCCGGACTGAGACCGGCTTTTTCTGTTCACTAGCTAGTTGAGCGTTTAGATAGTCAAGCAGTATTTTTGATGACTTTTACGGCTGGAGTTTCAGTTGATGTAGCACTCACTTCATGAGCTTTTTTTCTCTTCTCTATTTGCGCATGGTATGTATCAGTGGCGTAATCCCAGAGAGATTTCTGAGTAGTCGCCTTTGAGAATGAGTCGGCACATACTAGTACCAGACCTAAGGGACCAAAAACAACTTTTGCACCAAGGCCGACTATTGAATGCGCTGCCCCATCCAAAAATTTACCTTCCATTAGCAGACTTGCTCCCGGCAAAAAAGACTCTCCGACTAGTTTTACGCCGTTAGCTAGAACGCCTGTAGGGTTTTGAGCTTCGATTTGTGCCATGTAATCATCTCCTAATGGTAGTAATTTACATCAATAAGAACAATAAAAACTTCATCGATTTTAGCATTTTTTTGATTAAATCAAGCGATTTGCAATTGTTTTTTGCTCTTGTAGCATCTTGGTTAATTTGCACCTATTTGGGGAAAAATGGCAAAAATACAGATTTTTGGGGGTATTAAGGCTTTTTATCGTAGAGGCTTTACGTGCTTGGCTGTAATTTTGACATTATGAAGTCGACCAAAGACCGTGTATTTTCATTTAAAAAAAGATGCCCACCATCAAACCATTGAGTAGAGAATTTGCCCGTGGTGTAACTGCCCCATCCTTCTAGGGAGGTTGGTAGCAACCATATATCTTGGTGTGAACCAATAGCTATAAGATCGGCAAGAACTTTTTTATTGGGCTCATGTGTGCATTTCTCGGCAATAGAAAAATCAGCCTTAAGCATTGGTAGCAATATCTTAATGAACTCATGATTTTGAAGTATCTCAGGGGGGGTGCTTTTATATTGCGCTAACTCATTTAAAAATTGATCATCAGGTAAATGGCCTATTGGGCTTCTTAGAGATATATGGCCGGGTGATTGTCTTCCTGAGATAAATAAATATTCGGGATAGAATCCTTTTCGCTCAAGTTCAAGTGTTAATTCAAATGCTAGGCTTCCCCCAAGACTGTGGCCATAAATAGCAAAAGGAGAATGTCCAAAGTTCATGATGCTGTTAGCAATTTCCTGAATAAGAAGACTAAGGTCTTGAATTGGTGGCTCAGAATATCTGGATTCTCTTCCAGGTAGTTGGATGGCAAATAATTCAATGTTGGGCGCCAAAAACTCCTTCCATTTCCTAAAGACGGATGCTCCGCCTCCCGCATAAGGTAAGCAAAATAAACGCAATGAACATTTTTCAGTGCTTGCGATTGGTACTATCCAGGAACTTAACATTTTTCTCTTTGAGGGTTTTTAAGGGGGGGGTAAGTAAAACCACAATAGGTTTTCAGTATGTTGAGTGCAATTTAGATAGCTTATGAACTGCTGTCAAATGAGATCCACGACTAAAGAGAGTATTTCAATAGTAAATCATTGCAGCAAAATAGGTTGGTGCTCTAATAAGCTGGGTACTTGGGTTTGAGATGCTGATGACCTGTAACCTAATGCGTTATGGGGTCAGACATGGTTGTAATGCTTGACCCACTCCCCAATGATGATCTGAGCCTCCTTGTATATTTAGGTGAATCTCCAGCATCAGCTGCTCTATAGATTCATAGTTTGGCACTTTTAAGTAAAGCAAGCGTGCCACTCGTATTTAGCAAAATCCATAAACTGGTGCTGAACTTAAGATACCTGCCGCTAAAACGGTTAAGTTCAAAGGTGGTAGAGCATTTAAGGAAGCCGTCAAACAGCGCAAGCAAATTATGAATCTAAAACTCTCATCAGAAATAATACTAACTATACTGAATCAGAAGTTACACCAAAGCTACATATAAAATTTAATAGCATACAAATCATTAATTTTATAGACTAATTTTGTTGCATTACTGTTAAGTTAGAGTAGTTTTGTTCGACTTTCGATAATTTAGATATGCCTTAATATTTTTAAGTAGTTTGCTGATATCGTTTTTTCAATGCGTGGCTTGCTGCGCGTCCACGAGCGGGAGGTGATGACCGCTCAGGGCATGATGAAAATTATTCAACGCTCATCTGCTTGAGACGGACAATCGTTCAAGCAGTTCTTCAAGCTTTTTATAGGCGTCAGCGCGTGATTCCGGATGGGGGCCAACGTGAACACCTTGACCAGGATTGACTCCGTTTGGAATTTCTTTGCGTAAACGTACCGTGCCAGATAGGCTATCAAAGCCGTGGTGGGCGTCAGGGTAGACATAGACTTGCGCGCCTACGTTGTGACCCAGATTTATACAGGGTTGAGGAGGCGTCCAGTCATCCAGACCTCCGATAAAAAGCGTCAGCGGAACCTTTGTGCGGTAATGGCGTGCGAGTTGTGCAGAACAGCCAGGATAAAAAGCTACGGCCTGATTAATCAATGTTGCGAGATTGTTGGATGCCTCATTGCCGTCAGTTTGTTTTGGGGATTCAATCGTTTCTAACACCGTTGAGCCGCCATTGGACCAACCTAACAGCACCGTATTGAGTTTTGGTTGTGGAGGGTTGGCTAAAGCTTGAGACGCCCAGTCTTGAGCCTTGACCCATTGCGCAGTGGCAAGGGCATCAGCCTTGCGCTGGGGTTGCTTGATTGTGCGCTCAGAAAATTTTTGCGTACAAATTTCGCGCCGACCCCGCGTGGTGAAGCTATCTGGAAAAACAGCCACCCAGCCAAGTGCATTGGCATATCGGGCCATTGCGGCATGTCGGGACGAGAGCTTGTCGCCATTTTTTGTATTTGTCGAGAGCAAACCACCGCAACCATGAAGTGCGATCAGTATGCCTTTTGGTGTATCCGAAGGGGTAAAGACATGCAGTGGAATATCAGGAAGGTTCGCCACTGGCAACATGACCTGATATGCCTTGTCAGCCGCATACGCATTGGTGGCAAGGGCTAAAAATAAAAGCTTAAGAGGTAAAAATTTGTGTTTGAATTTTAACAATTGTGTTTCAGTAAAAAAGGGAAGTTTTGCGTTGTTAATTGTTCAATCAAAAAGCTAGTTCCGCGCATCGGAGATTTAAGATGAAATTTACGCTAAAAAAGAGCACTCTTAATCGCCTGAATGTAGTTACACAAAAGTGACACACAAATATTTTTTGACTGTGTAACATTGTTTTATATATGCTAATTTCTTAGGTAACGATTGAGTGGGAATAACTTTTTTAAGTCTTCCGATCCTCTAGATACGTAGCAATATTTTTCAGTAATTTACTGAGGTCGTTTTGCACTATATGGAAATTATCATTAGGTATTCGAGTTGCTTCATCCATATAAACAGGTCGGCGAAGTTCAACTTGTAAGCTGTGCCTGTTTTCTTTTGGCTTTCCTATATTGGCAATCAATTGCATACCTTTATACGGATCATTGCGACTGACAGAGTAACCCATTGATCTTAAATTTTGCTCAATTAATTCTATAAATTCAGGTTCGCAGGTAGTGCCGTCTCTATCACCAAGCACGAAATCCGCTAGCGGATGCGGAGGGTTTTTGATCTGTAAACGCTCATATGCATTATTTGGCATGGAATGAAGATTCAGATGCCAAACGCCACCAAAGCGATCCACTTTGTTTTCAATAGCCCTATTCAGTGCCTCATGATAGGGGAGGTAATACTGATCAATGCGATTTTTGACCTCAGCGATGCTGAGTTGGCGATCGTATATGGGTGTAGTGGCGTTTAGTTGTCGCCAAATTAACCCAAATCCTAGGCGACTTTTTTCTGAGGGCTGAAGTAGATCTGGCCAAACATCATCTAACAATAGTTGATCAATATCATTTAATGTTCGATTAGGATCAATATAGGTTCTCGGAAAATTTGCCATGAGCAGAGTAGCTCCAACATGAGGTGCTGTAGACCATAGTTGATCAATATGAGTATCCTCTCCGGCTCTCAGCAATGAATGAGGAACAGCATATCGAAAGTCCTCTGGATACAGCGTTCCGCTATGAGGTGAATCGCAAACTAAAGGAATATCCCCTACTTCAGGCTCAAACAAGGTGTATGGCAGAATTACTTGTGACATATAGATTAGTCAATCTGTATTTTGGCAATCTTAGCAATGCGTTGATAGCGGTCTATGGCCTGCTGAATCTGCGCTGCAAATTCAGCAGGCGTTCCTGGGACAGCAACCGCCCCAGACTCATCGAGTTTTTTGATTAACTCTGGATTTTTCATGGCCTGCAGAATAGCTTTATTCAGTTTTGTAATAACGCTAGGAGGTGTGCCTGCTGGTGCCACAATTCCGAACCACCCACCGCTTCCCATCTGTGGAAAACCGAGCTCTCCATAGGTGGGCACATCGGGTAACGCAGGTGAACGTTTATCAGATAGAACTGCTAGTGCACGTAAACGACCTGCTTTGATATGAGGTAATGCTGTGGGAAGATTATCGGTGATGGTATCGACTTGCCCTGCTAATACATCGTTCATTGCTGCCCCTGCGCCCTTATAAGGAACATGTAACAAGCGTATATTGGCCAAAGCTGCAAAGTATTCCATATTGGCATGCCCAAGTGATCCTGTTCCAGGAGTAGCAAAGCTATATTTATCTGGATTAGCCTGAGCTAGCGCAATAAATTGCTGCAGATTGTTTGCAGCAATTTTCGGATTAACTGCAAAGACACTTGGGGTTGCAGCTACATTCGTAATTGGTGCAAAATCTTTAATAGGGTCATACTTTAATTTATTGCCATACACAGCTAAATTAGCGCCATGAGTACTCATGGTGGCCATGCCAAGGGTATAACCATCAGGCTTTGATTTGGCAACATACTCCATTCCAACTGAACCGCCTGCGCCAGCTCGATTTTCCACAATAATGGACTGACCTAATTCTCGCCCAGCATATTCTGCAATTAAACGTGCTGCAAGATCAGTTGATCCACCCGGGCCAAAAGGGACGACAAGCTTGATTGCTTGTTCTGGATAGCCTGTTTGAGCCATTACCATATGACTAAAAACAATCAGTAGAGTGGCTGCAGCCAATTTCAGTGTAAGAAAAATACGCATAAGATCTCCATTTGGCGTTGTGGATATGGGCAAACTGTAATATTTACTTTTAAGCGATTCTATTTAACCATGCCTCTTTAGTTAGGAGGAATTTTTTACATTAACCTCGAAGCTATTAAACTCTATACATGATTCTAACTACTTCATCATAAATGCCTGAATTGCGCCAATCTGCCCTTGAATTACTGGCAACCACTGATCCCCACTTAAAAGTTAGCGGCATTCGTCAATTATTTGATGCCTACCATGCTGGCCAAGTTTTACTGAGCGTTGATTTGGATTTAGATGCCGGAATGTTTTGCATTCCAGGGCGACCACAAAAACCTGACTTGGTTCCGCCATTAGAAGTTCCCAAGCGTGCGATGAATACTGATCAAGGTCGCGCTTCTTTATTACATTCTCTGGCTCATATTGAATTTA
>JBILYO010000017.1:0-20703 GCA_044377685.1 Polynucleobacter sp. | reverse complement strand
AGAGGGATACTGATTTAATTCTGTCGTGCCAAATTAAATACAGAATTGATTAAAGGGGCTTTTGGTACAGCTTCTTTTTTAGCTGCAGCTGCTGGGGCTGTTTTTGTAGCCTTGGTAGATTCAACTTTCATTTTCTTTTGCCGCATATCTTGTATTACGATTCCGCGACCTTCTTGTTGAAGAACGAGATCGCGTAAGGTGACAGAGCTTAAATACTCCACCATCTTAGAATTGAGATTGCTCCATAGATCATGCGTCATACAGCGGCCATGATTTTCCTCATCGCTGTGACAACTTCCCTTACCGCCACATTGCGTAGCATCCAATGGCTCATCAACCGCCACAATAATGTCAGCAACACTAATTTCAGTAGATTGACGGGCAAGGGTATACCCGCCGCCAGGTCCACGGGTACTTTCTACGATATTGAAACGGCGTAGCTTCCCGAATAACTGCTCGAGATAAGATAGGGAAATCTTCTGCCTCTGGCTGATACCAGCCAAAGTAACAGGACCATGCGTTTCACGCAGGGCTAAATCGATCATTGCGGTTACTGCAAAACGGCCTTTAGTTGTAAGTCTCATATGTCACCTTGGTAATGGATTGTTATGGACAGCACACAGTCGAGCAGGTAATACCCGACCATTCCACTCAACTTTACCATATACCCCACTAATCTGCTCGGGAATTAACCTAAGGTTTGAAGGGGAATCCCAGTTACCCGAGGAAGTCTCTTGATCTAGCGCCAAAGGCCATTTCTTTGACCTTAGTAAGCCGATCCCGGGTACTTGCGGCCTTTTCAAACTCTAAATTCTTGGCTTCTGCATTCATTTGTTTCTCAAGTCGCTTGATTTCAGTTGCCAGATCCTTTTCACCCATATCCTCATAGCGTGCCCGTTCCTGCTCCACCTGCATCTCATGGCGCTTCTCTTTGACGTCATAGACCCCATCAATAATGTCCTTGATCCGCTTTTGCACCCCTTTAGGCTCAATTCCATGCAGTTTATTAAAGGCAATTTGCTTCGTTCTCCGCCTCTCGGTCTCTCCCATTGCCCTGCGCATAGAGTCTGTAATCTTGTCTGCATAGAGAATCGCCTTACCGCGTACATTTCGAGCAGCACGCCCAATTGTCTGAATCAGGCTTCGTTCAGATCTCAAAAAGCCTTCTTTATCAGCGTCCAAAATGGCCACTAGAGAAACTTCGGGAATGTCTAAGCCTTCGCGTAGCAAGTTAATACCCACCAATACATCAAAGACCCCTAAACGTAAGTCACGTAAAATTTCCACTCGCTCTACTGTATCAATATCAGAATGCACATAGCGAACCTTCGCTCCATTATCAGAAAGATAATCTGTTAGCTGTTCGGCCATTCTCTTAGTTAGTACGGTCACTAATACACGCTCGCCCACCTTAACTCGCTCATGAATCTGGCTTAACAAATCATCGACTTGTGTACTTGCTGGTAATACTTCAATATCAGGATCTACTAAACCCGTTGGCCTAGCTACCTGCTCTACCACTTGTCCCTGATGAGTACTTTCATAATCAGCAGGTGTCGCAGAAACAAAAATAGTTTGGCGCATCTTAGTTTCAAATTCGGTAAATTTGAGTGGCCGATTATCCATTGCTGAAGGCAAACGGAATCCAAACTCTACTAAGGTATGTTTACGAGATTTATCGCCGTTATACATTGCATTGAGCTGACCTATTAAGACATGGCTCTCATCTAAAAACATCAATGCATCATTTGGAAGGTAGTCCACTAAGGTCGGCGGAGCCTCTCCTGGCGCAGCGCCAGAGAGGTGTCGTGAGTAGTTTTCAATCCCCTTACAGAAACCTAATTCGTTGAGCATCTCTAAATCAAAACGGGTGCGCTGTTCGAGACGCTGAGCTTCTACGAGCTTGCCATCTTTAACAAACTCATCTAGACGAGTGCGCAACTCCTCTTTGATTGTTTCAATTGCCTTGAGTACTGTTTCTCGTGGAGTGACATAGTGCGAACTGGGATAGACAGTAAAGCGCGGAATCTTTTGTCGAATTTTTCCTGTCAGTGGATCAAAAAATTGCAGGCTCTCAACCACATCATCAAATAATTCAACGCGTACAGCCAACTCATTATGCTCAGCCGGGAAAATATCGATAGTGTCACCGCGCACTCGAAATACCCCGCGCTTGAAATCAGTTTCGTTGCGGTCATATTGCATGGCGATGAGTCGCATCAAGATGTCGCGCTGACTCATCTTGTCACCTGGTCGCAATGTCATCACCATGCTGTGATAGTCACCAGGATTACCAATGCCATAGATTGCCGATACAGTTGCGACGATGATGACATCGCGACGCTCCAGCAAACTCTTCGTTGCTGATAAACGCATCTGTTCAATGTGCTCATTAATGGAAGAATCTTTTTCTATAAATAAGTCACGCTGCGGAACATAAGCTTCTGGTTGGTAATAGTCGTAATAGCTCACGAAATATTCCACTGCATTTTTGGGAAAAAACTCTCGAAATTCGCTATATAACTGTGCCGCCAAGGTCTTATTCGGGGCAAAAATGATGGCTGGTCGGCCCGTTCTGGCAATCACATTAGCCATAGTGAAGGTTTTGCCTGACCCAGTTACTCCCAACAGTGTTTGAAAGGTTAAACCATCGTCAATCCCCTCAACTAGTGCCTCTATGGCCTGTGGCTGATCGCCCGCTGGAGAGAAAGGCTGATAAAGCTGGTAAGGCGAGCCCGGGAAAGTCACAAATTTAGCTGGATCTAAGTCATGGCCAGCTTCCCCTAGAGGGTCGGCCTCTGGGGGTTTTTTAGCAAGCTCGACTTCAGAATTTGGCGCAGTTTTGGGCAACTTAGGAGGCATCTCGGCTATCATTTCATCTGTGAGTTTTCTTCACAGCGAATTTTGTACAAACAATGATTTTGCCGTTTTTATTTGAAAATAGTTCATTCTGGCTACAAAACTAGATAATTAAGCTGAAATTAACATCAATTACCACTTTAATAACCTCCTACCTCCCTACAAATGACCCTGTTTTCCTCTGTTCAATTAGCCCCTAAAGATCCTATTTTTGGCCTCACAGAAGCCTATGTTGCCGACCAACGCCCCGATAAAGTGAACTTAGGCGTTGGCGTGTATTACACCGATGAAGGGAAGGTCCCGCTTTTGAAGGCAGTCATTCAGGCGGAAGAAGCTCATGTTGCAAAACAGTCGCCCCGAAGTTACGTACCTATTGAAGGCCCGAACCCTTATAACAGTGCAGTGCAAAATCTATTATTTGGCGCTGACTCAGCACTCATTAAAGATGGTCGCGTAGTGACTGCTGAGTGTCTTGGTGGCACAGGGGCTTTGCGGGTAGGCGCTGACTTTATTAAACGTCTTCATTTGAATGCACCTTGCGCCATCAGCAATCCAACTTGGGAAAATCACCGAGGCATTTTTGAGTCTGCTGGTTTTGAAGTAGTTGAGTACAGCTATTTTGACGGTAAGACCCGTGGCGTTGATTTTGCTGGCATGGTGAAATCCTTAGAGTCTTTCCAAAAGAACACTACAGTCTTGTTGCATGCTTGCTGCCATAACCCGACTGGTGCGGATATTACCGAGGCACAATGGTGTCAGGTAATTGATATTTGCAAATCGAAGAGCTTAATTCCCTTTTTGGATATTGCTTACCAAGGTTTTGCATTAGGAATTGAACAAGATGGCATCGCAGTGCGTTTATTTGCAGAATCAGGCATGTCTTTCTTTGTTTCTAGCTCATTCTCCAAATCTTTTTCTCTATATGGTGAGCGAGTTGGTGCTTTGTCGATCGTGACACAAAGTAAGGATGAATCTACTCGTGTCATGTCCCAATTAAAACGCATCATTCGCACAAATTATTCCAATCCACCAACCCATGGTGGAGCAATTGTGGCTGCAGTTTTAAATACACCAGAACTACGTACCCTCTGGGAAGATGAGTTATCGCAAATGCGTGATCGCATTAAGGCAATGCGCCATGGTTTAGTTGAAAAATTAGCGGCTGCTGGAGTAAAACAAGATTTTGCTTTTATTGAACAGCAGCGTGGCATGTTTTCATACTCAGGTTTAACAGCTGAGCAAGTAGAGCGCTTACAGAAAGAAGATGGTATTTATGCCCTTTCTACTGGACGCATTTGTGTGGCGGCGCTCAATACCAAAAATATTGACAAGGTAGCCAAAGCAATCGCCCGCGTCTTAGCGTAATAAGCGGATACACTGAATTACCGGAGGCACCATGCTATATCAGTTACACGAATTTCAAAAAGCTTTACTTCAACCCGTGAGTTCATGGGCACGAGCTGCCTCTGAAGCATTTATTAATGCATCAAATCCCGCCTCAATGGTTCCTGGCTCAGAGCGTTTAGCAGCAAGCTATGAATTACTCTACCGCCTAGGAAAAGATTATAAGAAACCTGAATTTGGCATTCGTGCGGTTCCTGCTCATGGTCGCGAAGTCGCGATTCATGAGATCACTACCTTAGCAAAACCATTTTGCAAACTGGTTCGCTTCAAACGCTACTCTGATGATGTTGAAGTCATTAAACAATTAAAGGATGATCCGGTAGTGCTGGTAGTCGCTCCAATGTCTGGCCATCATGCTACTTTATTACGAGATACAGTTCGCACTCTATTACAAGATCACAAGGTTTACATTACCGACTGGATTGATGCTCGGGTTGTTCCCATACAAGACGGTGAATTTAGCCTGGATGACTATGTGCATTACATCCAAGAATTTATCCGTACTATTGGTGCAAAAGATTTACATGTCATTTCTGTATGTCAACCTACTGTTCCTACATTGGGTGCTATCTCCTTAATGGCCTCAGCTGGTGAAGCCATTCCTGCGTCCATGATTATGATGGGCGGTCCGATTGATGCGCGTAAGTCGCCAACTGCAGTGAATAACTTGGCAGATCAAAAATCTTATAAGTGGTTTGAAAGTCACGTCATTTATAACGTGCCTCCAAACTATCCTGGAGCTGGTCGCCGAGTCTACCCAGGTTTTTTACAGCACACTGGCTTTATTGCCATGAACCCACAAAATCATTTGCAATCTCACTGGGATTATTTTCAGAATCTAGTTCGGGGTGATGAGCAAGATGTTGCAGATCATATCCGTTTCTATGATGAGTACAATGCTGTACTTGATTTAGATGCTAAGTTCTATCTAGATACCATCAAGACCGTGTTCCAAGACTATGCTTTACCTAATGGTACGTGGAAAGTAGCTGGAGAATTGGTTAAGCCACAAGATATTAAAAAAACTGCGCTGCTAACCATAGAAGGTGAGCTCGATGATATCTCCGGCAGTGGTCAGACACGTGCTGCACATGCACTTTGTACTGGTATTACAAAAGAAAATAAAGATCATTATGAAGTTGCTGGTGCCGGTCACTATGGCATCTTTGCTGGACGCCGCTGGCGCGAAAAGGTTTACCCAAAAATCTCATCTTTTATTCGTTCTCATCAGTCCAGTAAAAAATCCTCCGCACGTAATAAAGCTGCATAAATTAGAGGAGCTTTTAACCAACTCACATGAATCAAGCGAATGACCTTACCGATCGCTTGGAAGATGCACTTCCTCAAACGCAGTGCACTAAATGTGGCTACCCAGATTGCCGTGGTTATGCGGAGGCAATGGCAACAGGAGTAGCCCTCCCAAATCGCTGTCCACCTGGTGGGGTAGAGGGTATTACTCGCCTGAGTAAAATTCTGACTCCGATATATCCTCAAGATGCCTTTGAATTACACCCAACCATCGATCCTGATTGCGGCAAAGAGCGCCCTAGGCCTGTTGCTCTGATTGACTCAAAAAAATGTATTGGTTGTACTTTATGTATACAAGCTTGTCCAGTGGATGCAATTGTAGGCGCCTCAAAACAAATGCATATTGTCTTAACTGAATGGTGTACGGGTTGTGATCTTTGTATTCCACCATGTCCAGTTGACTGTATTAGCATGATCAACGTTACAGAAAGTAAAACTGGTTGGGATGCTTGGACCCCTGAATTAGCAGAGGTTTCGCGTCAACGCTATCACAATCGTGAACAGCGATTAGATCGAGAGATAAAAGATAATGATGAGCGCCTAACTAAGAAAGCTGCTGCAAAATTAGCTGCAGTGAATGCTGAGCAACCCCTATCCGATGAGGCAAAAGCAGAACAAGAACGAAAACGCGCCATCATCGCTGCTGCTATTGCAAGGGCACAAGCAAAAAAATGATGAATCCAGAAAAGCGGCGTGCTTTTTTTGAACAACTAAAAGCTAATAATCCCAAACCAGAAACTGAGCTGGAGTACAGCTCGCCATTTGAGCTGTTAATTTCCGTATTGCTATCAGCACAAGCAACAGATGTTTCTGTTAATAAGGGAACTAGAAAACTTTTTAAGATCGCCAATACCCCACAAGCACTTTTAGATCTTGGTGAAGAAGGGGTCCGCCCGTATATTCAACATATTGGTTTATTTAACTCTAAGGGAAAGCATATTCAAGAGACATGCCGCCTCTTGATTGAAAAACATGGTGGTGAAGTTCCTCAAATACGCGAAGAACTTGAGGCTTTGCCAGGCGTGGGCAGAAAGACAGCAAATGTTATTTTAAATACTGCTTTTGGCCAAGCTACCATTGCTGTAGATACTCATATTTTTCGAGTATCCAACCGCACAGGCTTAGCCCCTGGTAAAGACGTTGTGCAAGTAGAACAACAGTTATTGAAACGAGTGCCAAAAGAATATTTACTTGATGCCCATCATTGGCTAATACTACATGGCAGGTATACATGCAAAGCGCGCAGTCCAGATTGTGCACAATGTATTGTTGAGCCTCTATGTGGCTTTAAACAAAAAACTGGAAAAGGGAAAGTTCGTGGCGATATTTAATCCAAGCCGTGAAGAGGTACGTCGTTTTTTCTGTGATACATGGAAAAAGAAGACCGATAATCACATCCTTGACTCAATGGAAAGTCTAGCGGGTGATTGGATGGAGCAACACCCTGAATACCATCAGCTTCTGATAGATCCCGAGGGCGCCCTAGGACAAGATTACACTCCTGAGCGTGGAGAAACTAATCCATTCTTACACCTCTCGATGCATCTCTCAATTAGTGAGCAGATCTCCATTGATCAACCCTCAGGTATTCGTGAAATTGCAGAAAAACTAACTAGAACATTAGGCTCGGAACATGAAGCTCAGCATCGCATCATGGAATGCCTTGGACAGGTCATGTGGGAAGCACAGCGTGAAGGAAAACCACTTGATCCCGAAAGCTATCTGGAATCACTCAAAAAACTGGTTTAGAAAGCTGACTGACTAGACCGGTTCAAACAGATGGGTTTTTTGACCATCTTGAGTCTCCTGAAATACCACCCTAACTTTTTGACCGATGCGAATCGTATCAAAATCACAATTCGTCAGATGCGTCAGTAAAGAAATACCTTCATTTAATTTCACATATGCCATAGCGAAGGGAACTTCTACCCCACGCCTCATTACGGTATAGGTATAAATTTCTCCAAGGCCTTTGGACTCAACCCAAGTCGTATCATTACTTCCACAATGAGGACAAATAGATCGCGGGTAATAATGTGGCTCTTTACAGCTATTACATAACTTCAAAATGAGTCTATTTTCTTGAGCAGCATCCCAGAAAGGTTTATTTTCTAGGTTACTAATCGGGCTTGGTAGGCGATGTACTTGACTCATTGCAATCTTCCCATAATCAGTGCTGCTGCACCGTGACGCGTCCCTAAAGCTCCACCAATTCCTGAAGCAAGGGCAAACTCTAAGTTGGGAACTTGCACTGCTGGATGAGCCTCACCCCGCAACTGTCTTACTGCTTCAATCACTTTTGTCATACCACCACGATTTGCAGGATGGTTATTACACAAACCACCACCATCAGTATTAAAGGCCAATTTTCCCTTGCCAGAAATTAACTGACCCCCTTCTACAAAACGGCCGCCCTCACCTTTCTTGCAAAACCCTAAATCTTCTAACTGAATTAATACCGTAATGGTGAAGCTATCATAAATTGACGCGTATCGAATTTGTTCTGGTGTCAACTTTGCTTCTGCAAATGCACGGGGTGCTGCCCAAGCTAGGCCTGAGTAGGTCAAATCAACCTTACCACCCATTTGACCTTTAGTTGTTTCGCCAGCACCCATCATCGTAATCACTGGTTTTTTTAATGTCTTAGCAATATCGGGATGCACCACAATAAGAGCTCCACCACTGTCCGTTACTACACAACAATCTGCACGATGCAATGGATCAGCAATCATCGGGGAATTTAATACATCCTCAACTGTGAGCACATCCTTAAGCATGGCATTCGGGTTATGCTGGGCATGATGTGAGGCTGCGACTTTAATCCATGCTAACTGTTCACTAGTAGTACCAAACTCATACATATGACGCATTGCGCACATCGCATAAGTATTTAATGGTGCTGGTGAATACGGTTTTTCAAATGCAAAGTCTGGCGCATTGGCATATTGACTTCTGACCTGTGTTCCACTAGATCCTTCAGACTTAGGACGACCAGCCAAGGTAATTAATGCGACCTTACACTGCCCCTGTGCAATCGCGCGCGCTGCATGATTAACGTGGGTAAGATAGGATGAACCACCCGTATCTGTTGAGTCTAAATAGCTTAACTTTTTTAAACCTAAGTAGTCGGCCATCGAAACAGCACCCATACCTGGGGCATCACCAGCACAAAAATAGGCATCCACATCATTGAGCGTAAGACCTGCATCTAATAGGGCACCTTGTGCAACCTCAGCATGCAACTGCGCTACTGTATGGTCTGGAGCCACACGTAGTGGATGTTCATAAATGCCTGCAATACAAGCATTGGTCGCAAAAGACATATCTCTTACCTAAAAATTGATAACAGGCTTAATCGACCGTGACATTAGACTGAGCAATCAGCTTACGCCATCTCTCAATTTCAGATTTGATAAATTGCGCAAATTGATCTGCAGTTCCTGGCATTGGATCGGCACCTTGTGCAATTAATTTATCTTTAAATTTGGGATCAGCGAGGATGGACTGCAGCTCTTTATTCAAGCGATTACGAATATTGTCAGGTAAATTGGCTGGTGCAACTAAACCATACCAGGTTGCCATGTCATACCCAGGCAAGCCCGACTCTGCAATCGTGGGCACACTTGGCGCAGCTGCTGAGCGTTTAGCGGTTGTGACGCCCAATGCACGAAGATTACTCGCTTTTACTTGTGGTAATCCACTCGGCAGATTTGGAAAACTCATATCAACCTGTCCAGAGATCACATCGGGCATTGCACTACCTGTTCCTTTATAGGGAATATGCACCATTTCAATCTTCGCCATTCTCTCAAACAGCACAGCGGAGAGATGTACTGAGGTACCACTACCGCTAGAAGCAAAAGTCAGTTTTCCAGGATTAGCCCTACCCGCAGCAATTAACTCTCCCACTGTTTTATAGGGAGAGCTCATCGGCACTACTAATATATTGGGAGCAGAAAATACACTCCCAATTGCCGTAAAGTCTTTTATTGAATCGTATGATAAGTTTTTATATAAAGACATGTTCACCGCATGCCCAATCGATGGAAAGTACAGTACATAACCGTCACCTGGTGCCCGCGCAACAAAATCAGCAGCGATATTGCCATTCGCACCTGGTTTATTTTCTACAACAACTGGCTGACCTAAACGTGTTGATAAGCCTTCTGCCAATGCTCGTCCTACAGTGTCAGCTGCCCCACCAGGAGAGAAACCGACGATTAAGCGAATAGGCTTATTAGGGTAGTTGCTCACAGGATCGGCAGCAAAGGACTGGCCTGAGTTAAAACTAACCATCGCTAGAACTAAATAGGAGAGAAACCTCTTCATTACATGACCATCCTGTTTAAATGTACTCCACTAAAGCTTAAGTCAAGCCTAACAACTGTCTGGCCTCATTTGAATTAGCTAATTCACCGCCTAAATCTTCAATAATTCTTTTTGCTTTAGAAACTAATTGGGCATTACTCTCGCATAGCACACCCTTTTTTAAGAAAATATTATCCTCAAGGCCTACACGAGTATGACCACCATATAACCATGATTGAGCAACAATTGGAAATTCATGTCTACTAATTCCAAAGGCCGACCAACGAGATCCGGCTGGCAACTGATCACGCAAATACAATAGAGTTGCGGGGTCAGCATTTAGTCCGTATTTCACGCCCATAACAAAACTAAATAAGCCTGGTCCCTTTAATGTCCCGTCAGCAATTAAATCAAGAGCTAAATTTAAATCGCCTGTATCAAATATCTCTAATTCAGGAAGAACACCAGCATCATTAATTACTTTAGCCATTTTACGCACATTCAGCGGTGTATTAATAACAATATCGTTAGCACCATTCATGGTATTAAAATCTAATGAGCATATATCTGGTTTTAATTTAGCTATGTGCTCCACTCTCTTCAAAGGATGGCACAAGGTAGTCCCAGGAGCATATTGCTTAGGATCATCTTCACTAGGAATAAAGCGCCCACCAGGCCCAGTGGTTAAATTAATAATTAATTCTTTATTCTGAGAACGTATCAACTCAACCACTTGTGCGTACAAATCAAATTCCATCGATTGCCGACCTGTAGCCGGATCTCGAACATGAATATGAACCGCTGCTGCACCAGCATCGCCCGCCTCTAAACAAGAATCAGCAATTTGTTTTGGAGTAATGGGTAAATACGGGGTCATTTCAGGCTTTGTTAAACCACCAGTAACTGCACACGTTAAAATTGTCTTAGGCATTTTTGTGACCCCGTTTTAATAAAGAAAGTTAACCCTTAAGAGACTTTTCAGCCTTATCTAAGAAAGAATAATCTAAGTATTTACCTACCCAAGCATCCACATTCACAACTAGTGCTGGATCAATTTTTCCTTGCTCAGCAATTGTTTTCAGAATGAGACGAGTTGATGGCATATCCAAACGAGGATCCGTTAACAATACTGAACCTAAAGCCATAAAAGCAATTGGCTTAGCAGTTGGATCATTCATTTTTTTAGCTACTATATTAGCTACATCATCCTTAGATTTTGTTTTAATAAAATTCATTCCCTTCAGTGTAGCTCGAAGAAAACGAACTACTGCATCAGGATTTTCTTTAATGAAAGTAGGATGAAAAACAAGGTCCAGGCTTTCTGCATTTTTGATTGGAGGTAATTGAACAATATAGTGAACGTCTTTAGCCTTGGCAACTGCTGCTGCTGATGCTGGCTCCCAAGCAATGAATGCCTCAACCTCACCTCGATCCAACATTGCAGGAATATCTGCAACTCGGCCAGGTACTTTTTGAAATTTAAGATTGTAGGTTTTTTCTATATAAAACAGAATGGCATCATGAATTGTGCCTAGTCCTGGAGTACCTACTTTTTTACCATTTAAATCTGCGTATGACTTGTATTGAGTTCGTCCTACCAGAGGGGCATTATATTTAGTTACTGAGCAAACCATCGTAAATTGACCGCCACCTGCTGCGTACTGCATGATCGGACCCAGACCACACATCACGGCATCTAAATTTTTATTTAAATCTAATAATGATGCAGGACCATTTGGATAAGTTCGGCGATCGATTTGTATTCCCTCTTGATCGTAATAGCCTTGATTTTCTGCTACCCAGATTGCCGCATAATCAACTTCGGCACCCGCTTGGTCAGCCAACCGAATCACTGTTTTTTTGGTCTGCGCAAATAATGGTGTACCTAAAGGCATTGTTGAACCAATCGTTGCCGCCATACCAACTCCAAGAACTTTTCTGCGATTTGAATTCATGCTCATGATGATGTATCTCCCTTAGTAAAATGAATTGCCTTTATGGCAAAGAAACTAACAACTCCCTAGTGATGAAGAAATGAAAAACACTGCGCTCTAATTTCAGTGAAAGCAGGACTCAATGGATCTCGAGGACGAGGTAAATCTATCTTTAAATCTGCTTTTATTTTTGTAGGCTTTTGGGAGAGAGTTATTACTCTATCACCCAAAAAAACAGCTTCTTCTAAATTATGAGTAACAAATACAATTGTGCGCCTGAGGTTTTTCCATATATCCAATACTTCTTGCTGCATTCGCTCTCGTGTTGGTTGATCTAAACTGACAAATGGTTCATCCATGAGAATTAAATCTGCATCAGTAGCAAAGGCACGCGCAATAGATACTCTTTGCTTCATTCCGCCAGAAATCTGATGAGGATAAAAGTTTTCAAACCCTCCAAGCCCCACGATACGAATAACCTCATCTACTTTCTTTCTAATTTCATTGCGGGGTAGTTTTTTTATTTTTAAACCTGTTGCAATATTTTCCCAAACTGTTAACCAGGGTAGAGTTGATGGCTCTTGAAAAACAAATGAAATACTATGTTTTTTTGGGTCTACGGACTCACCATCCAATAGAACTGACCCTCCTGTAGGCTTCAATAGTCCACTTAAAATATCTAGTAAGGTAGTCTTTCCACAACCACTTGGTCCACATACACATAAAAATTCATTTTCTTTCACTATAAATTGAATTCCATCATGGACAACAAGGTCTCCATAAGCATGATAAATATCGACATCTAATTTAGATTTATTCATCGTAATGATCCAGTTGATTTAGAGAGTTACTTGCCAGCGCCATTTAAATAAATAGCGCTCTACCATCAGTAATAGTTCATTTATAACGAATCCTATTGCGCCAATCACAATCATGCCAACAATGATTTCGGGAATTTTTAGCAACTCCGCATAATTGAGCATCATTCGGCCCAACCCCTCATTAGTACCCCCAGCTAACTCTGCGGCAACGATGGTGAGCCACGCGGCCCCCATTGCAACTCGCATTCCGCCCAAAATATCAGGTAGAACGGTTGGAATAACGACATGCATTAAGGTATAAAATTTCGAGGCCCCATAGACAGCAACTACTTTTTTATGCAGGGGCTCTACCCTTTGCACACCCACCAATGTTGATGTATAAACTGGGAAAAATGCGCCTAAGAAAATTAAAAACGCAAAACGTGTATCCCCTGCAAAAAAAATGATCGCGAGAGGTATCCATGCTATTGGTGGAATAAACCGGAAAGGCTCAACTACAGAACGAGTAGAGTTATAGATTTGCTTGTTAAGGCCCATTAATAATCCAATTGGTACGCCCAATAAAACGCCCAGATTGAAACCTAGTAGCACCCTATATAGGCTGGCCCAAGAATGGGTGGCCAATGAAATCCCCTGTGTATCCCCATTCATAATCAGATTTTTGAATGCTTTAAATACAGCGCCAACTGATGGAAAAAAAGGTGAAGCAACATAATAGGCTGTAATTTGCCAAAAACCTAAAAAGGCAATGAGGGACAGTACACTTAAAGCAACAGCCTTAATGTCAGCACTTACAATTTTCGTACTAATACTTTTCATTCAATATCTCTGATCTTATTTTGAAGATTGATTTAAAAAACTATCTTGGACGAAACGGGTGTGAACTTGCCCAGTGCGAAATTCGGGAGTGTTGATTAAATTTCTTTGAAATAGGCGCGTAGTTTCAATGCCATCAATCTTGATTTCTAATAGCGCTCTATTCATACGGTCTATAGCCTCATCACGATTACTTCCCCAGCAAATGATTTTCCCAATCAAGGAATCGTAGTATGGGGGAACAATATATCCAGAATATAGGTGTGTATCCATTCTCACTCCAAATCCTCCAGGGGCAAAATACTCGTTAACCCTGCCTGGATTTGGCCTGAAATCATTTTCTGCACTTTCTGCATTAATGCGGCACTCAATTGCATGGCCCCTCATTTGTACCTGGTCCTGCCTGATACTAATACCCTGCCCTAAAGCAATTCGAATTTGCTCTTTAACGAGATCAACACCCGTTACCATCTCAGTTACAGGGTGCTCTACCTGTATCCGAGTATTCATTTCCATAAAGTAAAACTCATTAGTAGCGGGATCAAGAATGCACTCAATGGTTCCAGCACTCCGATAATGAACATGTCGACATAATTCCAGCGCCGCATTACCGATTTTGATTCGCATTTTTTCACTCAATACGGGAGATGGGCTTTCTTCTACTAGTTTTTGATTTCTTCTTTGCAAAGAACAGTCTCGTTCTCCTAAATGCAATACTTGGTTACCATCCCCTAGGACTTGGACCTCAATATGTCGAATATTGCTCAGATATTTTTCAAGGTATAGGGAGCTATTACCAAAGGCTAACTTAGCTTCCTGAGAGGCCTCCATAAAGGCTGCTTCAAGTTGCCCCTTATCCTGAACAATTCGCATCCCTCTACCACCACCACCTGCAGTTGCCTTTAAGAGAACTGGGTATCCAATTTTTTCCGCTATGGAAGAGGCAGCCTGATAATCCCCAACAATTCCATCAGAACCTGGTGTGGTTGGTATCCCAGCTTCCTTTGCCAAGCGAATCGCTGTGGCTTTATCCCCCATCATCCGTATTGACTGTGGACTAGGTCCAATAAAAACAATGGACTCCTTTTCACAGCATTCTGCAAACTCAGCATTTTCTGAAAGAAAACCATATCCAGGGTGGATTGCATCTGCTTTATAAACAAGTGCAGCGCTAATAATGTTTTTTATATCTAAATAGCTATCCCTCGACCGAGCCGGTCCAATACAGACTGCTTCATCCGCCATCAATACTGGCAGGGAATGACGATCAGCTTCGGAATACACTTGAAGTGTTTGAATACCCAATTCTTGACAGGCGCGAATAATGCGCACAGCAATTTCACCGCGATTAGCAATTAGAATTTTTTTAATGGCTTGCGGTTTTTTCATAAACTAATTTAGTTTGGCTTGATTAAAACAAGTATTTGCCCGTATTCAACAGGATCTCCATCGGAAACTAAAATCTCTGAAATAGTACCGTTGACCCCAGCAGGCAATGAATTCATGAGCTTCATCACCTCAATAATGCAAACAGTTGAATCTGGATTGACCGTAGACCCGATCTCAATAAAAGGTGGGGCGCCAGGCTCAGGTGATCGATAAAAACTACCCACCATGGGTGATTTGATTCCAATCATCCCCTCAGGGACCACAGTCGTAGATGATTTGACTAATGCAATCGACTCTGAAGGGCTTGTTACCTGTGTAACTTTAGGCTTCACATCAGCAGGAATATCTAAGGGCTCAGGAGCAGACATTACTCCTGCGGAGCTCTTCCTTAGATTAATTTTAATATCGCCATATTCCAATTTAAATTCTGAAAATTCTGGCGACTCTTCAACTAATCGAATGATTTCCAATAAATCTTGATAGCTTAGGTCTCTGTCCGCCACAAATAGCTCCTTATAGGCCATGTAAAAGTGATTAGTTGCGCCCGGTAATATCGAGCTTCAACCCAGGTTGTGATATGTAAATTCGCCCAATCTTAGGGCGCTTACTAAATTCTTTAATTAATGTCGTAATTGGATGATCAAAAGAGTAGGTTGTTTGCATAGCGCCTGCTGCGAGCATGTCATCAACTTGTGATCCTGCAAACATGTATCTTAATAAACGCTCATCATCACTAGCATTGGGATATTTTTTTCTAAGCGCATTCACTCCAGGCTCAAGCGGCACGGGTTTTAACGCGATATGTTTCGATCCATTTTCTACAATGCGGTCCAAAACTGATGGTTCAATAGGGGCAAGCAACTTCCCGTAGTAACCCAATGCATATTTTTTAATTTCATTTGGGACCACTCTATAGCGATCGCCATGCAAGACATTTAATACTGCTTGAGTTCCTACAAACTGGGCGAAGGGCGTGATCATGATGGGATAACCCAATTCCTGACGAACACGTGCGCATTCCTCAAGTAGCTCATCAAATTTATCAGAAATCCCTGCTTGCGCTAACTGAGAGCGGAAATTACTCAGCATACCCCCAGGTATTTGATGTTCATAGTGAAATCCGTTGTACTCTAAAATTTCTCCAATTGGCTTATCTTCAATTTCAGCAATTTTTCTAAAATGCTCACCTACCTCATCGATTAAGGCATCGTTAACATTAATCTTATAGCCTTGTAATCGTAAATTTTTTGCTATATTTTGTATCGATGGTTGTGCTGCCCCATTAGCCAAGGGGGCAATCGAAGTATGAAGTTGATCAGCTCCTAATTTAACAGCCTCCAAATACATCAGGGGTGCAATACCAGTTAAACAGTGACCATGAATTTCTAAAGGAATTTTTCCTAAAACTTTTTTCAATGCAGGCACTAGGGTACGAATTCGATCTACCGTTAATAAGCCACCTGCATCCTTCAGCATAATAGCGTCAACGGTACCACTCGCAATCAGTTGCTTAGCCGTCTCTACATACAATTCATCAGTGTGCACAGGACTCAAACTGTATGCAAGTGCGCCAAATGTATGAACGCCTAGAGCCTTAGATACCCGAGTGGTTGCCAACATATTTTCGACATCGTTCAAACCATCAAATGCTCCCACCACACGAAATCCATTGGCTACCAAGCGCTCAACCCATAGGGCTATGATGTCATCTGGTAAAAAATCAAATGAAGCAATGTTTTTACTGCGGACTAAAGATCTTAGTGGGGTATTTTTAATCCGCTCTCGCATTAAACGAACGCGCTCCCAAGGGTCTTCCTTTAAATACCGTACACATACATCAAATTGAATTGTGCCCGCTAGGTCAATTTGATCAAATCCAGCTTGATCCATCTTCTCCGCAATAGGAAGCATATGTGCAGTGGTCATACGAGTAGCCCACAAGCATTGATGCCCATCTCGCAATGTAGTATCAATAATGCCTACTGATTTTTCCAATTCAATACCCTTCCAATAAATTTACTTTTAAATACTTAAATTAAAGCAACTCCAGTCTCAAATCGATCGTCTGCTCCCACAACAATTTGACCGTCTCTTTTCCTTAGGATGGCTGAAGTTGGTCCAAAATATTCTTTCTCAAATATTCTGCGAGCGTGATATTGCTCTGCTAAGCCGACATCCTCTAATTCCAACTCTCCATTAAGGGAAACAGATACTCGCTTTTTATTGACTGCCTTTGAGAGATCTCCGCCTCCCTTTGCCATTTCTAAAATAATTTGTAAAACAATGGCTGGAATACGTGAACCTCCTGGCCCCCCATAAGCTATCTGGGTACCATCTATACGATTCATAATGTTGGGGGATAGGTTTGTAACGGATAGCCACT
The DNA here is from genome assembly GCA_044377685.1 of Polynucleobacter sp. Classification (GTDB taxonomy): domain Bacteria; phylum Pseudomonadota; class Gammaproteobacteria; order Burkholderiales; family Burkholderiaceae; genus Polynucleobacter. The sequence goes on along the minus strand of JBILYO010000017.1, from coordinate 3,481 downwards.
CCCCACTGCCCACCTCTTTTCGAAATAGGTTTGCTGCACAGTTGAGTACTACTCCCGTTCCTGGGGTAGTCATGCCAGAGCCAAACCATAGAGGTCCATGGGTAAAAGTACAGGAGACCATCCCCCCATTTACATCAGTGACACAAAAATGAGAGGTATGTTGAGTTGAGGCGCTTGGAGTAGCAAATACTGAATTTTTTCTTTTCCAGGCATATCGCAATGATTTTGATACTTTTAAAATATATGAATCTTCATTATCAAAAAGATCATCATCCTCAGATAAAAAATCCAAGGCATCGCATACAACACCATACCCAGAGCTTATATGGGGTGGACCGTAAATATCACAATTATTAAAACTAAATTGACAGGCTAAATAGGTCTTCGATGATGCATCACTGAAATGATCTACCTCTAACCAACCCCCTTGCTCTTGAATATATTCACTCGTTTTCAAGGCAAATTCGCCCATATAAAAATAGTCGTCTAAATTAATCTGTATTTTCTCGAGGGTATGCGCTAAGTCTGATTGCACTAACACCTCACCCAACCCAAGCCACCGACCCTGAGGTGCAAATATAGACTTGAATGATTCAGAGAAATCGGAATCTCTGCTCTCCGCCCAACGAAGAGCCATATCTAAATTCTTCCCAATCTCTAAGCCATCTTTAGCAATCCTAATCGGACTAGAACAAAGCTCTGAAAATGATATGGATCCAAACTCCTTATGCGCCTGAAGAAGGCCACTTAAAACCATTGGCACAGAGACCGAGGTAGCACCACCAAAGCTATTGCCTTCATTCTTTTTTGATGTCAATACAGTGGGGTTGAAATTTCTAGGAACTCGAGTATTAAAGTCAATAACGTGTGGGGCCTGCTCTTGGCTATCCTGGATTAACATAAAACCACCGTAACCTCCAAGCCCACAATTTGCCGGATCCACAACACACAAAGTCAGCGCAGTAGTAATGGCCGCATCTACCGCATTACCACCATGACGAATAACCTCAGCGCCCGCGTCAGCAGCAATTTGATTTGAACAAACGACTGCTCCACGCATTTTTATCCTCCCAGCTGACTTACATAACTTTTGTCATTTACCATACTGATCTTCGTTTCAGGCTATTACTATGCATTAAGTTTGTCAAGAGTTACTATATATTAAGTTGTGCAATGCAATAAACCCTCACGCAACCACTCTATTTCCAATAAGATATCCTCAGACCTCCAAAAAAATCATATGACTGAAGCCATTTTTTATAAAAAATATCGTCCTAAGAACCTAGAAGGCCTTCGTAAACATGAAATTTTGCGCGCTACGATTATGGCCGCCATTCAAGATGGGCATTGGGAAACGGGTATTCAATTACCCACAGAGCTTGAGCTTTCCAAAATCACACCCTTTAGTCTGGGCACTGTACAAAAAGCAGTAGGAAGCCTTACAAGAGAGGGGCTTCTTCACAGAAAACGGGGCCTAGGGACTTTTGTCATACCCATTGAGAGGCGAATTGGAGGACCCTGGATTTTTCGCTTCATTACTCCTGATGGTTTAGGTTTCTATCCTATGTCAACCAAAGTCATTAAGAAAAAAATAATTACCTCGAAAGAAGAATGGTCACCATGGCTTACAGAAGGCAAGCCATCAAAAAAAATATTACAAATTGATCGGTTGATTTACGTAGATCAATACGTGTTTTACAGCCAATACTTTTTAGACCCAGCTAAATTTCCTATCATTATGAATACCCCGACTAAAAATCTAGATAGTGCAAATTTCATTGGGTTAATTCAAGACGCGTATAAAGTACAGCTAAAAAATGTTGATAGAACCATAGAGTGCACTACTTTTCCTGCCGAAATTAATTCTGCCTTAAATTTACCCAAAAAAAATAAAGGTGTTCTAGTTGAGATTAAAGCAACTGGAAATCACGACTCTCCAATTTTCTTTCAGCAATTATTCCTACCTGCTGATGGCCCAAAACTCTTTTTTGCACAAAATGGTTTTTATTAGGATAGAGAAAATCTACCTAAGTGTGGATCAGATTGCCGTATAGCCGCCGTCTACCATAATAGTTTGGCCAGTAAGATAAGAAGAGGCAGGGCTGGCTAGAAAAATAGCCAGACCATAAATGTCCTCTATTTTTCCATTTCGACCTATTGCCGTTTTATCAGCATGCATCTTCACTAAATCGGGGTTACTAAAAATAGGGGCAGTTAAAGCGGTCGGGAAAAGACCGGGCCCTATCGCATTGCAGTTAATACCAAATCGAGACCACTCTTGAGCGATTGCTCTAGTCAGTTGAACTATTCCACCTTTAGCACTTCCATATGGGGCGCTATTTGACAATGCGCGGTAACTTTGTACAGAGGCGATATTAATAACTCGCCCCCAATTGCGAACTTTCATTTGTGGGGCTAAAGCTTGGGTTAAAAAAAAGGGTGCTCCAAGATGGACGTTTAACTGATCTTGCCAACTCTGTGGAGAAACTTGATCGTAAGTCTCACGTAAATTGATGCCTGCAGCGTTTACTAAAATATCAACCTTATCTAACTGCTTTAGAACTCTAACTGCCAAATCAGTTGATTGCTCTAGGTCACTTAGATTGGCTACAAAAGAAGAGACTGCTATACCCTGATTGCTCAGTCGTTCTAATGCCTCACTTAACTGATTCTCTCTTCGAGCTGCAATTGCTATTTTGGCACCAGATAAACCTAAAGCTGTTGCTATTGCCTCTCCTAAACCACTACTACCTCCAGTAATCAGAGCCGTCTTACCCGTTAAATCAAAAAGTTTATTTATTATCATTTAAGGAATATCTCCATAAGACTTCTGAGGTCAAATATTTAGTATGAAAATCAATATTTGCGTAACTCGATACCACTCAACTCTTGTAGATCTTCAAAATTTAATCCCTCTACCCAATCAACCGCAACCAATCCCTCTGGGGTGACAGCAATCGTAGCTAAATCGGTATAAACACAATCAACAGCTGCAAGTGCTGTAAGTGGATAAGTACATTCATTAACAAATTTGGACTCTCCTGACTTCGTAAGATGTTCCATCATCACAAAAAGTTTCTTAGCGCCTAATGCTAAATCCATGGCACCGCCTACAGCGGGAATTGCTTTTGGATCACCGGTGCGCCAATTAGCAATATCTCCTTTGACAGAAACTTGAAATGCGCCAAGCACGCAAATATCAATATGGCCACCCCGAATCATTACAAATGAATCTGCATGGTGGAACAGGGAAGCGCCAGCCAGCATGGTAACGGGCTGTTTACCGGCATTGACTAACTCTTCATCAATTTCATCGCCCTGAGCCAAAGGACCCATTCCCAATAGACCATTTTCACTATGTAAGACAATTTCACGATCAGAGGGTAGATAGTTAGAGATTGTCATTGGCTGACCAATACCCAGATTGACGTGAGCGCCATCTGGAATATCTTGCACTATTCGTTTTGCAATATCAGCTGTA
>JBILYO010000088.1:0-8753 GCA_044377685.1 Polynucleobacter sp. | reverse complement strand
ACCCCCAACTAATACAACACGCTTAACAAAAATTCCTGGTGTCACAATGATCTCTGGATCTAATTGACCAAGCTCAACAATCTCATTCACCTGTGCAATCGTGCAACGAGCAGCAGTTGCCATAATAGGCCCAAAGTTTCTACCAGTACCATGGTAAACAAGATTACCCCAGCGGTCTCCTTTGTCTGCCTTGATTAAGGCATAGTCTGCCTTAATGGCTTTCTCAAAAATATGATTTACACCATCAATGACGCGCGTATCTTTTCCGACCGCAAGCTCAGTCCCAAACCCAGTAGGCGTATAAAAACCACCTATCCCTGCTCCACCTGCACGAATACGCTCAGCAAGAGTACCCTGGGGAACTAACTCTAACTCGATTTTGCCTGCACGATAAAGATCATCAAATGCGCCTGATTCTGGCTGTCTTGGAAAGGAGCAAACCATCTTCTTAACACGGCCAGCATTAATCAATTTTGCAATACCGACACCTTGATTACCCGCATTATTACTAACCAAGGTAAGTTCTTTTGCACCCTGCTCTACTAGTGCATCCAATAAATAAATAGGTAAGCCAGCGCCACCAAATCCTGAAATTAAAATGGTAGAGCCATCTGCAATGTCTCGCAAAGCCTCAGTCACACTGGAGCTAATTTTTTGAATCAAGTCGTGTCTCCATCTCTTTAAATTTTTATTATTGTTGCTGCAAGCGGCCTATGACCTCATACCCTCTAATGTAATCCAATTAGAGTAAAGGTCTGATTTTTCTAACAAAATCAAGGGCTGATGGACCATCTCCATGAATACAAAGGGTATCTGCTTGGACTTTGACGATAGCTCCATCAAGCGCAACTACCTCGCTCTCATTAGCCATTCTTAATACCTGTTTGATGGCCTCATCTTCCGTCTCAATCAAGGCATTAGCCTGCTTACGCGGAACCAAATACCCTTCAGGGGTATAGCGCCGATCTGCGAAAACCTCTTGCCATAGTGATACACCAACTTCCTGCGCGGCCTCTACATAACAACTTGAGGCCAAGCCATACAAAATAATCCCATCACCTAAATCTTTAATCGCTTGGGCTATTGAACGCGCTAAATTGATATCTTTCGCTGCTTGGTTATAAAGAGCACCGTGAGGCTTTACATGATGTAGCTTTCCACCTTGTGCACGAATGAACGCTTGTAATGCACCGGCTTGATAAAGAACATAGTTATAAGCATCGTTAGGCGTAATCACCATTTCTCGCCTACCAAACCCAAGTAAATCCGGCAAACTGGGATGAGCGCCAATGAAAACATTCTTCTGAATTGCAGCTGCAACAAGATTTTTCATTCGCTCAGGATCGCCAGCATGCCAACCGCACGCAATATTAGTTGAATCAATATAGTCTAGGAGTGCAAAATCATCGCCCATTTCCCAGACGCCAAAACCCTCTCCCATGTCGCTATTAAGATCAATTGTTCTTTTCATGATTTATCCAAAAGAGTAGCCTCTAGAGTATCCAAAGTTTTATCCTGTTCAGTGATATAGATTGTATTGATCTGATCAGCCTCTTCAAGTGTAACGGGTACAAATTGGATTTTGCTACCAGGCCTTAATTGCGCTAGGGTTGACCGCTCTGAACTAATTGTCTCGAGCAAACGGGGATATCCACCAGTTGTAGCATGCTCAGCCAACATTAAAATAGGCTGTCCAGATGGGGGTAATTGAACAGTCCCAAACCAAATTCCTTGTGACGCAATTCCGGTCATTGGTTTTGAGATTTTAAAATCGCTATCTAAGCGCATCCCCATTCGATTACTTTGAGATGAGACTGTCCATATAGTCTTCCATAGTAAGGCTTGTTCTGTTGGGCTTAGAAGGTTGAAGTGTATGCTCGGAATAGCCTTAATCATTTGGATTGATTTACCTGGCAAGGCTGGTGATGCAATTGACCATTTAGGATAATTTAAACCTGAGTCGTTTAAGTTTTTAAATAGTGATTTTTTCTGAGCAAGATGAGCTTGAGGTAGATATAAAAAGTCTCCTTTTTGCACTACCTTTTCTCCTATACCTGCACTTAAATGAGAGCCACGACCCCCCAAAACAAACTCACTCTCAATGCCTCCGCTAATCGCCAAGAAAAGACGATAGCCTTGCGTCATAGAGGCAAAACTGAGTATTTGATCTTTGCAAATATGTACTGGTCGATTACCCGGAAAAGATTGTCCGTCTATTAATCCCAAACATTGCGCACCCACCCATGCAACCCAGGTATCCTGATGAAATAAAAGCTTGGGACCAGTGCCTGTAATCTCTAATCCTGCAACATCTTCTGGATTGCCCAACAAGGCATTAGCAAGACGCGCACTTTCTTTATCCATAGGGCCTCCTGCGCTTAATGCTAAATGTGCAAATCCATAACGTGGCCGCCCTTGAATGGTGGTTAATAGACCAGAACTAAGAACCTCAATAGCGCTATTTTTTGAAATACTGCTAACTCTCTGTTGAGAAGCTTCTGCCTCTTGTGCCAAAGTTATTTTTTTAAATTCATTCAAATCAATTTCAATAAACTCCAATCGATCTCCTGGGTTCAGCAGACTTGGCCGTTCATTTCTTGGATCAAAAAGAATATCTGGCGTTCTTCCAATCACGTTCCAGCCCCCTGGGGTTGGCTTTGGATAAATACCCGTTTGTAACTCTGCAATAGCCACCGAACCTTTAGGGACCGAAGTTCTTGGCGACTCAAGACGTGGCAACCTTAAACTAGGATCGAGGCCACTACAGTATGGAAACCCAGGCATGAATCCTAAAATATCAACCCGAATCTCTGAATTTTTATGCCGGTTAATAAACTCTCTCAATGAAAGCTTACATTTTTCTGCGCTTGCTAATAAATCAGGCGCTAATTCTGGGTCATAACAAACTCGCACACGATGAACAATGTCATTTTCAATGGTGACCTTTTTATCTTTATGCAAGCTCTCAATTAAAACATCAATCTGTGCACGCGCCCTAGCACGGGTTGCTTGATAGTCGGTATTTTCAAAATGAAGGCTAATGAAAAGACTGTCAATACCAGGGATCGTATCTTTAAGCCAATCAGGAGAAACGGAGAACAAGAGAGCGCATAGGCGATGAATAAGACTTAAAGGTTCTACAGATTCTCTAAAATCGAGCAAGAGAGCAGCATCACCCAGGTTCAGGATGTCAACTTTCCCAGCAATCTTCTTCAATCTTTTTAACTGCATCGAACTTACTTAATTTCTTTTTGCATTACTTGATCTGGTAACCAAGTCACTAACTCAGGCCAAATCGTCACTAATGCCACTGCTAACACCATCATGGAAAAAAACGGTAAAGAAACTTTAGCAATGTAGTTACTGTCTTTGCCAGTCATACTTTGAAGCACAAATAAATTAAATCCAACGGGGGGAGTAACCTCGGCAATTTCCACTAAGAGAATCACAAAAATACCAAACCATACTAAATCAAAACCAGCTGCTTGCACCATCGGTAATACAGTCACTGTAGTTAAAGCAATCATTGAGATACCATCTAAAGCAGTACCAAGTAGGATATAGACAATAGTCAGCACAAGTATGAGTACCCATGGTGATAGTTGCATACTCTGCACCCACTCTGCCAAACCCCTTGGAATTCCGGTATAGCTCATCACAATGGATAGGAATGAAGTAGCTCCTAGTACAAACATGATCATCGCAGTAAGGCGCGTGGCAGATAATAGGCTTTGCCAAAAATTGGTCCAAGAAAGATTACGGCCAGCTGCAGCAAGCACTAAAGAACCCACCACTCCATATGCAGCCGCCTCAGTAGCCGTCGAGTAGCCAGCTAACATCAACCAAGCAATGAAAATAATTAATGCGGTGCAAGGCATTAATTGACCAATTGAATGTAAGCGTTGTTGCAGAGTATATTTTTCTGCAGGAGGGGTTTTATCGGGATTGAGTAAGGCCCACACAATGATGTAGCCTGAGAATAGACCCATCAATATTGCAGCAGGAATAAATCCAGCCAAGAAGATGCGGATAATGGATTGATCTGCTGCCACTGCATAAACCACCATCGTTATTGAGGGTGGGATCAAAATCCCTAAGGTACCAGCGCAAGATAAAGATCCAAGGGTGATCTTTTCATCATAACCACGCTTGGTTAATTCTGGTAAAGCAGATTTAGCAATCGTTGCACAGGTAGCAGCAGATGAACCAGAAACAGAACCAAAAATGCCGCAACCCAAAATATTCACGTGCATTAATCTGCCCGGTAACCAATTTAACCATGGTGACAGACCTGTAAACATTTGCTCTGATAGCTTAGTCCTAAAAAGAATCTCACCCATCCACACAAACAAAGGTAGTGCAGCTAAGGTGTAGGAGGAGCTAGAATTCCACCAAACATTAGCCAGGTTCATCAACGTGTCTTTATCAGAGAAAAACACGAGCCCGAACCAAGCAGTGATTGCCACTCCAGCTGGAATCCAAATACCAATTAGAAGTAAAAAGAACATCAACAGAATTAAAATGAGAGCGATAAAGATGATACTCACAGCGTCTCTCCAAAATCACCTGCAGACAAGCGCTCCTCGGCCATTTGCTGGTAGCGGGGTTTACCGCCTCTAATTACCCTGGTCAGCTCATCGACTACAGCTAAGAAAAATATGAGGCAGCCTATTGCAGTAAAAATTTGTGGGATCCATAAGGGCACAATAATTTGCCCTTGCGAAACATCATTGAAGTCCCAGCTTTGGTATACAAATAGAGTGAAGGCAGTGAGCGCAAATAAACAAAAGCCAGACATCACCACTAAGCCAATGATTTCCAGGCGCTTCCTCCACTCAGGACCTAAAGCTCCTAGAAAGATTTCGACCCGCACAATACCGCCATGCTGAAAGGTCTGACCCAGAATCAAGAAAGCAGATGCAGCACATAGCCAAGCTATCAGATCATCAGCACCGCGTAAATTAATTCCGAATTCACGCGATAAAGACATCGATACCATCAAAATACAAACACTAAGAATACATAAGGCCGCCAGTGCGGCGGCCCCTTGCATCAAGCCATCTAAAAGACGACCATAAAAACTTCGTGTTGCTTGCATCAATTTTATTTCTTAAATTCTTCGATGATTTTTTGACCCTCATCGCCTGCAGAACGAATCCACTCAGCAACCATAATACGGCCTACCCTATCTAAATCATTCTTCAACTGTGGGGATGGTTTTTGAACAGTCATGCCATTCTTTGCCAAAGTCTCGTTAAAACCCTTTGTTTTCTCTTCAGATATTCTAGTACCGCGCTTTTCTGCTTCAGCACAAGCCTTTAGCAAAGCAGTTTGTGTTGACTTATCCAGAGACTCGAATGCTTTTTGATTAATCATCAATATATTCTTGGGCAACCAAGCATCTACTTCATAGTAATACTTCAAACTTTCCCAAGCTTTGATATCCACTCCAGTAGCTCCGGAAGTCATCATGGAATTAATCGTGCCGGTTGCCATTGCTTGAGCCAAATCTGCTACTTGAACAGTGACTGGCTGCGCCCCTACAATTTCAGCAATCTTAGAGGTAGCTGGGTTATAGGCTCTCCACTTCAAGCCCTTCATGTCTGCGCCAGAATTAATCGGGTTCTTAGAATATAAACCCTGTGGTGGCCAAGGAACTGCATAGACTACTTTTATCCCCTGCTTTTGCATAGCAGCTTCAGTAGCATTTTTAGAAAGCTTCCAAAGTTTTGCAGATTCTTTATAGCTAGTAGCTAAGAATGGAATGGAGTCCACTCCAAAAATAGGATTCTCGTTAGCCAGCACAGAAATCAACACCTCACCCATTTGCGCTTGACCTGTTTGGACTGCGCGTTTAATACCATTAGCAGGAAACAAAGAGCCATTCGGATGAACAACAATCTTGAGTTTGCCATCTGTAGCCTTATCCACATCAGCAGCTAACTGCTGCAAGTTTTCTGTATGGAAGTTACTTACTGGGTAAGCGCTTGCCAGATCCCATTTGGTCTGTGCATTGACGTTAATAGCGAATATGGCCATCGAGGCGATCATCCAATGCCTTGATTTTCCGAATAAACAATCACTCATTTCTATCTCCTAGTGAGTATTGGTGAAAAATATCTGAAACTTTTAGTGCTTAATGCGATTAACACTAATATAACTTAGAAATCAGACTTCTTATCATATTAGGAAGCTCTTCTGCAGCCTTCTGTCGATCGGCTAGCATCAATATAGGGATTTCCCGAATCCTTGAGGACCAAACTGAGCCCGGAAAGAAAACATCATCTGTAAAGCGTGGAATGACATGCCAATGAATATGAGGAACCATATTCCCTAGCGCAGCAAGATTCACTTTAGTGGGTTTCATCACTTGGCGGATCGCATCCTCCACCACAAAAACTAAATTCATCAAATGTTCTCGCTCACTGTAAGTCAGATCAGTCATTTCAGATGCATGATGATTCCATATGACTCGGCAAAATCCAGGTAAATCGGCATCATTAACAGTGATGATCCTGCAGTCATCACCACGCCAAATTAATTGACCTTCCTCTGGTTTTAGATCAGTGCAAAATACGCAATTTTTCATGTAACGAATGTAAACGAAAACGGCACCTAAGTCACCCTTATGGGGTCAATTAGATGCCGCGGCACTATTAGTAGCACTACTATTGCCGACTACCTAGGGATTCTCATTAGTGGAACTGCTCTTCCTCAGTAGAACCAGTCAACGCTGTTACAGAAGATTTACCACCTTGAATTACAGTTGTTACATCATCAAAGTAGCCAGTACCTACTTCTTGTTGATGCGAAACGAAGGTATATCCACGATCACGAGCAGCAAACTCTGGCTCTTGAACTTTCTCAACATAGGCGGTCATGCCACGCTTAGTGTAGTCCTGCGCCAAGTCGAACATGTTGTACCACATCGAATGAATGCCCGCGAGAGTAATAAATTGATATTTATAACCCATTGCACCTAGTTCACGCTGGAACTTTGCAATCGTTGCATCGTCTAAGTTTTTCTTCCAATTGAAAGAGGGTGAGCAATTATAAGCAAGCATCTTGCCAGGGAACTTCGCACGAATTGCTTCAGCAAACTGACGAGCAAAATCAAGATCAGGAGTACCCGTTTCACACCACACCATATCGGCATAGGCAGCGTAAGCTAAGCCACGGGAGATCGCTTGATCCAGGCCTTTACGAGTTTTGTAGAAGCCTTCTGGTGTGCGCTCACCAGTTAAGAATGGCTTGTCATTCTCATCATAGTCAGAGGTTAATAAATCAGCGGCCTCTGCGTCGGTGCGAGCTAAGATAATGGTTGGCACACCCATCACATCAGCAGCTAAACGAGCTGAGATCAACTTTTGTATCGATTCTGTAGTGGGTAACAAAACCTTGCCACCCAAGTGACCACACTTCTTCACAGAAGATAATTGGTCTTCAAAATGAACGCCGGCAGCACCTTGCTTGATCAATGCTTTACTTAATTCAAATGCATTGAGTACGCCACCAAAACCTGCTTCAGCATCAGCCACAATCGGAGCAAAGTACTCGATATAAGCAGGATCACCCTTATGAACACCTTTAGCAGTTTGAATCTCATCAGCGCGTTGGAATGAATTGTTAATACGCTCAACCATTTTTGGTACTGAATCTACTGGGTAGAGTGATTGATCTGGATACATTGCTGCATATGAATTTCCGTCAGCAGCAACTTGCCAACCAGATAAGTAAATCGCCTGAATACCTGCCTTAACTTGTTGCATTGCCTGACCACCAGTCAATGCACCTAAACAGTTTATGTAAGCTTCGTTGTTTACCAGCTCCCACAATCTTTCAGCACCATGCTTAGCTAAAGTATGTTCAATCTTTAATGAACCGCGCAAACGAACTACATCTTCTGCGGTATAGCCACGCTTAATACCTTTCCAACGTGGATTGGTATCCCAATCTTTTTGTAGTGCTGCGATTTCTGCTTTGCGGTCTGCCATTTTTTTCTCCCTAAGTTAAACAAGTACTTCCAATATTGAGACGCTGAAGACCAATTGAAGTCTTATGTCTTATATAAGAGTTTAGAAGCTTACAAAATGGATGCAAGTAGAAAATCAGTATTTTTTGGAAGTATTTAGTTATTGATATTCAATCACTTACAATTTATTTTTTGCAATGTGGAATATCAAATCACTGCTTGAAACGGGGTGACTCGATGAATGGTGCACTGCATTTTATGCAGGGAAATTGCATTTCATATTATGAAATCTATATCAGCTTGATCAAGCTGTTTTTGGACGAATACTAGAAGCCACCTTGAAAGTAGTCAGGATGATCATGCATTGAAAAAGAGCAATACCTAAAAACAAAATCCTTGGTAAGCCTGCATCCATCAAGAAACCAAAGATAAATGGTCCTAGTGCTGCCCCAAGATCGATCCCGGAATACACAACTCCATATACCCTACCCGAAACACCCTCAGGAGTTGCTGACTTAATTAAAAGATCGCGCGAGGGTCCAACAAGACCATAGCCCAGTCCAATGACAATAAATAAAACGGGGATCACGCTGGGAGAAATCAAACCGGTTGCAATCAGTAAACTCATCAGAACGCTGACTGATAAGCAGGTGGTGACGATGCGTTCGGGTGTCTGTAACTTTGCAGCCAAATATCCACCTAATAAAACTCCTACAGCACTTCCTAAAGCTAATAAAGTAATAAAGTAACTGCTGACACTAATTGCGATGTCATAAATTGC
>JBILYO010000069.1:0-9737 GCA_044377685.1 Polynucleobacter sp. | reverse complement strand
CCCAAATATCAAGGAGACTGCTACAAGATTTCAAAGTCTTTTAGAGCTTGCGGATAGTCAGTTGAAGTTTCTAAAGGATTGTGTCGAGATTTCTCTGCCCAATATCAATCTCTGGATTCAACCCCAGGATTCTCCTAAGGGGGTATTTATTGAGAGAGTGTACCTAAATCAATCCGCCTTAGATCCTGTAGACTTCATTATTGACCATCATTTTCTTACCCATACTCACCCATCATTAGGGACTCATCTATGAAAATCACAAATCATTTAACAAATCATTTATTTACTAGATCCTTCTTCTTATTTTTAGCGGCGCTAATGATCTCTAACCCCGCTTTAGCACAAAGCGATAAGCCTCTGACCTTGGTAGTGCCATTTCCCCCCGGTGGAAGTACTGACATTACTGCTAGAACGATTCAGCCAAAATTAGCTGAAAGAATTGGTAGGCCCGTGGTGGTAGAAAATCGCCCTGGTGCCGCAAGTCAAATTGCCACACAGCACGTAGCAAAGGCTGCGCCCGATGGCAATACCTTGCTGATTAGCTTTGATAACCACTCTATTAATCCCATTGTTAAACCCAAGCTACCCTATGACACCTTCAAAGATTTTGTGGGAGTCAGTTTATTGGTCCGCTTTCCTTTAGTGATTGCCGCGAACCCTTCTGTTCAAGGTAATAACTTAAGTGAGTTTATTGCTGCCGCAAAAAAACGTCCTGGATATTACAGTTATGCCTCAACAGGCATTGGATCTCTCAATCAATTGGCTATGGAAGATCTGAAGCGTAAAGCAGGCATTTTTGTACTGCATGTTCCCTATGGAGGGGGAGGCCCTGCAATTGCTGCCGTAGTAGGCAATACCGCCAGCATGACTCTATTAAGTTATGCCGCCCTCAAAGGACAAATCCAGGCCGATAAACTGAAGCCTCTTGCAGTGACTGGGGCCCAACGTCTCCCAGAATTACCAAAGACCCCAACGGTTGCAGAATCTGGCTACCCAGGTTTTGAGGCTTACTCTTGGATTGGCGTGTTTGCTCCAGCAGATACTCCAGCAGCTACAGTTAAAAAACTGACAGCAGATTTTCAGGCGGTTCTCAGCGATCCCGAAATCAAAACTAAACTCACTCAAGGTGGCTTCGATGTACAAGCAAGTGATGGGCCTACTCTAGATAAATATGCCAAGAGTGAATTTGATCGTTGGCAACAATTTGTGAAGACTACCAAACTCAATCTTGACGATTGATATGAGTGAAAAAGTAACTGGTGCAGAAGCTCTGGTCAGAATGCTAGAGCAATATGAGGTTAAGCATATCTTCGGCTTATGCGGTGATACGAGCCTACCTTTCTATGATGCTTTAGCAAGACTTGATCATGGTATGCAACATATTCTGACTAGAGATGAGCGAAGTGCGGGTTATATGGCTGATGCCTATGCAAGAGTTACCCATAAGGTTGGAGTTTGTGAAGGTCCCAGTGGGGGCGGTGCGACCTATTTGCTTCCAGGTCTAGTAGAAGCAAATGAATCTTCTATCCCCGTTTTAGGCATCACCTCAGATGTACCAGTAACTTCTCGTGGAAAATTTCCGCTGACTGAATTAAATCAACAAGCTTTATATCAGCCACTCACCAAATGGAATACCACCATTGACTTAGCTGAACAGATTCCATCCGCTGTGAGAAGTGCTTTTCGTGCAATGACGACCGGCAAACCAGGCAGCACACATATTTGTTTACCTCATGATGTTCAAAAACATCCTGTTGCAACTAGTGATATCTGGGCCCAAAAAGAACACTGTCAATACCCAGCTCAACGCTATGTTGCCAATAGCCATGATATTGAAAAAGCGGCAAAACTCATATTGGAAGCAAAATCACCTGTTTTGATTTGTGGTGGTGGCGTCATCAACTCTGGTGCCGAGAAAATACTAGCCAATATCGCAGAGTTACTCAATATTCCAGTTTGCACAACCGTGAGCGGCCAAGGTAGCCTTGCTGGAAATCACCCCTTGAATGCAGGCGTAGTTGGCGCGAATGGCGGCGTCATGGCTACACGAGATGTAGTCAATAGCGCCGACCTCGTCTTTTTCATTACATGTCGTGCAGGCTCTACTACCACTGAAAATTGGCGCTATCCAAATAAATCCTTACCAATTATTCATTTAGATGTTGATCCTGAAACCATTGGGGCAAACTACCCTACTGCGGTTGGATTGGTAGGGGATGCGAAGCTCACTCTTGAGCAGCTCTATAGTGATTTGAAGGCCAATATTCAATCGCGTAATCAAAACTGTATTGATGGTAAAGGAGTGGTGGCTAAAGCAAAAGCTCTTAAGTTTGAATCCTTTCTGCAGCTAGCAAATAGTAATGAGACGCCTATTGTTCCTGAAAAAATTGTTCACATCCTAAATAAACTGCTGCCAAAAGACGCCATTGTGTGTGCCGACCCTGGAACGCCGTGCCCTTATTTTTCTGCCTACTTTATGAGTGATATTCCAGGCAGGCATTTCATTACAAACAGAGCCCATGGGGCTTTGGGGTTTGCTATGTCAGCTGCTATTGGAGCAGCAATCGGTAGACCACAATCTAAATGTGTTGCCGTGATGGGTGATGGTAGCTTTGGATTTACCGTAGGCGAATTAGAAACCATCACTCGCTACAAGTTACCTGTGCTCATGATTGTTATCTCAAATTCAGTTTATGGCTGGATTAAAGCAAGTCAAAAATCGGGGTATGACGAGCGCTATTACTCAGTAGACTTTAGTCGTACTAACCATGCCAAAGTCGCGGAAGCCTATGGAGTGCGCTCCTGGACGGTTGATGATCCACTAAAACTAGAGGCTACCATTAAAGCCGCCATTGAATGTGGTGAGCCTGCATTAGTGGATATTATTTCTCAGCCACTACAAGATGCTGCTGCCCCTGTTAGTCAGTGGATGGGTTAGTCCCAATTTAGGCTTGATAAATCCAGGCACTTGGCAAGCTGACGTTTTTTTCGGGCTCTTGAGTAATGCTATAGGCGACTAAACAGGCGCTAATGATGATTAATAAACCCAATACTATTTTCCAGTCTAACTTTTTATTACTCAAAATATTCTCCCTGGATCATTAACCTAATTAAGGCCATACTAAAGCAATGATGAAATCGACTCATTGGTCTCAACACTGGCATTACATTAGTGCTAGCAATCGCCTCTTACTGATTGCCCTGATTGGGGTAGCCTCTTTTTTTATGCTCTCGTCGACTCCTTCAATAATGGTTCGTCTAGCCATATCTTGGATTATTGCAAGCGGTTTATATGTTCTATCGACTTTTCTGATGATGTATTTTTCCACCAAAGAAAATATTGCTCATCTCGCAGAAAAAGAAGATGATGGTGCCATCTTCATTCTTTTGATTATTCTTTTAGGGTCCATCACTAGTTTAGTATTCATTGTGATAATCATGACCGATATGAAATCTCTCATGGTCTCCGATACTGCAAAGGTGATCAGCCTAGTATTACTAACCTATATTAGCTCTTGGTTTTTAATTCACACTGCATTTACATTGCATTATGCTCATGTCTACTACCAAGAGTACGAAAAAACCAAGCAGCCGCCATTAATCTTTCCCGACACCATCCATCCAAACTATATAGATTTCTTATATTTTTCGATGCTGATTGGGATGACATGCCAAACTGCTGACGTGAATATTGCTCATTCCAGAACGCGCGCCCTAGCGATGATTCAAGGCTTTACCGCATTTGTCTTTAATACAACCTTACTTGTACTGACTATCAATCTGATTTACGATTTACCTAGTCGATAATGAGGGCTAGAATTGATTATATGAAAATCGAATTGAGCATTGTTAGAAATATCAGCTGCGGACTCCTTTTGGGATTGCTGTATTTAACTCCACTAAATGCGGCATCACCAGCAAGCGAGCACATCACCATTCAATCTGAAAGAATTGTTTGGAAAGGTGATTTAGATAGCATGGTCAAAAGACGCATTGTGCGTGTTTTGCTACCCTATAACAAAACCCTCTACTTTTTGGATAAAGATGGGCAACAGCGCGGTCTTATGTACGACATGATGATAGCGTTTGAACAAGATCTTAATAAGCAAAATGCCACAAAGCATTTAAAAATCCAGTTTATCTTTCTACCTACGCCCCGTGATCGCTTGATACCCGAACTGCTAGCCGGTAAGGGTGACATCATTGCGGCAGACTTGACTGTAACCCCAGATCGTCAAAAGCTGATTGATTTCTCGATACCTCTGGCGAGTGGTGTCAAAGAGGTCATTGTCACATCTGCTAATGGGCCTAAGCTCAATAGTCTTGAGGACCTTTCAGGCAAAGTCGTATTTGTTAATCCCAGTACAAGTTATGCAGAAAGTCTGAATATTTTAAGTGCTGATTTAGTGAAACAAAAGAAAGCACCCATCATTCTTAGAGATGCACCTGGTACATTTGAAACGGAAGATGTATTGGAAATGGCGAATGCAAATCTTGTTCAGATTACTGCAAGCGATTTATATTTAGCCAAGTTTTGGAAGGCTATATTCCCTAATATCCAAATACAAGAGAATTTAGTGCTTCATAAGGATGGGGAGATTGCTTTTGGTTTTCGGAAAAATTCTCCAGAGCTCAAAAAAGCGCTTGATTCCTTTACAGAAAAAAATAAGATTGGCAGCAGCTTTGGGAATCAGAAACTACAAGCCTACCTGAAATCAGTTAAGTGGGTAAAAAACGCAACTAATCCTGCCGACCTTAAGAAATTTCACACCTTAACAAAAGTATTTCAAAAATATAGTGAGCAATACCGTATTGACTGGTTACTCATGACCGCTCAGGGCTATCAGGAGTCACGACTAGACCAAGATAAGAAAAGTAAAGTAGGTGCAATCGGTGTCATGCAAATCATGCCTGCTACAGGTAAAGAGCTGAAAGTTGGCGATATCAATAATGTTGATAACAACATTAATGCGGGCATTAAATACATTCGCTACTTGATAGAACAGTATTACAGCAAAGAGCCTATGACAGATTTAAATAAAGTTCTATTTGCTTTTGCCGCTTATAACGCTGGTCCAAGCAGAATTCAGCAATTACGTGTCGAGGCAGAGAAACGTGGACTCAATCCTAATATTTGGTTCGATAATGTTGAGCGCATCGCTGCAGAACGCATTGGTAGTGAAACTGTGCAATACGTAAGCAATATCTACAAATATTCTGTAGCCTATAAATTGGTGATGGAGCTACCCCAGAAACAATAGCTCAATCGATTCTTAGCCTAAATCAAAAAACCCCCGCCATTGCTGACGGGGGTTTTGTTGTTGCAATAAACAGTATCAATGACTTTGTTGATGCATATACTTTTCAGAAAGAGCAAAGATTAGGCCAGTTACTACAAAGGTCAAATGAATGCCGACCATCCAGCCTAAATTATCTTTATTAGTGGTTTCAATCTCCAAGAATGCCGCTAAGAGATTAATACCTGATAGGGCTACAATAGAGCCTATCAACTTTAACTTCAAGCTAGCAAAATCAACTCCACCCATCCACTTAGGACGATCTGCGCTATTTTTTGCTGCGCCAATAACGGAGACAAAGTTCTCATAACCAGAAAAGATAATCAAAATAAGCAGATTACCTAATAGTGTTTTATCAACAATCGCCAATACACCGGTAACAAATTCCGCTTCAGACGCATTCCAAAATATCATTGTGAAATGGGTGAACTCTTTAAGAAACTTAATTGCCACTAAAAATAATGTTGCAACTAAGAGCAGGTAAAAACCCGCCAAAATCCAACGACTTCTAAAGATGATTCTTTCAATCAAGATCTCGAAGTAACCAGAATGATCTGGTTTATTTTCCCCTGTTGACACATGCTCAGACATAATTTATATCCCTAGTTTTTGCGATAGAACATTATTAAAACAGCTTTTTTGACTTCACTAAGCCTTTTTACCTACGAGAAGGTATGTGCGGATTTCGCCAAGACCTTTACATTCCATTAAACCGGCATCCTCAAAGTCGTAAGCATCCTTAAGAGCCTCATAAGTGCTTGGTGAGACCTGTACCCGGCCATGCTGAGAGGTGGACTCCATGCGGCTAGCCGTATTCACCGTATTACCCCATAAATCATAGGAAAACTTGGTAAAGCCAATAACGCCTGCCACTACCGGGCCAGAGTTCATTCCAATGCGCATATTCAAATCAGCACTGTTTTCTTGGTTAAAGCTCTTTAGATCATCAAACATGCCTAAGGCCATTTCCGCACATAAAGCGGCATGATCAGGCCTAGGAATCGGCAGGCCGCCCACAGCCATATAGGCATCACCAATTGTCTTAATCTTTTCTAGCCCTAGGGCCTCTGCCCTGATATCGAAGCGGGTAAATAAGTCATTTAATAATTTGACTAATTCTGTCGCCGTAGTCTTGGAAGACATCTTAGTAAAACCGACCAAATCACTAAAAAGAATTGTGACGTCTGGATAGCTGCCAGAAATATTCTTCTCACCTCGCTTCAAGCGATCTGCAATAGGCCTTGGCAAAATATTGAGCATCAACTTTTCAGTTTTCATTTGCTCAATTTCTAATAATTGTTTTTCTTGATTGAGCATTTCTAAGTGCTTTTTATCTAAGTCACGTAAACGCTTTTTCTCAAGCGATGAAAAGATACGTGCGCGTAATAAAATAGGATCAAATGGCTTGGGTAAATAATCTTCCGCACCAATCTCAATGCACTTAATCGTTTTTTCGAACTGATCAGCACCAGAAATCACAATAATCGGTAAGGCCTTATAAGTTTCATCGGCTTTAATCCGCTCTAAAACACCCAAACCATCAAGCTCAGGCATCTCCATATCTAACAACATCAGGTCAACAGGCTTTGACTTCACAACCTCGATAGCCTCTAAACCATCAGCAGCTTCCAAGATATTATGAAAACCTAAAGAGTTGAGTTCACGAATCAATATCTTACGTAAGGTTCTGCTGTCATCTACTACAAGAACAGTAAATGCAGCAAATACGGGATCAATCGCAACAGCTGTTGGACTATTTTGGTTTTCCATATCAGACCTTCAAAGGGATATTAGGTTTGTAAAATGAAATTTTATCTAGGGGTACTAAACTGTATAAATCATTAAGATAAATGGATTCAGCAGCACCTAAAATCAAAATACTATCACTACCATTTAATTGTTGGTGCATTTTTAGCAACACTTTATCTTTCATATCTTGCCTGAAATAGATCAGTACATTTCTGAGCATGATCAAATCAAATTTAGGGTAATAGGGCCAGTCACCAACTAAATTATGATGCGAAAAGTTCACCATTTGTCGAATGATGGGCTTAACTTGATATGCACCTTTTTCGATATGTGTGAAATACTTTTGTAAGTAATG
The DNA here is from genome assembly GCA_044377685.1 of Polynucleobacter sp. Classification (GTDB taxonomy): domain Bacteria; phylum Pseudomonadota; class Gammaproteobacteria; order Burkholderiales; family Burkholderiaceae; genus Polynucleobacter. The sequence goes on along the minus strand of JBILYO010000069.1, from coordinate 2,336 downwards.
CGTATCCAGCCCACGATGGGCTTCCATTGAGCTATAGATTCCAGACTTCGCTTTTTCTAATATAGGCTCAGAGATATCTGTTGCCTGAATATAAAAAGTCCAGTCGCTCAGGTTCCCAAACTCTTCTCTAAGCAACATTGCTAAGCTGTAAGCCTCTTGCCCTGCAGAGCAAGCAGAACTCCAGATACGTAGGGTCTTCTCTTTTTTATGCGTCTCAATGAGCTCGGGCAGGATTTTATTTTTTAGCGCCTCAAAAACATGCTTATCCCTAAAAAATGAGGTTTCATTCGTCGTTAGGGCCTCAAATGCCCGCCAATGTGTTGTCCCAATAGGGTTTTGCGTCAGATACTTGATCAGAGCATAAACATCAGGGTAGCCATTTTGTGCTGCGAGCGGCATCAAACGAGATTCGAGTAAATACTGCTTGGTATCGTCTAAAGCAATTCCTACCTGCTGTTCTAACATGAGATAAAACTGAGGTAAATAATCTTTAGACATGCTAACGACTTGCAGGAACTTTGCGGGTTCTAAAAATGATTTCGTCAGTAATCTTATCAATTGGCAAGACGCTATCTGCCAACCCAGCCTGCACCACTGCACCAGGCATCCCCCAAATGACACTTGTAGCCTCATCCTGAGCAACTACTTGGCCACCCTTATCTTTGATCGTTTGGGTGCCTTTTAAACCGTCATAGCCCATACCAGTGAGCATGACTGCTAATAAGCTACTCCCATAGACATCTGCCGCAGCTCTAAATAAGACATCAACCGCTGGTCTACAAGAATTCTCAGGAGGCTCAGTATTGAGATGAATAATAGTTTTAGTGCCAGGCCGCGATATGGTCATATGAAAGCCGCCTGGCGCAATGTATACCATTCCAGGCTCAGCAATCTCCCCTTCTTCAGCTTCTTTTACTGTCATCACGCCTGTGGCACTCAATCTTGCTGCAAGCAATGCTGTGAAATCTGCAGGCATGTGCTGCACGATAAAGATTGGCACGCTAATCGGCGCATTGAAAGCACCAAATACTTGCATGAGCGCCTCAGGACCGCCAGTAGAAACTCCAATACAGACTGCCTCTGCGGGCTTAGCCAATACTCCTGAAGTCACTTTGCCAATTTTTGCAGTCAATGAGGAGGGCACTTTGGTAGGTGTAATGGGCTTTTGTGGAGGTGGCGTTTTTAAAGCAGCAATTGAAGCAGGCTTCGGCGCCTCAGCTGTTTGACCTTCTCTTGCTTTACGGATTTTCACGCGCTTGGCTAAGCCAATAATTTTTGGAATTAACTCAGTTTCTAGAACTTTAAAGGCATCGTCTATTCCACCGGTGGCATTAGCAGGTTTGCCAACGTAATCGCTTGCACCCGCAGTAAGCGCCATTACCGCCGCTTGAGCCCCTTGATGAGTTAAAGAGCTAAACATGATGATGGGTAAATATTTATTGTCTTTACGGATCTCGCGAAGGGCAGTTAGACCGTCCATCTCTGGCATCTCAATATCCAAAGTAACCACATCAGGATTGCAAGTCTTCACCGCCTCGATAGCTTGAAGTCCATTAGCAGCAAAACCCGCAATCTCAATAGAAGGTTCTTTTTGCAAAGCACTAGCGATGATTTTGCGCATCACAGCAGAATCATCAACAATCAGAACGCGAACTTTATCCACTGCTTCCTAAAAATAAGGGGTGAGAATCTAGCTTTGAACCAGATCAATACCAGAGACAATTTTGTGTGTATCTAAAACTAGTAGTAGTTTATCTGCTAATTTGTGGACGCCCACAATGAGCTCTCTAGCATTAAGCTCATGTTGTATCGTCCAATTGGATTTGTATTTAGGCTGGCTTTAAAGGGGGCAAAAAGCCAATACCAGCATCCTTGGATACTAACAAATTTTCAAGGCAATATGCCTGCTATAAGCCCAAAAAATGGGCATTTCCACCCTTTTTGGGTAGGTTTGCCAATTTATATGAGGCAAAGAAAATGCCCGGCATTGCATCGGTATTGTGTAGAAGCCTGGACCAAGGAACCCTTAGGCTCGGGTTAACCCTTGTTAAAGAAGAAGCCCAGAATTTTCTTAGCTAGAACTTTAATGTTCTTTTGAACATCATCGGGCTTCAGTGGCTTGTTTAGTATCAACTGGTTAGCCGCCTTGCGTTGCTCTAAAACAATAGAAATTTCCTCAATCAACTCTGGATGACTTTCAAAGATTGGAGCAATATCAGCCTTTGTAATTTCTAGTAAGGTGGAATGGGCTTTAGCACGGACATTGGCTGAACGCGGCTCACCGGTTAGTAAAGACATCTCGCCCACACACTCACCAGGCCAAATTGTGGCAACCA
>JBILYO010000210.1:0-3276 GCA_044377685.1 Polynucleobacter sp. | reverse complement strand
GCACCGTCCAAACGATCATGCCACTGCAGGCTGGCAGTGGGGTTGATCTGCTCTTTCGCCCTATCGCACAAAAAATGGGAGAGAACCTAGGTCAAGCGATCACGATTGAAAATATTCCAGGGGGTGCAGGTTTAATTGGAACTGGGAAGGTGGTACAGAGCCCTGCTGAAGGTTATGTATTAGGAGTATTTAATGACAGCATTTTGACGATGTTGCCTAATCTCTATAAAAAGATCGATTACGATCCGACTCAAAGTTTTGTCCCGATATCAGAACTCGCAGCGATTACCTTTGTGTTGGTGGCCAATCCTAGCTTTCCTGGAAATACAGCGGCAGATTTGGTACGTATCGCTAAAGAGAGGCCAGGGAAAATTGACTATGCCTCTGGTGGTAATGGCTCACCCCAACATATTGGAATGGAAATATTTCGTCAATATACCGGCGTGCCTCTTGTTCACATCCCTTATCGCGGTGCTGCTGCAGCCGTCACTGATGTCATGGCAGGTCAAGTACCAGTGATGATGAGCGCTCTATCTGTAGTGCTTCCTCATATTCGTGCAGGTAAGTTAAAGGTTCTGGGTGTTGCTAGTAAAACCCGTTCCCCACTACTACCCAATACTCCGACGATTGATGAAAGTGTCAAAGGCTATGAGTTCTCGACCTGGGGTGCGCTCTTGGCGCCGAAAGGCACTTCACCTGCAGTGATTGATAAACTAAATGAATCCCTGGCAACTGCGCTAAAAGATCCAAAGCTTCGTGAACAACTGATTGCGCAAGGTTTTGAGATAGCCCCGCTCGGTCCAGATCATTTAAAAAATATGATTGCTCAAGGCCTCATCAAAATGAAAAAAGTGATTAAGGATGGTGGTATTCAGCCTGATTAAGTTATCTTGCAACAAATAAAAAAACGCCCAGTCTTATGAACTAGGCGTTTTTTATTTTCTACAGCAAGCTCGCTGTGGAAGGTAAGACTGATTACATCATGCCGCCCATACCACCCATGCCGCCCATACCACCCATATCAGGCATACCACCACCAGCTTCATCCTTTGGTGCTTCGCAGATAGCGCAATCGGTAGTCAACAACAAGCCTGCAACAGAAGCTGCATTGACTAATGCAGTTTTAGTTACTTTGGTTGGGTCGATCACACCTTGAGCCACGAGGTCACCGTATTCGCCAGTTGCAGCGTTGTAACCGTTATTACCCTTACTGGCCAATACTGCATTAACAACCACACTTGCTTCATCACCAGCGTTAGAAACGATAATGCGTAGTGGCTCTTCCATCGCGCGCAATACGATGCTGATACCAGCGTCTTGATCAGCGTTGTCGCCTTTAAGACCCTTGATACCTTGCATAGCACGAATCAAAGCAACGCCGCCGCCAGGAACAATGCCTTCTTCTACTGCAGCGCGAGTAGCGTGCAATGCGTCATCAACGCGGGCTTTCTTTTCTTTCATTTCGACTTCAGTAGCAGCACCAACACGAATCACAGCAACACCGCCTGCCAGCTTGGCAACGCGCTCTTGCAATTTTTCTTTGTCGTAATCGCTAGTCGCTTCATCGATCTGAACACGAATGTTCTTCACACGCGCTTCGATTGCTTTAGCATCGCCAGCACCATCAATGATGATGGTGTTTTCTTTACCAATTTCGATCCGCTTGGCTTGACCTAAATGCTCAAGAGTGGTTTTCTCTAATGTGAGGCCAATTTCTTCGGCAATCACAGTACCACCAGTCAAAATCGCGATGTCTTCTAACATTGCCTTACGACGATCACCAAAACCAGGGGCCTTAACAGCACAAGTCTTGATAATGCCGCGAATGTTGTTCACAACTAAAGTTGCCAAGGCTTCGCCTTCAACATCTTCAGCAATGATGAGCAATGGACGACCAGATTTTGCAACTTGCTCAAGCACTGGGAGTAAATCACGAATGTTGGCAATCTTCTTGTCAAACAAGAGTACGTATGGGGATTCCAATATCGCTACTTGTTTTTCAGGTTGATTGATGAAGTAAGGGGAGAGGTAGCCACGGTCAAACTGCATACCTTCTACTACTTCGAGCTCATCTTCTAAAGACTTGCCATCTTCAACAGTAATCACACCTTCTTTGCCTACTTTTTCCATCGCTTCAGCAATGCGCTGACCAATGCTGTAGTCACTGTTTGCAGAAATAGAACCTACTTGAGCGATTTCTTTAGTAGTAGTGCAAGGCTTGCTGATTTTTGCGAGTTCTGTAACAGCAGCAGTCACCGCTTTATCGATACCTCGCTTCAAGTCCATTGGATTGTGACCTGAAACAACATATTTCATGCCTTCACGTACGATGGATTGAGCCAAAACAGTAGCGGTGGTAGTACCGTCACCAGCGATGTCAGCAGTTTTAGAAGCAACTTCCTTCACCATCTGCGCACCCATGTTCTGGAGCTTATCTTTGAGTTCGATTTCTTTTGCTACGGATACACCATCTTTAGTGATGGTTGGACCACCAAATGAGCGCTCCATGACAACGTTACGACCCTTTGGTCCTAAAGTTGTTTTAACTGCGTTCGCGAGAATATTGACGCCTTCCACCATCTTGGTACGGGCGCTATCTCCAAATACAACGTCTTTTGCTGCCATGATTGAATTCCTTTCTTAAATACTGAAATTACTTCTGTACAACAGCCATGATGTCTTCTTCGCGCATAACGAGAAGCTCGTCGCCTTCGACCTTGACTGTTTGACCTGCATATTTGCCAAATAACACGCGATCGCCAACTTTGACGTCAGGTGGATTTAACTTACCGCTGTCATCACGTTTGCCTGGGCCAACTGCTAATACTTCGCCTTGGTCAGGCTTTTCAGCGGCAGCGTCAGGAATGATGATTCCAGAGGCAGTTTTTGATTCTTGATCTAAACGCTTGATGATTACGCGATCATGTAAAGGACGCAGATTCATTCCTTCTCCTATGTTAGTAAGTGTTAACTAATTAAAAAACCAATATAAATCAATGCTTTGTAATCTCTTCATACGAAAACTAGGAGAAAATAATCCTAAAACTCACTCTTAGCACTCGCATGTAGGGAGTGCTGATTATATAGGTCTATTTCTTGTGATTTCAAGAGCAGATCACCATAAATTATTTAAGGCTTTAAGCCCTCTCTATACTGAAGACAGGCTGGTAGGTTAATTCCTACAGATAAATAAGCCTTAAGCCCTTACCGCTCCAATCCGTCCTGCCTAGACTGGACAGTCACAGATTGGAGAATGCTGATGAGCCCGAAATCCCG
>JBILYO010000208.1:0-3328 GCA_044377685.1 Polynucleobacter sp. | reverse complement strand
TCATTCCGGCCTTCGGTCCAAACTGGGGTTTTTCAAATACCTCACCCTTAGGTCCATCTTTAACAAAATAAACATGATCATAGGTATGACTACCAAAGCGATGGCCTTCGCGAACTCTTGCTTGCCAATAGGCTTGCCAAGAATCATCTAGCGAGAAGTCGCCCCGAAATGTTTTCTCATTTGAAAGAAAAAAAGTCGCTTTGACATCTTGGCGCTTCAATATCTCCGCCACCTTTTCTGCGACAGACATATTGCCTGTGTCAAACGAGAGGTAAACAGTCTTATTGCAGCTCTGGGGCTGAGCGCTGATGTTAAATGAAAAACAGCCAATTAAAACTGCGGCTATAAGACCTCTATAAAGAGAGCTTACCTGCCCTAGCTTCCTTAGCTGCCTTAACATTCTATTCCCACGCAGCTCTTGGATAGAAGAAAACACCGTGGGGAGACTTTCCAACCGGAATGACTGTCAATAACTTCATCGATGGGATATCAATCACCCCCACTTTTTTGGAGAACCGGAGAGTTACCCACAGCGTCTTACCATCAGGTGTAATTTCCATATCATCTGGACCTGCAGGCAAGCCGGTAATGTCCCCAACCTTCTCTAAGGTCTGCATATTAATCATGCTAATGGAAGAGGCAATGCGATTCGTTACAAAGACGTGTTTTTTATCGCCCAGGGGTCGGAAATTGTGCGCACCCTTACCAGTAAAAATCCGCTTAACTTCCTTGCGATTTTTCCAATCAATGACTTGAACATTATCTTCGCCGGTAGCGCCAAGCAATAAATACTGATCGCCTGGAGTCATCCATAAGCCGGCAGGAACCTTAGCGGTAGGCATTTTCCAAAGTACATTTTGAGTATCTAAATCAATCGCGGCCAATTCATTAGAATCTTGCAAGGTAATAAAGGCAATTTTGCTATCCGCTGTAAAGGCTATATGACTTGGTGTCTTTGCTAACTTCACAGTCTTTGTTAACTTGAGATTTGCACCATCAGCAGCATAAATATCTACACGATCTAATCGATTGCCGTTAGCCACAAACCATTTATGATTTGGCGAATAACCGATTTGATATGGATCGATAATGTTTGGGATCCTTCCTGTGAGCTCACCAGTCGTTGGGTTCATTAAGACCACATCATTACCAACAGCATTGGCAATCAATAATGTCTTCTCATCAGGCGTCATCATTAAATGATGAGGCTCCTTGCCAACCGCTAGCGTCTTTACCACTTTGCGTGTTGGCATATCAATTAAGCTAACAGATGCATCGCCTGAATTGAGAATGACAGCTAATTTGGGTTCAGCTGAAGTACTTGGTAGCGCGAACGCGAGAGGGCTAAGAAAAAGAAATAAAAGCCCAGATAAGCTGTGAATGCCAAATCTTAGAAGAGTGGTAAATATGTACATAGCTATATTGTAAGCAATCAAAGGCCAAAAAAGACCTTCAAAGGCGCGAGGATTTGACTTAGCGCAAGCTTGCTAAAACCTTTTCTAGGCGCTTTAAGGACATGGGGGTCGGGGTTTTGAGCTCTTGGGCGTAGAGCGCCACCCTGAGCTCCTCTAACTGCCAACGGAAATCCCGTAAACCCTGATCCTCAACTAAGGTGTAGGAGGCGGCTCCCCTATTGCCTTGGAGCAACTTTTGCCAAGGCCTAGCCACCGACTCCCAATCTTTTTGACATTGCGCATCACGACTAGGATTAGAGCGCAATTTATCAATCCTCAGGGCGATCGCCTTGAGATATCTTGGCAAATGAACCAGCTGAGTATAAGGAATCTCAGATACAAATTTTGGAAAAATCAATGCCTGCAGTTGAGCTTGAATATCTGTGTAAGCACTCGGGGAGGCTGCTTTTGCTTGTGCCAGTTTTTTCTGTAGATCGGCATTTGCTTGGAGCGCAGCGAGTGCATGCTTGCTAATTTCTTGAGCTATTAAAGCTAGTCTGGGCTTACCTGCTTGTAGGCGCTGCTTAAATTGCTCTGCTGTCACAGGCAGGTCATCAGACATCAGTGCTCTCTCAACCGCCAAATTCAAAATCTGCTCTACGAGCCCCTCTACTGATCCGATATTAATAAACAACAAACCTAAGTCACGTAATCCAGGCAACTGCTTTTGTAAAGATTTTAGAGTGTCTTTATTGGCCAAAATGAATAAGCGACGCAAACCTTGCCAATGCTGTTTACGGGCTTCTTGCAGATCATCAAATACCTCTAAATCCACAAAATCATTTCGATCGACTAAGGCTGGATAACCAAAGAGTGTTTGATTACCCTTCTGAATTTCAAGCGTCTCTGGTAACTCACCAAATTCCCAAGTTTGATAACCACTCTGCTCTACCTTGCGGGTAGCCTCCTGCTTAGTTTGAGTGATCTCAATACCGAGTTCAGTTTGGGCAGTCTCTTGAGCGATAGCCTGAAAAGCACTGCGGGCGGACTCGCCGAACTCAGATCGTAAGCGTGCTAAGTTACGCTCTACCTCTAATTGACGCCCATGCTCATCAATCAACCTAAAGTTCATTGAGCAATGCAACGGTAGTGCTTCGGGTCTAAAGTCGGTGCGCTTAATTTCTAAACCACGCTCTTGACGCACATCAGCCATCAAATCTTCTAAAAAGTCTCCAGCGCCAAACTGCTTTTGCTCTAACTTACGCTCTAAAAATGATTTTGCGTATTCCGGAAGCGGTACACAGTGACGCCTCAGTTTTTGAGGGAGCGTTTTTAATAGTAATAAGACTTTTTCTTCGCACATCCCAGGTACTAGCCACTCGCACCGACGTCCATCTACTTGGTTGAGCTGTGTTAGCGGAACCACTAAAGTGACACCATCTTTTGGGCTACCCGGCTCAAAATGGTAAGTCAGGCTTAGTTCAGCACCGCCTACCAACATCTTTTTAGGATAACGATCTACCGTAATGCCAGCTGCTTCATGACGCATTAAGTCGGCTTTAGATAGGCATAACTGAGAATCCTCCTCAGGAACTTTTTTTAGCCATATCAAGAGTTGCTCTCGACTACAGACTGACTGTGGAATGCGAGAGTCATAAAAAGCAAAGAGTAAATCATCATCCACCAAAACATCAGGTCGGCGAGAGCGATGTTCAAGTGCTTCAATTTCTCGAATCAAACGGCGGTTATGCCAAAAGAATTTAAACAGATTAGGGTACTTTTTCTTGGCATCAGCTTCGGTTTCTCGTTGCAGTGCTGGGGTGTCCATGCGCCCAAACATCGCTTCTTCAACCAAAGCCTGACGAATAAATAGCTCTCTTGCTTCTACAGGGTTATGAGGCTCATAACGCACTTTACGCCCATGGTAGATTGGT
>JBILYO010000209.1:0-3328 GCA_044377685.1 Polynucleobacter sp. | reverse complement strand
AAGTCCCTATGAAAGATATCCTTGCTGAAACAACTGACTTAATTGAGCAGCTCTGTATTAAAGCCGCTTTAAATCTGACTCAAGATAATCGCGTTTCTGCCTCGGAAATCTTAGGGCTATCTAGACAAAGTCTGTACATCAAACTCAGAAAGTATGGTCTCGTAGACCTCAATAAGGATATTGATTAGAAAGTCAGCAATGGGCAGTCAAGTTGCATTGATGGTTCTCGTAGATATCCAGTCATCAGCAAAAATCAGTGGTATCTTAAGACTCATGTTTGCAAGGCTTTGGCTTTGGTCGACGCCAGGTCTTGAGTTCTTCAAACATATGGGCTCAGGAAAAAATGGTGGTTTCTCATTCCGCCCCAGTGGCACCCATCAAGCCCTTTTTTGCGTCTTTAAAGATCTCACTAGTGCTGAAAAATTTTGTACATCTTCAGAACTCATCCAGTGGTACAGAGCGCATGCTAATGAATTTTTTTCAGTAAAGCTCAAGACCTATTCAATCAAAGGTCAGTGGTCGGGATTTATTCCACAAATTACTGCTGATACGCCGACAACAGGTCCGATCGTTTCAATTACCAGAGCCTCAATTAAACCGCTCAATTGTCTCGAATTCTGGAGTAAAGAGCCGGCCGCAGAAATCTCACTAGAGAAAACTGCTGGCTGCATTATTGCTGCTGGTATTGGAGAAGCGCCTTTTTTTCGCCAGGCTACTTTTACAATTTGGGAATCACAAGCAGCGATGGATCACTATGCCAGACAAGGTGCTCATCAAGCCGCCATTCGTGCATCGATGAATGGCAGCTACTTTTCTGAATCCATGTTCTCTCGCTACCTACCCTTTGACGCGCAAGGTAGCTGGAAAGGTCGTACTCTTGGCTAAAGCTCCCGTCATTATTATTGGTGGCGGCATTGCTGGACTTACTTGCGCACTCGATCTTGCCTCCTCAGGAGTTGAAGTCATTCTGGTCGAAAAAGAAGCTCAAGTTGGTGGCAAGATTCGACAAATCAATTGCTCTGATGATCCTCTAGCGCCAGCGCCCGTGGATTCTGGTCCTACTGTCTTTACGATGCGCTGGGTCTTTGATGCCCTCTTTGAAAAAGCTGGGACCACTTTAGAGTCGGAATTAAAGCTGGAGAAGTTGAATATTCTGGCGAGACATGCCTGGAGTAAAGATGAGAGATTAGATCTATTTGCAGACATAGATCAATCAGCGCAAGCGATTGCAGAATTTTCTTCTCCTGCCGAAGCAAAACGGTTTCTCCAATTTTCTGCCCAATGTCGAGATCTTTATAAGGCACTTGAAAAGCCTTATATGCTTTCGGCCAAGCCAAACTTTGGTGGCATGATTGCTGACTTAGGAATTGCTGGATCCAAGGTCTTATACGACATTGGCCTATTTAGCACCCTCTGGAAATCACTTGGAAATTATTTCCAAGACCCTAGATTACATCAATTGTTTGGTCGTTATGCTACCTATTGTGGTTCATCCCCATATGAAGCACCTGCTACCCTGATGCTGATTGCCGATGTTGAGACCCAAGGAGTATGGGCGATTGAAGGTGGCATGTATAGCCTCGTTGCGGCCATTCGTAAGTTAGCACAAGATCAAGGTGTGCAATTGATGACTGGTAAAGCTTGTGAAGAAATTCTGCTCAAGAATGGCAAGGTCAGTGGCGTTCGATTAGCAGATGGCACCTTGCTCTATTCAGATCACGTTGTTTTCAATGGCGATCTTGCGGCACTCCAAACTGGCCTCCTCAATGTAGAAGGAGTCAAAGCATTGAATGCAAAGTTGACTCCGCCCTCACCTGCCAAGCGATCGCTTTCCGCAATGACTTGGTCAATGAATGCCAAAGCAGATGGCTTTCCATTGGTCCGTCACAATGTTTTCTTTAATCAAGACTATCAAGCTGAGTTTGACGACATCTTTAATAGGGATCGCCTCCCCCGCAAACCTACCGTCTATGTCTGCGCCCAAGATCAAGGCGATGTTTATCAACCATCCTCAAGCCAACAAAGGCTACTGTGCCTTGTAAATGCGCCAGCTAAAGGCGATCAATCTGAATTTAATGCCCAGGAACTCGAACAATGCGAACACGAAACCTTTGGTCTTCTGCAACAATGTGGTTTGAACATCGATTTGGACAGCGCTATATGTCATCGTACGACTCCCGCTATTTTCAACCAGCTCTTTCCGGCGACGGGCGGAGCCCTCTATGGCCAAGCCAACCATGGCTGGATGGAAACTTTTGGGCGAGCTTCAGCGCAGAGTCCAATTCCGGGTCTTTATCTAGCGGGGGGCAGCGTTCATCCGGGACCGGGAGTTCCAATGGCAGCCCTATCGGGGCGCATGGCGGCCGCAACCCTGATGGCACACCTCGGTTTGACCAAGCTGTCGGGAAGAACGCTTATCTCTGGTGGTACATCGACGCTCTAAGTGATGATGGACAACATGGCATTGTCTTAATTGCCTTTGTTGGTAGCGTATTTTCACCCTACTATGCATGGGCTAGAAGAGGCGAGACCTTAGTGAATCCAGAAAATCATTGCTCACTCAATGTTGCTATTTATAGCAAAGGGAAAAATCGCTGGGCAATGACAGAGCGTGGAGAAAAACAAGTTTCTCGTAGCTCTACTGAGTTTGTAATTGGTCCAAGCAATCTGTGTTGGGATGGTAACAAGCTGATTGTTCAGATACAAGAGCGTGCAGTTCCTTTTGGGCAAAAAGTTTCAGGCACTGTTGAGCTCTACCCAAATACCCTATTTAACTTTAGTACGCCTCTAGACGCAGCAGGCAAGCATCGTTGGGGGCCTCTTGCACCCTCAGCACGCGTAAAAGTGCGCTTAAATTCTCCCGACTTGCAATGGGAAGGCAATGCTTATTTAGATTCCAATGAAGGTGATGAGCCTATTAGTAAATCTTTTCATGAGTGGGACTGGTCTAGAGCAGAAATGAGTGGCGGCAGAACTTCGGTCATTTATGATGTACGGGAAAAAAATGCTAAAGAAAAAATATTAGCACTCACCTTTAATCCGAATGGCACGATTGATCATTTTGAAGCGCCTCCAAGACAAGTTCTACCAAAAACGATCTGGGGTATTCAAGGGCATATGCGCAATCAAAGCTCTGAGGGCTTAGAAGTCATTCAGATGTTAGAAAATACGCCTTTTTATACTCGCTCTGTTTTAAATTCAGAACTCTTAGGCGAGAAAGTAGTCTCTTTTCATGAGACCTTGAATGTTCCCAAACTGATCTCTCCCACAACACAGTTCATGCTACCTTGGAGAATGCCGCGGATTACTTGGTAGTTGAAGGGTGAAT
>JBILYO010000068.1:0-10046 GCA_044377685.1 Polynucleobacter sp. | reverse complement strand
AGTAATTTCAAAATCTTCAAACTCATAATCAAAAATAGAGTTGGGCTTGCGAAGAATATTCAGTTTCGGAAGCGGGTAGAAATCTCTAGAAAGCTGCAAGTCTACTTGCTCAAGATGATTGCTGTATAAGTGGCAATCGCCACCAGTCCAAATAAAATCACCTACTGCAAGATTGCATTGCTGTGCCACCATATGAGTGAGCAGGGCGTAACTGGCGATATTAAAAGGTACACCTAGGAAAATATCAGCGCTGCGCTGATATAGCTGACAAGATAATTTCCCATCCGCTACATAAAACTGAAAGAATGCATGGCAAGGAGCTAGAGCCATACGAGGAATGTCCGCTACGTTCCATGCGGAGACAATGATTCGACGGGAATCGGGATTTTTCTTAATCGTCTCAATGACTTCTGTGATTTGATCAATATGCTGTCCATTTGGAGCAGGCCATGAGCGCCATTGGTAGCCATATATAGGACCTAACTCGCCATCTGGTGCTGCCCATTCATTCCAAATCGATACACCACGCTCTTTCAGCCAATTATTATCAGTACTGCCCTTAAGAAACCACAGTAATTCATAAATGATGGACTTAAGGTGAAGCTTTTTCGTGGTCACCATTGGAAAACCATCAGCCAGATTAAAGCGCATCTGATGTCCAAAAACAGAGATGGTTCCAGTGCCAGTTCTGTCCGATTTTTGGACGCCTTTGGCTAGAACTTCTTTCATGAGATCGTGATATTGGTGCATAAGAATTTGGCTAAAAATGAATGGTTATACGATAGCTTACTCGAATGTGGGAGACTTCACCCCAAGGGCCTTATGAAGCTTTGTTGAGGTGGTTGTGTATTGGAGTTGAATTGGTTTTTCTGGGTTTAGATATTCTGCGGCAGCAAAGGCGGCTAAAGCGGCCTCATGAAAACCAGACAAGATTAATTTTTTCTTGCCTGGATAGACATTGATATCTCCGACCGCATAGATTCCAGGAATGCTCGTTTCAAATTTTTTGGTATCAACAGTAATTTGTTTGCGATCAATTTCTAGCCCCCAGTCTGCAATGGGTCCAAGTTTTGGAGAGAGTCCAAAAAAGATCAGCAGATCATCTAATGCTATGAGTTCAGATTTACCATCAATATTAGTAAAGATGATTTTAGTAAGTTGGTTCTCGCGAGTTTCATAGCCTGTAATTTGCCCAATGAGTAAGCTTATTTTTTTATCTGCACATAACTCACGCATTTTAGCGATCGATTTAGGAGCTGCTTTAAAGTCATCTCGACGATGGATTAGGGTAACACTCGCTGCCTTATCTACAAAATGTAATACCCAGTCTAGAGCAGCATCTCCGCCCCCGCAAATCACAATATTTTTATTAGCAAATCGTTCTGGATCTTTTACGCGATAAAAAACTTGCTGGTCTAGAAAGACATCTAGGCCCTCAAGATTGAGAGTGCGAGGCTGAAAGGCACCAACCCCAGCTGCGATAAAAATAGTTTTACTGAGGAAATGCTCATCCTTTGAAGTGCTCACCAGAAATCGACCATCAGCCTGTACCTGAAGTTCTGTCACTTCTTGGCCTAAATGAAACTGCGCAGCAAATGGTTTAATCTGTTTTAGCAAATTATTGGTGAGCTCCCGGCCAGTGCAAACGGGAATCGCGGGAATATCATAAATAGGTTTATCAGGATAAAGCTCGATACATTGACCGCCTGCCTCAGGTAAAGAATCAATGATATGAGCCTTGATTTCTAATAGGCCAAGTTCAAATACCTGAAAGAGACCCACTGGGCCGGCGCCAATGATGAGGGCATCGGTTTGTATGGGTGAGTGCAGCACGAATTCTCGAAAGGGGAATTAAAGAATTACTTCACTAACTGATCGAGTTTATTTTTAACATCTTTCCACTCATCCGCATCAGGAAGACCGGCTTTAGACTTGGTAATCGATGTCCAGTTAGGTGAGAGCTCAGCATTCAGCTTTATAAAAGCTTGTTGATCGCCAGGAACATCATCTTCAGCATAAATTGCATTGACTGGACACTCTGGAACGCAGACAGCGCAGTCAATACATTCATCGGGATCGATTACTAAAAAGTTTGGACCCTCACGAAAGCAATCTACTGGGCAAACATCAACGCAGTCTGTGTATTTGCAGCGGATACAGGATTCGGTAACAACGTAAGTCATGGCGTTCTATTTCAAGAGACCCAAGGTTGGGAGATTAATCATAAAAGTATGATTTTAGCTGAAATAGCGTCATTTTCAGGCGAAGACCCTATTTTCCTAGAGGCGAGCGGTCTTTTAGAGACTTTAGAGAATAGGATTTATTCTGTAAGCTATAAATGACTGAAAAAGCTGATTTTGTTATGAAAATATTGATTGTTGGTGCGGGAGGTATTGGCGGCTTTTTTGGTGCCAAGCTTCACCAAGCTGGCGCGGATATCACCTATTTATTACGTGAGCGCCGCTACCAGCATATTCAAAAACAAGGCTTGACGGTAGAGACGCCTAAAGGAAGTTTTACCATCCGGCCAGAAGTGGTTTTGGCCAATCAATTAGAGCCCATCTATGACCTGATTATTTTGGCTTGCAAAGCCTATGATTTAGAGAGCTCCATTAGCTCAATTGCAAAAGCAAGTTCAAAGGGGTTCATTCTTCCATTGTTGAATGGCTATACCCATCTCGACATCCTAGATCGTCAATTTGGTAAAGAGCGGGTCATGGGCGGTATCGCCCATATTGCAGCAACCATCTCCGAATCTGGCTCTATTCAACAATTGACCGAATTAAATTTATTCACGATAGGGCCCAGGGCGCTAGGGCAAGAAGTACTTAGCCGTGAATTATTTACGCTATGTAAAAAGGCAGATTTTGATTCCTTTTACAAAGAGAATATAGAGCAAGCCTTATGGGATAAATGGGTATTTCTAGCAACGCTAGCGGGTATGACAACCCTCTGTCGTGGCTCAGTTGGCGAGATTGAAGCTACCCCCTATGGCAAAGATCTGAGCAAACAAATGTTTGCTGAATGCTGCGCTATTGCTGCGGGGCAGGGATATGAGATTACTGAGAGGAGCCAATCTTCTTCATTGGAGATCCTCACTAAGGAGGGGTCACCTTTTACTGCCTCGATGCTCAGAGACTTACTTGCTGGAAAGAAAAATGAATATCAACATATCTTGGGTGATTTGATTGCTTTTGCTAGCAATGAATCTACAGACTGCCCGCTATTAAAAATAGCCTATACCCACATGGCAGTTGAAGGTAAGAATAAGCTCTAAGCAAGGGCTTTCCCTAGGACTCCGCTTTTCCAAAGCTTAGCCTCAATTGATTACACTTTAGGCATTAGCATTAATCAACCCCACTAGGAAAGAATGGATCATGGAAGAATATCGGCTAAAGATCGATAAAACAGCAAAACCCTTATTGATTATCGATTACACCTTTGGAGGCGATCGTCAGCTTGAGTTAATGAAGTCTACTAACCTACCTACTGCCTTGCAGAACGCCAAGGTAAAGACGGAGTTTGATTTAGCGTATGCATGGAGCGAGTTTGCCCGTAAGTATTTAGAGAAAACAAAAGAGATTGCAGCAACCCCGATTTGTTGGCAAGGTCATTACGATCAGCTGGGTCGAGTGATGCTTGAAATGATGCGTCTCAGTAGAGATAAACAGGATATGTCAAGTCAGGAAGACGTATATGAAATTATTCCAAATCTAGAAGAAATTCCTTTTATTAGTAAACCCTCTCGTCTAGAAGATAAGATGTTTTGCCGGATCTGGCTCTCCTTAATTCGCCATCCATCTTTTATTGAGATGGAGTTAGATGAAGATGAGTTGGCATCATTTAACTACTGGCAAGGTTTATTTACAATCGCCTTAGGCAAAACGAATAGTGAGTTACTAAAACAGTCTGCTTAGTTGATTTTAATAGTGGTAGTCGATATAAAAAAAGCGCTCCGTTAAGAGCGCTTTTTCTTATAGCAGAACTACTTGCTACCATTAGCCTCCGTAGAGGAACTTTGGAAACCATAAGGTCATGCCAGGCCAAGCGTACATGAATACCATGCATGCAATAACGATGAACATATAAGGCATCATGCCTGCAAAAATCTGATTCAGGGTGACGCCTGGTGGCGAAACTCCCTTGAGATAGAAGGCAGACATTGCAACGGGTGGCGATAAGAATGCTGCTTGTAAGTTGACAAATACCAAAGTACCCCACAACAGAGGGTCGATGTTGAAGTGAGCCAACAAAGGCAAGAAGATCGGCACAAAAATCACAATAATTTCTGTCCACTCTAAAGGCCATCCCAGGAAGAAGATGATTGCTTGAGAGAGCAGCATAAATTGGAGTGGTGTTAGATCTAACATCAGCACCCATTTTTCAATGATCGATTGACCGCCTAAAATGGTAAACACAGCCGAGAAGAGCGCTGAACCTACGAACAACCAGCACACCATCGATGTTGTTTTAGCGGTCAAGAAAACGGCCTGCTTAGTGCGATCAAAGTTTAAGGTGCCTGCTTGATACGCGAGAATGAAAGCACCTAATGCACCTACTGCCGCCGATTCAGTGGCGGTAGTGATACCTAAGAGGATGACAGCCAAAACCAAGATCGTCAGAACTCCTAAGGGCATGACAGACTCAATCAATAGCTTGAGAATCTCAAACTGTTCCTCATCTAACTTAATGTAGTAATAAAGGAGTAGTAGGCCGAACAGGATGCAGGTCAAACCATAATACAACTCGAAGTTTTCTGGCGGTCCCGCTGCAGCTTCTGGAATGCTACCTTCAGCTGGAGGCGCATCCCCGGCAGCAGCATCCAAGGCAACCAAAGGAGCATCTGCTTCGGGCTCTTTTAATTTGTTTGTATTAGACGTGACATCAAGAGGAGCTAAACCTTCTTCAACAGGTTCTGCAGCACTAGCAGGAGCTTGAGCAACTTGAGTGACTACTGGAACATTGAGTGCGTCTCTTTCGTTTTGTTGGTGAATGATGACATACCACCATACTCCCCACATAGTGACTGCAACCAACATTAATGGCGTTAGAACTGCCAGTACATTCTTCAAAATGCTCTTGAATGAGAGTCTTGCCTCAGCTGGCGCATTTAACAATTTGCCTGGCGAGAATAGAGCCTTGAATGTCGCGATCAACATATTGCTGGAATAGTGCTCACGTAAAAAATGAATCGGTGCTGGGACTGGGACTATGAGTTGCTCGGGCGGTAGCTTAGGCGCAACTTTAGGATTAATTAAAGCCCAGCCAATGATATAAACCAAGTATAAAAAGGCCAAGAAAAATCCCGGTACCATCGCAGCAGCGTAGAGCTTCACAACGGATTGGCCGGCAACCGCTGCATAGACAATGATCATGACTGAAGGCGGAATCAAAATACCTAAGGTACCTCCAGCCGTAATGACACCAGCGGCAAGCCGCGTATCGTAGCCCGCATTGAGCATCGGTTTCATGGCAATCACGCCCATGAGAACAACCACGGCACCAACCAGACCACTTGCGATACCCCAGAAGGTACAAACAATGAGGGTTGCTACCGCTAGAGATGCAGGTAGACGACGGAATGCTAACTGGATACTGTAGAACATCTTATCGACAAGCGCCCCTCGTTCCATCACGTACCCCATTAATACAAAGAGCGGGATGGATAAGAGGACATCATTTGTCATACCTCCGAAGGTTCTTTGCACCATCAGAGTGAAAACTTTGTTTGCAGTCCAGCTTTGGGAGGGGTCGTAAAAGGCTGCAAAGCCAAACATCATGCCTAAGCCCATGAGGGTAAAGGCAGTTGGAAAGCCCAGCATGATGACAACAATAATCAAGCTGAGCATCACTAGGCCAAGAATTGGATCACTCATGATTTATCTCTTTAGTTTGACCAATGCGATGATGAGCTGCTTCATCGATGGATTTAGCATTTTTGATTGCTTGTTGACGAGATGCTTCATCAACGTGAGTAGATGCTGCCAATTGCTGTTCAATGACGTCGATCTCTGCAGCATCTTTCAGGCGAGCAGGCCACACACCAGTTCTAATACAAATAATGCAACGCAAAATTTCAACAAAGCCTTGCAAAAGAACAAATGCTCCTGCAATTGGAATAATCGTTTTAAACGGATAGAGTGGCGGGCCATTGGCAATCTGGGTGGTGTGCTCGCCTATGCGCCAAGATTCTGCAGCATAGGTATAGCCTGCATAAGCCAATGCGGTAATTCCTGGTAGGAAAAAAGTGACATACAAAATCAAATCTAGGGTTGCCTGTGTGCGTGGTTTCATTGATCCATACAGGAAGTCGCCGCGAACGTGACCATTTTGCGCTAAGGTATAGGCACCACACAACATAAACAGAGTGCCATAAGCCATGACAGATAACTCACCGATCCATGCTGATGGGGAATTAAATGCATAGCGTCTTACAACATCCGTGACTACCATCAGCATTAAAACAACCACAAGCCATGCTGCTGCTTTACCAACAAAGGTGCTAATTTCATCTACTGTCAGCATGAATTTATCCATGAACTACTCTCCTAAGATAATTCTGTAATTCTCAACGCCGCTAAAAAAAACCGGACGGGGATGCCGTCCGGTTCAGATGTGCATGAAGCCACATTATTACATAAGCTTTTAGGGCTTTAAAGGCGCTTAAGCCTTGAAATAATGGTCGTAGGCGATCTTCATATCCACATTAACCAACACATCCCAGCGAACTGCGCGTTGAGCGAATGCTTTTTGTGAATCCAAGACCTTTTTGAACATTGGGAGTTCAGCAGCTTTCTTCGCAATGATCTTGTCCCAAGCTTTCAACTGGGCCACCAAAATAGACTTCGGTGTAGCGTAGAACTTGACCTTGTCTTTGGTTTGTAGTTCAGCAAAGTCTTTGGAGTAGCGATCAATTGCTTTCCATGACATGTCTGCCGAAGCCGCTTGGGTTCCGTAAGTCAGGATCGCCTGAAGATCTGGTGCTAAGGAAGTGAATTTCTTCTTATTGAAGATAATTTCAAATTGCTCTGAGCTTTGATGGAAGCTTTGGAGCATATTGACTTTAGATACGTCTGCAAAGCCAAGGATACGGTCAGAAGTTGCGTTATTAAACTCAGCTGCATCTAAAACGCCACGGTCCATTGCTGGAATGATTTCGCCACCAGGTAAGGCCTGAACTGACGCGCCCATATCTGTGAAAATCTCAATAGAAAGACCAACGGTACGGAATTTCAAGCCTTTCAAATCATCTGCTTTTGCAATCGGCTTTTTAAACCAACCTAATGGCTGGGTTGGCATTGGTCCATAAGGGAAGGAGACTACATCGAGTTTCAGGTCGTTGTAGATTTCATTGAGCAACTGCTGACCGCCACCATATTGGTTCCAAGACAGGAGGGTATTAGCGTCCATGCCAAAAGCAGGACCAGATCCCCATAAAGCTAGTGCTGGGCTTTTGCCATACCAATATGCCAAAACTCCATGACCACCATCTAAGGTTCCGCTGGATACAGCATCCAACATATCAAAAGCTTTAACTACTGAACCAGCAGGTAACACTTCAATTTTGAGACGACCACCTGACATGGCGTTAACTTTATTTGCGTAGTCATTGGCATACTCGTGGAAAATATCTTTAGCAGGCCAAGTTGATTGAAAGCGCAAGTTCACAGTCTGCGCACTAGAAATCATTGGGAAGCCCATTGCAGCTGCGCCAGCAGTGCCTACAGCAGCGTTCTTTAGGAACTTACGGCGCGGGCTAGTGTTATTGGTATCTGACATCTAAATCTCCTATGGTCATTTTTAGATAAATAAACTTCTGGATGAAAAGAATCCTACCTAAAGTGTACCCAAATTAAGGTAAATAGGATTGGGGGTTTCCCCTTGTTGTAGGGTTATTTGTAAGGGTATTTTTTGTTGCATCGCAATAATATTCTCCCCCAATTTTTCAAAGATCAATTTAAGATACGTGCTGAGCAGAATTGTAGGTTTTCAGATAATTAAAAGGACATTGATGAGTAATAAACCAAAAATTTTAGTGGCTAGAGCAATTTTCCCAGATCAACTGGCCAAGCTAGAGGAGTCCTTCGAAGTACGATCCAACCAGGCTGATCAAGTTTTTACACCAGAGGAGTTGCAAAAAGAGCTATCGATTGTCGTCGGTGCTTTGGTCGCTGGTAGTGAGCGAGTAGATGCAAGCGCATTATCCAACGCTAAAAACTTAAAGATAGTGGCCAATATTGCAGTGGGCTATAACAATTTTGATATTCCTGCAATGACTGCGGCTGGGGTAATGGCAAGTAATACTCCAGGTGTATTAACCGATACCACGGCCGATTTTGGCTTTGCACTCCTGATGGCAACTGCAAGGCGGATTACAGAATCTGAGCGCTGGATCAGGGATGGCCTGTGGGATCAGTGGTCGATCGTGCACAATCCTTTGGGCATGGATTTACATCACAGCACATTAGGCATTATTGGAATGGGGCGTATCGGCCAAGGTATTGCGAAACGCGCCTTGGCTTTTGGTATGAAAGTGATTTATCACAATCGTAGTCGTCTACCTGAAGCAGACGAAAAAGCCTGTGGCGCAACTTACGTTTCCAAAGAAGAATTACTCCGAACGGCTGATCACGTTGTTTTAGTTCTACCTTACACCCCAGAGAATCATCACACCATTGGCGCCAAAGAAATTGCCTTGATGAAACCGACTGCCACCCTGGTAAACATTGCGCGTGGCGGTATTGTGGATGATTTGGCATTAGCACAAGCACTAAAAGAAAAAAAGATCTTCGCCGCTGGTCTAGATGTTTTTGAAG
The DNA here is from genome assembly GCA_044377685.1 of Polynucleobacter sp. Lineage (GTDB taxonomy): Bacteria > Pseudomonadota > Gammaproteobacteria > Burkholderiales > Burkholderiaceae > Polynucleobacter. The sequence goes on along the minus strand of JBILYO010000068.1, from coordinate 1,230 downwards.
GTGAGCCCAAAGTCAATCCCGAGTTACTCAAATTAAGTAATATTGTCTTGGCGCCGCACATTGCAAGCGCTAGTGAAAAAACACGCCGTGCGATGGTGGATTTAGCTGTTGATAATTTACGTGCTGCATTGGCTGGTCAGAAACCACCCAGCTTAATTAATACTGAATTATTGAAAGACTAGTACGCAGTTCGCAAATAACAATAAAGCCGAGACAGATACAGTTCTCGGCTTTATTTATTTCTAGAGCGTCATTTACTCAGCTTCAATTTCTTCTGGGAGTTCACGCAAGGCTAGTTCAATGCCACCGAATTTACCAGCTACCCAGTTATAAACCTTGCAGGCAATCCAGAGTAAACCAAAGCCAAGCAAAGCATTCAGAACTAATGCTGAAAGCACGGTAAAGCCAGGAATCGCACCATCGCGGACAAAGGCGACAAAGAGTGCCAATAGAACGATAGGGACTGAAAAGCATAGGTAAACCAAAACTAAAGTTTTGGCAGTATGCATAGGGTCGAGGAAGACCAGTTCTTTTTTGCTAAGTTTCATGATGACGCAATCTTAAAGCAGTCCATCAAAAAGCGCCACATCTACCCAGTCTCCGGCAGCAATATTTCCTTGATCGTGATGAAGGATGATGAAACAGCTTGCTTCACTCATGGAGCGCAAAATGCCAGCCCCTTGGCTGCCAGTCAGTGTGACTGTGGGTCTCCCCTCGGCGTTACGCCCTAAGATAGCCCGCTGAAATTCAGTGCGACCTGGCTTTTTACGAATGGGAGTTTCTGAAATAGCTTGGCTTAGTGGGACTTCAGTTTGGCTCGCACCGTTCAACTGTAAGAGTGCGCTTCGAACAAATTGGTAGAAAGTCACCATGACTGCTACAGGATTGCCGGGTAAACCGAAGAACAAGGTTCTCTTAGCTGATGATTGGCCTAAAACTGGCTTCAGTGTTCCAAAAGCCATTGGCCGACCTGGCCTCATTGCGATTTTCCAAAATCCGACATCACCCAATTCTTGCATGATTTGTTTAGTGAAATCTGCCTCACCAACTGAAACTCCACCAGAAGAAATTAAGACATCTGCTTTAGTGGAGGCCTCAATAAAGGCTTCCTTCAAAGATTTAGGATCATCACGCACAATGCCGCAATCGATTATTTCAAGATTGAGTCGATTAAGAAGCCCAGTGAGGCTATAGCGATTGCTGTCATAAATACATCCGCTCTCTAAGGGT
>JBILYO010000067.1:0-10099 GCA_044377685.1 Polynucleobacter sp. | reverse complement strand
CGTAGAATTTCATTTAAAAGCATTGAATTATCTAGGGTTGAGGAAGCGCAATGTATTTCAGTAAGCCACCCAGATAGAACTTACATAACAAATGATTATGTAGTGACCCATAACACTGCGTTCGCACTCAATATTGCAGAAAACGTAGCCTTAGCTGAAGGTTTACCAGTTGTTATTTTCTCCATGGAAATGTCGGGAGAGCAATTAGCCTCACGCTTACTTGGATCAGTAGGGCGTGTTGATCAAAGTCGTATGCGTACTGGTAAGTTACAAGATGATGAGTGGCCACGTGTTACTGATGCCATTGCGCGTTTAAGTAATACCCAAATTTTGATTGATGAATCTGGTTCTTTATCAAGCTTGGAGTTACGTGCACGAGCACGACGTATTGCCAGAAACTTTGGTGGTACTCTTGGTTTAGTGGTCGTTGACTATTTGCAGTTGATGAGCGGCTCCGGCTCTGAGAACCGTGCGACTGAGATTTCTGAGATTTCACGCTCACTCAAATCACTCGCTAAAGAATTACAGTGCCCTGTGGTTGCTTTGTCACAGTTAAACCGTGGTCTTGAGCAGCGCCCTAATAAGCGCCCAATCATGTCAGATTTACGCGAGTCAGGTGCGATCGAGCAGGATGCTGACTTAATTATGTTTATCTATCGTGATGAGGTGTATCACCCCGATACGACTACTGATAAAGGCATGGCAGAGATCATCATTGGCAAACAGCGTAATGGACCAATTGGTACTGTGCGCCTAAGCTGGCAAGGTCCGTATACTAAGTTTGATAATTTAGCGATGGGCCAGATTGGCTACTCTTCAGGTGGATATGAGCCTTTTTAAAGATTGTTAAGTTCCTATTAAAATAAGCCTCGCATGAATGCGCGGCTTATTTATTTAAATCGCCTTGATCAAAAATTCCAAGCAGTGAACTTCAAAAACTAAAGCTGTTTAACAATCATATTTTGGGATGCCATCGGTGCCGGGAAGCCAGCAGCGCTCAAAGATTCGCTCATTACTCGATTGGAGTCGAAATAAACTTGCCAATAGTGATTATTGTTGCAATAGGGACGCACTACTAATACTGGCCCAACTAAATTAAATTCTAAAATATTGACCTCAACCCCTGGTTCTGACAGCACATTAGGGATTGTAGAAATTTTTTCACGCAATAACTGCATAGCAGCCCCTTGGTCTGCAGCGCTTGATAGTTGACATTTAAGCTCGACACGACGGTAGGCCGTATTGCTAAAATTTTGTATGGTGTCGCCCAAGATCTTATTGTTACCAATCGAAGTGGCAATGTTGTCAGGGGTATTAATGGTAGAAGAAAATAGGCCAATTTCAGTTACCGTGCCAGTGATGCCTCCAGCAGTAATGAAATCACCCACCTTAAATGGGCGCAATATGATGATAAATACACCGGCAGCAAAGTTTGATAATAGGCCGGCCCAAGCGGCACCGATCGCTACGCCTACAGTTGCAATGAGTGCGGCAAAACTGGTTGTCTGAATGCCAAAGAAGCCCAGTATTCCAACAACCAACAATATATTAAGAGTCACCGAAACAATTGAGCCAATATAGCGCAGGATAGTTGGGTCAACCTTTTCTTGCTCAAGAGACTTACGAATGATACTTAAGACAATTCCTATGAGCCATCTACCAACAAACCAAAAAGCAATTGTAGCCAAAATTTTCAAGCCTATATCCGTAGCGGCTGTGATCAGAATATTTTGAATTTGTTGAAGGTCCTCTTGGTTCATTGCATTGTTCCTAATGATTTTTTACTTAATTGACGATATTATTTCTGATAATCATCCGTAAGGATATTTACCTAAAGGAGATTTTAAGGTGTATTTGTTGCCAATCTTCGGACTTCGGTAAATCTTGAAGCCCAATAGGGACTTTCAATTTGCTCTAGCTTCACTGTGCCACCAGAGCTTGGGGCATGCACAAATCGGCCTTTGCCTACATAAATCCCTGCGTGAGAGTACTTACCACCTGCGGTGTTGAAGAACACCAGATCTCCTGGCGCAGGGGCTTGATCATTAATGCTTTGACCCCTAGTACTCATATCTTGAATGGTACGAGGTAGTTTGATATCGGCTGATTTGAGATACACATAGCCAATCAGGCCGCTACAGTCAAACCCAGCTTTGGGATTATTGCCCCCATAGCGATAGGGCACTCCAACTAGACCAACAGCAGCAATTGAAATATCTTCAGTACCAACACTGGTATCTTGTTTAAATTGAGCCACTTTGGAGCTGGCTGATCTGCCACTAAAAGTACTACAGCCATTCAGAATCAGCAAGGCGCAAATAAAAATGCCGCACCCAATGAGAGTGCGGCAGGAGTGAGATTGATTAAAGGGCCTCAGCAGCATGATCCGCAAGACGTGAGCGCTCGCCGCGCGCTAGAGTAACATGTCCACTGTGGCGCCAACCCTTGAAACGATCAACTACATAAGTCAGACCAGATGAGCCCTCAGTGAGATAAGGGGTATCAATCTGCGCGATGTTACCTAAACAAATAATCTTAGTTCCTGGACCTGCACGGGTAACCAGTGTTTTCATTTGCTTTGGCGTTAAGTTTTGGGCTTCATCGATGATCAGAAACTTGCTTACAAAAGTTCTGCCGCGCATGAAGTTCATACTTTTGACTTTGATGCGTGAACGGATCAGTTCTTGAGTAGCAGCCCGACCCCATTCGCCGGCACTGTCATCATTGCGTTGAAGAACTTCAAGATTGTCATCAAATGCACCCATCCAAGGTTGCATTTTTTCTTCTTCGGTACCTGGTAGGAAACCAATATCTTCACCCACCGGTACAGTTGCACGGGTAATAATGATCTCGTTATAGCGTTTACTATCCAATACTTGCTCGAGGCCAGCAGCTAAGGCTAATAAAGTTTTACCAGTACCCGCTTGGCCTAAAAGGGTGACAAAATCGATATCAGGATTCATAAGCAGGTTCATGGCAAAGTTTTGCTCACGATTGCGAGCAGTCACGCTCCAAACATTATTTTTCTGGTGAGAAAAGTCTCTTAAGGTTTGCAGTAGTGCTGTTTTGCCATTGATTTCACGTACCTGGGCATAAAACGGTGTTGAACCATCTGGATTTTCTTGATATACAAATTGGTTGACCAGCATGCTGCGAACTGAAGGGCCGGTCACTCGGTAAAACATCGTGCCTGATTTAGAATCTGCCCAGCTTTCCATATCTTTACCATGTTTGGGCCAGAAGTCTGCAGGTAGACTCATGATCCCTGAATACATCAAATCACGATCTTCTAGTACTTGGTCATTAAAGTAATCTTCTGCAGGCAAACCTAGAGCGCGTGCTTTGATTCGCATATTGATATCTTTGGATACCAACACTACTTCTTGACCCTGGCGAGTTTTTTGTAGTTCGCTGACTACCGCCAGAATCAGGTTGTCACCTTTACCTTCGGGCAGGCCTTCAGGAAGAGCTTGTGTCGACAATTTGGTTTGGAAGAAGAGGCGACCTGATACATCTTGGTTCCCAAGCTTATTGAGAGGGATACCCTCATCTAAAGTACCACTGGTTCCGGCAATCAGCTGATCTAATGATCGACTGACGGTTCGGGCATTTCGCGCAACCTCTGTCATTCCTTTTTTATGATTGTCTAGCTCTTCAAGCGTAGTCATTGGTAAATACAGATCATGCTCTGAGAAACGGAACAGCGAACTTGGATCGTGCATTAAAACATTGGTATCTAAGACAAATAAGCTTGGCGGCCCAGTTCTTACAAACCGTTTTGGTTTTGCTGGAATAGGTGCCTGTGTATCATCATCCATTGAGCGGTGATCACTCTGAATTTTTTCCAGAGCAAGCTCAGCTGCTGATAAGTCTTCTTCAGCATCATTGGCCCAATCAGAAGTTTCCATTACTACTGGTTTTGCTAGTGCAGGACGTTTCTTTAAATCTGGAGTCTCTTTTCGGTTCAATTTCACTTGACCAGCAATTTGAGTTGGAATGGGGGGCAATGGCATGCAGACTCTCCTAAAAGAAAAAACCGCCAAGCGGAGTGCTTTGACGGTTTATTACGAAACGGTTTGCAGCGAAGTCTAAAAAATGGCGGGGGTTAGTCTCCAAACCTGTTCTGAAATATTCAGGTTCCTGATTCAAACGGATCGTCAGACATTCCCGTCGCTTACGGTGCATATGGAATTACTTTACCCCATTTTTTTGACTTTGCAAGAGCCAGCAGGCAAATTATTGTAAAAATTATTTTATGGCTTGGGCTGCTTGTAATACCTCTGTCACATGACCCGGAACCTTTAGGCCACGCCACTCTTTTACAAGCTTGCCTGAAGAGTCAAAGAGGAAGGTGCTTCGCTCAACCCCGCGTACCTGCTTGCCATACATATTCTTCATTTTCATAACGCCAAACAATTGGCAGAGCTTTTCTTCGGTATCGGCAATCAATTCGAAGGGTAGTTGTAATTTGCTACGGAAGTTGTCATGAGACTTTAAGCTGTCTCGAGAAACTCCTACGACTAATGTATTGGCTTTATTAAAGGCGTCAATATTGTCTCTAAATTCACCGGATTCTGCAGTGCAGCCTGGAGTCATATCTTTTGGGTAAAAATAGATCACCAGTTTTTTTCCTTGAGCAGAAGCTGGGGTAAAAGTCAGCCCAGAAGTAGCTGGTACAGCGCAGGAGGGAATAGGTTTACCGATAGCGACTGTCATGATGATCCTTAGTTAGTTATTGTGTCTATTGGTTTACGTTGTTCTGAATAATCAGGTCGCCACTTCGATTGGGGATTTCACCCCAAGTTAGTGGCAATACAGCTATTTTATCGAGTTGTTTGGTCGCTTCCCAGGATTCATGGAGTTTGCCCATAGTTACAAGGTCGTGGCCCTGTTTCAGCCAGCCCATAATGAGTTTTTCAAAAGCGGGTAATAGCTTTTGGCCTTCTAGTTCAGCATGTAGAGTAAACACCTGATCGTTTGGATTGCTTTGGGTCATGGCCAACAACTTGTCTACTGCTGCAAACTCATCAGCATCATCCACGCCAATTAACTCATCTAGGGTAGGGAGGGTTGTAGGATATTGAACATGCTTCGTTTTACCAGACGGTAAGCTTAGACGATAAGGAATCAGATTAGGTTCGGCTCTGCCGTCTGATGAATATTGAATGCCCCATTGATCTAGTTGTTCAAGAGCAGTTTCATTCATTTGCCAACCAGCAGCGCCATACGTTTTTGGAGGATGCCCAAAGACTTCTAAAAATCGATCCCAACTTTTTTGCATCATGGAGCGAGTCCAAGCTGGGTTTTGATGGCGAACCTGGTCGTGCCAAGCGACATGATCCCATGCATGAATTCCAGCTTCGTGTCCTGCTTGATCGATTGCTCGCATTTCTGCAGCAGCTTGTTTGCCGATATCGGGGCCCGGAAGCAATACGCCATAAAGCAAAGTCTTGATTCCATAATGCTCCACTACTGAAGTACGGCTGACTTTTTTCAAAAAGCCAGGACGAAAAACACGCTTTAATGCCCAACCCGTATGATCTGGTCCGAGGCTAAATAAAAAAGTTGCTTTTAAACCAAAGCGCTCGAGGGTGCGAGCCAGATTAGGCGCGCCTTCTTGAGTTCCGCGTAAGGTATCAATGTCTACCTTGAGTGCAATTTTAGCCATGGACTACTGTGTTATTCAGTATCAACCAGGTGGCGTGCTTTTTCCACATCCTGACGATAGGCTTCAAATATATTCTTGAGCGCATCAGTCATCGTGATGCTTGGTTTCCAGCCCAATTCAATCATGGTGTTGTCGATAGCCGGCACTCGGTTTTGTACGTCCTGGTAACCTTCACCATAGTAAGCGCCGGAAGTAGTTTCCAGAATTTTTACTTCATTAGCCATCTTGGCATACTCAGGAATACTTCGTGCGATCTCTAGCATTTGATTGGCAAGGTCACGAATAGAATGATTGTTCTTTGGATTACCGATGTTATAGATCTTGCCATTAGCAATACCATCTTTATTATCAATAATGCACATCAATGCATCGATACCATCATCGACATAGGTAAATGCCCTTTTTTGGGCGCCACCGTCTACTAAATTAATCGGTTCACCGCGAACGATGTGACCCAAGAACTGAGTAACCACTCTTGAAGAACCTTCTTTTGCGGTGTAGATACTATCGAGACCAGGTCCAATCCAATTAAATGGACGGAAGAGGGTAAAGCGTAGCCCCTCCATGCCATAGCCCCAAATGACGCGATCCATTAATTGCTTAGAGCAAGCATAAATCCAGCGTGGCTTATTGATTGGTCCATAAATCATATTGGATGTAGAGGTATCAAACTCACTGTCTTCGCACATGCCATAGACCTCAGAGGTTGACGGAAAAACCAAATGCTTTTTGTATTTCACAGCAGAGCGAACGATCGGAAGGTTGGCTTCAAAATCAAGTTCAAATACTTTAAGCGGTTGTTGTACATAGGTTGCGGGAGTGGCAATCGCAACTAATGGGAGGATGACATCGCACTTACGAATGTGATATTCGACCCATTCCTTGTTGATGGTGATATCACCCTCAAAGAAATGCATGCGTGGATGCTTGACTAAATCACCTAGACGATCATGTTGCATATCCATGCCATAAACGTCCCAATCAGTCGTTTCTAGAATGCGTTTTGAGAGGTGGTGGCCTATAAAGCCGTTTACCCCAAGAATGAGTACTTTTTTCATCTTTACTGCCTCGTTTCAATCTAATGTGTTTTTGCTGGGAACCATTCCAAGATTTCAATGACTGTATGGTCACCACAAATGCCGAATACTCGATTATCAACCACTTGGATACCGCAAGCCCCAAGATCGAGCTTCTCTGGAAAGGGTCCTGTGAGGCTAGAACGCGCAACTATCATGGTCTGGCCCTGCCAGTCACTAAATGCCCCTGGATAAGGGGGTGCCACGGCCCGCACCAGGTTATGGACTTGAAATGCGGTTTGGTCCCAGCAAATCTGGCCATCAGAGAGCTTTCTGCCTCCAAAATAGCTCCCCTGGGATAAGGTATTTGCCTTCCGTGGCACATTGCCTTGGATCAGTTGGGGTAGTACGGTATTTATTACTTTTACTGCGGCATGACTCACTTTGGCAAATACCTCAGTTGCGGTTTCATCAGGACCAATATTGACCTCTGCTTGACCCACAATATCACCAGCATCAGGCTTGATTTCCATGACATGCAAAGTGGCACCTGTTTTTGTCTCACCATGAAGAATGGCCCAATTGACTGGTGCGCGACCCCGATATTTTGGCAATAAAGAGCCATGCATATTCAAGGCTGCAATGTTTGCGCAAGCCAAGATTTCAGCAGGAATCATATTGCGGTAATAAAAAGAGAAAATATAGTCTGGGTTAAGGGTCTGAAGCTGAGGAATCAAACTCAGTAACTCGGTTGCGCTCGGTGTCACATAAGGGATATGTTTCTCAGCACAAAGCTTGCTGACGCTTCCAAACCAAACATTCTCATTCGGATCATCTTCATGAGTGACTACTAGGTCAATTTGGATTCCTGCTGCTAAAAGTGCTTTGAGGCAATCAACACCTACATCGTGATAAGCGAAGACGACGGCGCGCAATTATTTTTTCTCTAAGACAGTTTGCACGACATATCTCGGGCGTTTTCTGACTTGCTGATAAATACGTCCAATGTATTCGCCTAATAAACCCAAACCAAAAAGCATTACCCCAATCAGGAAAAAGGTCAGCGCAAATAAAGTAAAGACTCCCTCAACTTCTGCGCCCAGGAGGAAGCGACGGAACAGGAGATAAGCAAAGAGGCTGCCTGCGGCGAGTGACAGGAGCATTCCTAAAATAGAAAAGATTTGCAGGGGCATGACTGAGAAACCGGTCACTAAATCAAAATTGAGGCGAATCAATTGATAGAGAGTGTATTTAGATTCCCCGGCAAAGCGCTCTTCATGCCTTACCGTAATTTCTGTTGGATTTGATGCGAAGGTGTAAGCCAAGGCAGGTATAAAAGTATTACTCTCATCACATTGACGCACTAAGTCAATAATGCGACGGCTGTAACCTCGCAACATGCAGCCTTGATCAGTCATCGTAATGTGGGTAATTCTTTCGCGCAAACGATTCATGGCGCGCGAAGCAAGCTTTCTAAAGAAACTATCACGACGATCGGCCCGAATAGTACCCACATAATCATGACCCTTTAGTAATTGCTCTGTCAGTGCATCAATTTCTTCAGGCGGGTTTTGTAGGTCTGCATCCAAGGTGATGATGTACTCACCTCTTGCGTATTCAAAGCCTGCCATGATGGCCATATGTTGACCAAAGTTACTATGGAATAAAACAGCGCGAGTCACGTCGGGACGCAGTTCTACTTGTTTAGCCAGGATGCCAGCAGAGCGATCTTTGCTACCATCGTTAATGAAGACGATTTCATAGCTAATATTGTGCTTAACAGCTACTGCGTCTAGCGCGGGGTAGAGGCGATGAAATAAAGCTTGGAGACCATCTTCCTCGTTGTATATGGGGACAATAATGCTCAGCTTTGGATCAGCGTCTAAATGTGCGGTCATGACGCAATTTTGCCTGATCTTGGGGCTTGCCCCAAAGAACCCTAATTTTTACGGTATTTTTTGAGTATTCCTGCTAATCCCTTGACTATGCGGCCAATATCTTCATCTGTCATTGCTGGGAATAGGGGAAGGGTCAGAATAGAGCCCCCTATACGCTGCGCATGAGGGGTATCTGCTGTTTTATAGCCCAAGTTCTTGTAGAGCGTGAAGCCTGTAATGATGGGGTAATGAACCCCTGTGCCAATTCCAAGCTCTTTTAATTCGGTCATCACTTGGGCGCGATCCACAGTTAATTGCGTCAAAGGCAGAATGACTTGAAACATGTGCCAGTTCGTTTCGGTAAAGTTTTCAACTGGCAATTCCAAACCTAAAGCATCTAAACCAGATGAATGGAGTTCGCTGCGCAATACATCAAAGTATTGTCGCGCTAGAGCAGCACGCCGTGTTTGATAGGTGGGCAGTTGTTTGAGTTGCTCTAAGCCAATGACTGCGTTGACGTCGGTAAGATTATCTTTGCCTCCCAATACATCGACATCCATAGCATCGATGCCTTGACGGGTAAGTCCTTGCAAGCGCAGTTTTTCAGCAAGCGCAGTTTCTTCTGCATTATTTAATACTAAGCAACCACCTTCGATGGTCGTGAGATTTTTATTTGCTTGAAAACTAAAACTTACTAGATCACCAAAACTACCAATCTTCTTTCCATTCCAATGTGAGCCGAATGCCTGGGCAGCATCTTCAATCACTCGAAGCTTGTGCTGTTTAGCTAAGGCATAGAGTTGATCCATATTGACTGGAAGACCCGCGAGATAGACGGGCATGATGGCGCGAGTTTTGGAGGTTATTGCAGTAGAGACTTGATTTAAATCAATGTTACGCGTAACGGGATCAACATCTACAAAAACAGGTTTTGCGCCAACTCCCAAGATGACATTTGAAGTTGCCACCCACGAGATTGGGGTGGTAATCACTTCATCGCCCTCACCAATTCCGGCAACTTGTAAAGCAATCTTCATGGTTGCAGTGCCATTGGCAAAACAGCGTACTGGTCTGCCGCCAAAGTAATTCGAGAGCACTGCCTCAAACTCAGCCAGCTTCGGGCCGGAGGTGACCCATCCAGAGCGCAGCACTTCTGCAACCGCATCAAGCGTTTCTTGATTAAAACTGGGGCGGGTAAAGGGAATAAATGCTGGCGTAGAAGCTGACATGATGAGCCTTTATTGTTGAGGCGAACTAGCAGTGTCCGGGTGTTTCACAATCACTCTGCGAGAGTCACGATCGACTTCTTGCATTGGAAAGTTGATCTTCTGTAATGCAGTGTATTGCTCAGGAACCATTAAAGCATAAGCGGTCCGATCTTCTTTCCAGCGCTCCATAAAAGCATCTAGAGTCGGCATCCACAATGAAGGCTCTTGCTTAACCCCAAACTCTAATTCATCAGGAGATTCCACCATGATCATGGTTCTTTCCAAATAGAAAGGCATCGTATGGTCTAAAAGCCGGACAGAATAAATATT
>JBILYO010000207.1:0-3421 GCA_044377685.1 Polynucleobacter sp. | reverse complement strand
TGGCATACCTCAGGATGCAAAAAATATACTTGCCGCCATCCCCTATCAAAAAAATCGGGCGATTCTACATACAGACATCCGGTTTTTACCCTCAGTAAAACGTTGTTGGGCTGCCTGGAATTACACCGCCAAATCTGGCGCAATGCCGTCAGCAAAACAACATGTGAGCGTGAACTATCTCATTAATCGTTTGCAGCCTCTTCCTCCTGAATTGAAAGATCTGCAAATCATTGTCAGCCTCAATCCATTAACTGATCCTGATCCAAAGCTAGTACATCAAGAAATTCATTATGCTCACCCGGTATTTGATATGGGTGCTATTCAAGCGCAAAAAGAGCTGCCCCTGATACAAGGGAACTCATCTATTTGGTATTGTGGCGCTTGGACTGGATTTGGATTTCATGAAGATGGATTGCGTTCCGGCGAGTTGGTTGCTGAGGCCTTATTAGAAAGCCTTCGCTCGCCAGTGAACAATAGTCCTAAACAAGATGCTCAATAAATGAATCAGCCAAAGATTAATTTTGGGGTAGTAAAGCATAGTCGCTTTCGTCCTGCCCGCAATGCCTTTGGATATGGTGTCTTCACGGTATCCATTCCGATGCGAGCCAGAAGTCTAAATCCTAGCCTACTCATTGATTGTGGCCTGAAGGATAACCGCCGCGGCCTGATCTCCTTCTTTGACAAGGATCATGGTCAAGGAAACACAAATGGTCTTGCGTGGATTGAAAACCTTTTGCTTGAAAATCAGGTACCTAATGTTGATGGAGAAATTTGGTTACAAACCTTTCCCAGGGTCTTAGGTTACGTATTTAATCCTGTCAGCTTCTGGATCTGTACTCGCTCTAATGGACAGGTACAAGCAGTGCTCGCAGAGGTGAACAATACTTTTGGAGAACGGCACTGTTACTTACTTTATAAGGATTCCGGCGAGTCCCTACATTCTGGAGAGACGCTGACCAGCAAAAAAGTATTTCATGTTTCTCCTTTCTGCGAGATCCGCGGGGAATACCACTTCCGCTTCCTATTTCCCAATGAGAGTAACTCTGGTCGCCACTCTGTTTACCGTATTGAGCTCCATGAAGATGGAAGCCCCTTAATCAATACCAGCATTAGCGGGCAAAGCCGCCCGCTCAGTCGTGCTAATCTCTATTTGGCTTTTATCAAGTATCCCTTAATGAGCTTAGGTGTTATTTTCCGTATCCACTGGCAGGCATTGAAACTTTGGTTCAAAGGCGTACCCTTTAACTCGAAACCTAAACCTCCTGAATTTGAAATTAGCCGATGAATCGCCCTGGACAATCATTACTCTCTCGTTTGAATTTTGCTCGACCAGAAACGAAGTCACCCAAAAAATATCGATTTAGCGTTGAAGCTTTATTGAAATTACTATCGCAGTTGCGTAGTGGCTATCTGCAAATTATCTTGCCAAATAATGAAAGAAAAGAGTTTGGCAACCCTTCCGATGCACTACATGCAGAAATTCAGATTACAGATTGGTCAGTATTTAAGCAAGTCATGTCTCATGGCGATATCGGTTTTGCTGAAAGCTATATCCGCGGGCAATGGAATACTCCGGACCTGAAGCCCCTTCTAGAGCTCGTCATTCGCAATCGGACTATTCTAGAAAAAGCCATTTATGGAAACTGGTACGGCTCGATTTTCTATCGCCTCAAACATTGGCTACGAGACAACACCAAATCAGGTAGCCGCAAAAATATTCAAGCGCACTATGACTTAGGAAATGCCTTCTATACTTTATGGCTTGATCCTACGATGAGTTATTCGAGCGCTTGGTTTTCCGACAGTGAGAATCAGTCGCTTGCAGAGGCGCAGCGAGCAAAAATTGGACGTATTCTCGACTCGATTGGTTCAAAAGAATCAGAGCACATTCTGGAAATCGGCTGCGGCTGGGGCGGGGTGATGGAACAGGCACTGCATAGTAATATTGCCATCACAGGTTTAACCCTTTCTACTGAACAAAAAGCCTTTACCGATTTACGTTTAAAAAATATTCAAGCGAGTCGTGAAGAAGCTCCAGCATTTGAAGTGCGTCTTCAAGACTATCGAGACTGCCAAGAACAGTTCGATGGAATCGTCTCAGTTGAAATGTTTGAGGCTGTTGGCGAAAAATATTGGCCAGAATATTTTCAAACGATTGCTAAGCGTCTTAAAGCTGGCCGTAAAGCTTGCGTCCAAACTATTGTGATTGCTGAAGAACTTTTTGATCGCTATCGACATAACACCGACTTTATCCAGCAATACGTATTTCCAGGTGGAATGCTTCCATCACGGGCCAGCTTCCGAGCGAGTGCAGCGCAAGCTGGCCTAAAGGTTGAATCTGAATTTGCTTTTGGTACTGATTACGCCAAAACGCTCTGCATCTGGAGAGATGGCTTTAATCAAAAACTTCAAGAAGTGCGTCAACTCGGATTTGATGAGGCCTTTATTCGACTCTGGAATTTCTACCTCATGTATTGCTCCGCAGGATTCTCAGAGCGTAATATCGATGTTGTGCAATTCACTTTGAGCCATGAAGCTCCCACAAACTCGGGCAACGCCCTAAGCGCATGAAGCAACTAGGTATCGATCACTTCTCTGGCAAGCGCGTTTGGATCATTGGCGCATCGAGCGGCATTGGTGAAGCATGTGCCAAGGCTTTAATTCAAAAAGGGGCTAAGGTTGCACTTTCAAGCCGCAGGGTTGAGCGCCTCCAAGAGATAGCAAAATTTGCGCCCGCAGAGCAGACATTAATTCTTCCTGTCGATGTAACCCAAGATGATCAGATCAATACTGCCCATCAAAAAATGATTCAAGCATGGGGTGGCATTGATTTGCTACTTTTTGTTTCAGGGGTTTATGTACCCTTGCGTGCCGATAACTTTGATATCAAAACTGCCGAGCAGACGATTAACGCTAATCTTTTAGGCCCCATGAGAGCGGTAGCAGCTGTTCTACCTCGCATGCTTCAAGAGCGCGCTGGTCACATTGCTATTGTGGGGAGTGTGGCTGGTTATAGCGGACTACCAAAGGCCTTAGCTTATGGGCCGAGCAAAGCTGCCATTATTAATTTTTGTGAAACCTTGTATTACGACTTATTACCCCAGGGTATCAGCGTGCATATGATCTCACCGGGATTTGTTGCTACTGAAGCCACAGCTCAAAATGATTTTGAAATGCCAGCATTAATTACGGCTCAAGAGGCTGCAAGCGAAATATTATCTGGCATTCAAAAAGGTGAGTTTGATATTCACTTTCCGAAACGGTTTTCAGGATTCTTAAAATTTCTCAGAATCCTACCGTATCCACTGTACTTTTGGATTATCCGTCGTTTTGTAAAAATCTGAGTAGGCTTACTAAATTAATAAGCTTTACTTGTATTTATCTTTACGAATCTTTTCTTCAAGGAAATCCATCACTCCAA
>JBILYO010000065.1:0-10157 GCA_044377685.1 Polynucleobacter sp. | reverse complement strand
CTTGGTTAAACGAAGTGGTTGAGGAAGGCAGAGCCTATCCTAATATGCATTTTGTACCAACGAACTTAAATGGGGTTCGTCAAATGACTCGCGCCTTAACTCGTGGCGAGGCTATTGGCATTCTTCCCGATCAAGTGCCCAGCGGGGGTGAAGGAGTGTGGGTGCCATTCTTTGGGCGATCCGCATACACCACGCCGCTACCTGCACGTTTAGCTAACCGCAACAACACTCCAGTAGTGATGTTTACTGCCAAACGTAAAGGCTTAGGTCAGGGATGGCTAATGCAAGCCACAAGACTCTCGCCCTTATCAGAAGATGCGACTATTGGCGCCGCCGAACTAAATGTCGCCATTGAAAATGCAGTCTTAGTTGCGCCTGAACAATTCATTTGGTCATACAACCGCTATAAGCATCCAACCGGTGCAGAATTGCCACCCAACAATTAGGCACCTCAATATCATTGCAAAAATGACTTGGTTACAGAACCTCTTCAATTTTTTAGCGCTCAGCCTTCTGCGCCTCTTCGCCTTCTTGCCTTACAGCATTTCTATCCAAACTGGTTATGGACTTGGATTGCTTGCTGCGCATATTCCGAGTGATCGTGCCAGGGTAGTTAAAACCAACTTATGTTTATGCTTTCCTAATTTGAGCAAAAAACAAATTGATGCTCTGGCACTTGAGCATTGGAAACTATTTGGACGTAGTGTCATCGAGCGAAGCCGAGTATGGCTTGGCACTAGCAATCAGATACTGTCATTTGTACATCTTGAATCTGCTGTTCCACTAGGTGATCGCAAACCACGCATTCTAGTGAACCCACACTTTGTTGGTCTTGAGGGAGGCTTCATGGCGCTCTCTGCATTGGGCATGAAGCATGGCTGGCCACGCGGAGCGGGTCTCTATCAAAAAATGAAGAATCCTTTCTTCAATCAAAAAATGGTGGAGTGGCGTGACCGCTTTGGCGCCAAGTCCATTGAACGGCAAAGTCGCCTACGTGATCTCATTCGCGAAACTCGCGCTGGTAATTTTGTCGTTATTGCGCCCGATATTGATTTAGGGCCACGCGACTCCATCTTTGTGCCCTTCTTTGGAATCCCCACTAGCACGGTGACCTCTGTCTCTCGTCTTGCAAAATTGAGTGGTGCCGAGGTTTGCCTCATGACCACTCTACTAAACCCTAAAAGAACTGGCTATATCTGCACTATCGCTCCGCCACTTCCAGATTTTCCCAGTGACGATCCAGAGAAAGATACTGCGCGCCTAAATCTTTGGATCGAAGAGCTTGTTCGTCAAAGACCAGCAGAGTACTATTGGGTACATAAGCGTTTTAAACATAGACCGCCTGGTGAACCCAGTCTTTATCAGTAAATGGAAATACTTTTGAGCACAAATTCAAGGAACGCACGCAAAATTCGCTTCACCAAAATGCATGGTGCTGGCAATGACTTCATTGTGCTCAATGGAATCGATCAAGATCTCAGTGGTATCACTCGTGAGCAATGGCAGGGCTTAGCGCATCGTCAATTTGGTATCGGCGCCGATCAAATTCTGCTAGTAGAGAAAGCCACTCGCCCAGATGCTGACTTTCGCTATCGCATTTTTAATGCTGACGGCGGCGAAGTAGAGCAATGCGGCAATGGCTCACGTTGCTTTGTCCGCTATGTACTAGATCATGGGCTATCTACTAAAAATCCACTGCGAGTAGAGGTGGCTCATACTATTCTGACTCTTACATCTCAACCTGATGATCAAGTTGAAGTAAATATGGGTGCTCCTATTTTTGAACCTGCTCTTGTTCCCTTTAACCCTGAGGGATTACCAAGTTTGCAAGAATTTCATGAAATGCTGTATGCCCTTGAGCTCCGCTCCCCTGCAGATCATGACGACTGGGTTGGCGTTCTTTCTATGGGTAACCCTCATGCAGTTCAAGTAGTTGTAGACGTGGATAGTGCTTCCGTTTTAGAAGAAGGCCCTGCCATTGAAAATCATCCTGCTTTTCCAAATAAGGTGAACGCAGGCTATATGCAAATCATCAACCGCAATGCAATTAAGTTGCGCGTATATGAACGTGGCGCAGGCGAAACCTTAGCTTGTGGTACCGGTGCTTGTGCAGCTGTGGTTTCAGGAATTCGTAGAGCCTTACTCGATTCACCAGTAACAGTGCACACTCGTGGGGGAGATTTACAAATCGCCTGGGGTGGAATGGTTGATGACGTAGCACAGCCAGTGATCATGACTGGCCCTGCGACAACCGTGTTCGAGGGTGAAACAGAAATCTAAACAGTACTTCTATTTAGATGCCGTACTGCTCTCGATAAGCTTTAACTGCTGGTAGATAGGCTGTCAACTCCGTATCGCTTGAGGCAGTTAAAAAAAACATTAAGTCGGCCAAGTTCGCAATTGCAATCACGGGCAAACCAAACTCTTGCTCAACTACCTGTATCGCAGACTGATCACCAACCTCAGTTGCATTGCCAGAGCGCTCCATGCGATCCAAAGCAATCAGAACGGCCGAAGGCTCTGCCCCTGCTCCACGAATGAGGTCAACAGATTCACGCACAGAAGTTCCAGCTGAAATGACATCATCAATAATCACTACTTTGCCCTTAACGGGGGCGCCAATCAGTGAACCGCCTTCACCATGATCTTTGGCTTCTTTACGGTTATAGGCGAAGGGCACATTGATCCCATCATCTGCTAATGCAATCGCTGTAGCAGCAGCTAAAGTGATTCCTTTGTAGGCGGGTCCATACAGCATATCGAATCCAATCTTAGATTCTTTTAAGGCATTGGCGTAGTAACGACCTAAGGCGCTTAATCGGGCGCCATCATTAAAACCACCAGCATTAAAGAAATAAGGTGAAAGTCGTCCCGCTTTGGTTTTAAACTCCCCAAACGACAAAACCTTTGCCTCTAAGGCAAAACGAATAAAGTTATCTTGATTAGAATTTTTTGAGCTCATAGGACTACATGTTACGCATCATTTCCGCGAACCTCAACGGTATCCGTTCTGCAGTGAAAAAAGGCTTTCTGCCATGGGTTGCAAAGCAAAAAGCTGACTTCATTTGCATGCAAGAGCTCAAAGCTCAACAGGATGACTTGGAAGATGCCATTCTGAACCCAGATGGTCTGTATGGCTTTTTTCATCATGCCGAGAAAAAGGGCTACAGCGGCTGCGGGATTTACACCCCGCATAAACCAGACGAAGTGCTTTATGGCTATGGCAACGCAGAATTTGATGCCGAAGGTCGTTATGTTGAGGCACGCTTCAAAGGGCTTTCAGTCATTTCGGTCTACATGCCCTCAGGTTCGAGCTCACCCGAAAGACAAGAGGCTAAATACCGCTACCTCGATAGCTTCTTGCCTCACCTCGTCAAGCTCAAGAAATCCGGACGTGAGATTGTTCTGTGCGGCGATGTGAATATTGCTCATCAAGAAATTGATCTTAAGAACTGGAAAGGTAATTTGAAAAATTCAGGCTTCCTTCCAGAAGAGCGCGCTTGGCTCACCAACTTATTTGACCAAGTAGGCTATGTGGATGTGTATCGCAAGCTAGAACCTAAAGCTGGAGAGTCTTGCTACACCTGGTGGAGTAATCGCGGTCAAGCCTATGCCAAGAATGTAGGGTGGCGTATTGATTACCATATCAGTTCGCCTGGTATAGCTAACTCTGCCAAAAAAACAGCTGTGTATAAGGATGAGCGCTTTTCAGATCATGCGCCCCTCACCGTGGATTACGACTGGAAAATCTAATTTGAATACTAGTCAGAATCTTTTTTAATCTGCACTACTTTGAAATGAATCGTCGCCCAAATCAATAAGAGCACAGGTGCGCCAATAATGGCCGTGCCATAGAAGAATGCTGGATAACCAAATGAGTCTACAAAGACGCCTGAAAAGCCTGCCAACCATTTGGGAAGTAACAACATCATCGAGCTAAATAAAGCATATTGCGTGGCTGAGTAACGAATGTTAGTCAGCGCCGATAAGAAGGCAATAAAGGCTGCGCTGGCAATGCCAGAACTCAGATTATCGGCTGAGATGACCCAAATTAAGCCCTGCAAATCATGCCCTTGGGTTGCCAACCATGCAAATAATAAATTACTAAGGGCCGATAGTACAGCCCCTAAAAATAAAATTCTTAGGACACCAAATCGTAGCGTTAAGACGCCGCCTATAAAAGCGCCGACTAAAGTCATGATCACACCAAACACTTTACTGACTGCTGCAACTTCATCTTTGGTGTAACCCATATCTACATAAAAGGGATTGGCCATAATACCCATCACGACATCGCTAATGCGATAGATCGCAATTAAAGACAAAATCAAAATGGCATGCCAGTGGTAGCGGTGAATAAATTCTGCAAAAGGTTCAATCAAAGTTTGGTGAAGCCAAGCTTTAGCATTGCGTGCTTTAGGAAGATCAATACGAGCAGGCTCTTTACTCAACAAAGTAGTCAGAACTCCAACACCAATAGAGGCGGCCATGCAAAGATATGCAAACTGCCAGGCGCCTGGATCATAGGTCCCCGAACCAGCTTCAGCACGAGCAGCAAGCCATAAAACGCCTGCGCCGGCCCAGATTAAAGCCAATCGATACCCAGTTTGATAAGTAGCTGCAAGAGCAGCTTGATGATCGCTATCGGCAGATTCAATACGAAATGCATCCAATGCAATATCTTGTGTGGCAGATCCAAACGCAACCAATAAGGCACACCAGACCACCATATTTAACTCAAGCTTTGGATCAACGCTAGACATTCCCACCAGCCCAATAACGATTAATGCTTGAGCAAAAAGCAACCAACTACGCCTGCGGCCGAATAATTTAGTTAGCACCGGGATTTGTAGGCGATCCACTAAAGGCGCCCACATCCACTTGAAGGCATAAATCAACCCAACCCAAGTGAGATAGCCAATAGTGCTTCGATCAATACCGGCTTCACGCAACCAAAAGCTGAGCGTTCCCAGTATGAGTAAAAGTGGCAGGCCTGCAGAAAAGCCTAGAAATAACATCCGCAAACAGGGCCATTCAAGGTAAACCCGAAAATCTTTTAACCAAGAATGCACTTCTTTGGGCACGATGCTAGGCACTACGAATACGGAAAAGCGCCAAACTACCAAAGAAATTTGGCAAGAGAGTCACTTGTCGACCCTCGTGCAAGATACATTGATCTAATACTTGCAAGCCAATACTGGAGGCTAATTTTTCAAAATCTTCCACAGTCAGTACACGTACGTTAGGAGTGTTGTACCACTGATAAGGCAAGCTCTTAGAGATTGGCATACGGCCCAATCCAACCGCCATACGATGTGACCAATGGCCAAAGTTTGGAAATGAAATAATTGACTCCTTTCCGACTCGCACTACCTCACGCAGGATTTTTTCAGTTTGATGGATCGTCTGCAGAGTTTGCGAGAGTACCACCGTATCAAAACTGCTATCTTCAAACAGGGCTAGGCCGCCTTCCAAATCCTGCTGAATAACGTTCAAGCCTTTTTGCACGCAAGACAGCACGCGTGCATCATCAATCTCTACACCATAGGCATGTACTGGTTTTTGTTTTTGCAAAAATTCCAAAAAACTGCCATCGCCGCAACCCAAGTCCAACACCTGAGAATTCGGTGCAATCCAGTTCGCTATTGCAACAAAGTCAGCACGCATATTCTTGGTGATCATGATTGAACCTCAAGCATTTGCTCAAAATAAGCACGCACAAGGTTGTGATACCTCGGATCATCTAACAAGAAAGCATCATGGCCATGAGGTGCATCAATTTCTGCATAACTCACTTCACTCTTATTACTTAGAAGCGACTGCACAATCTCACGACTACGATCAGGCGGAAAACGCCAGTCTGTAGAAAAACTCACTACTAAAAACTTAGCCTGTACTTCAGCTAAGGCACGATCTAGACTGCCCTCATAGCGACGAGCAGGATCAAAATAATCCAGAGCTCGGGTAATTAGCAAATAGGTATTAGCATCAAAATAGGTTGAAAACTTATCGCCCTGATAACGCAAATAGCTTTCAACTTCAAATTCCACATCAAAACTAAATCGGTAATCATTAGACTCACCATTAGGTCGCTGTAACTCACGCCCAAATTTTTCAGCCATATCATCATCAGACAAATAGGTTATATGGCCAACCATACGCGCCAAGCGCAAACCACGCTTTGGTACTACGCCATGTTCATAGTAGTTGCCCCCATGAAAATCGGGATCGGACAAAATAGCATTGCGCGCTACTTCATTAAAAGCAATATTTTGTGCACTCAACCTCGGAGTTGATGCCACCACTACGCAATGATCTAGGCGTTTGGGGAACTGAATAGCCCAAGCCATTGCCTGCATGCCGCCTAAGCTCCCGCCCATCACGGCAGCAAATTTACGAATTCCTAATTTATCAGCCAAGCGTGCCTGAGTATTGACCCAGTCCTCAACTGTGATCACTGGAAAGTCAGCCCCATAAGGCTTTCCGGAGGCCGGATTAACACTCATTGGACCCGTAGATCCAAAGCATGAACCCAAATTATTGACGCCTATGACAAAAAAATGATTGGTATCGACTGGTTTACCAGGACCAATCATGTTATCCCACCAGCCAATATCTTTTGGATCATCAGGGCTAGGGCCGGCAACATGATGTGACGCATTTAATGCATGGCAAACTAATACAGCATTACTTTTATCGGCATTCAATTTGCCGTAAGTTTCAATGACTAAATCATAGCCAGATAACATGGCGCCACTCTGCAAAGGCAGTGGCTCGGCAAAGTGGATAGTGTTTCTAGAGAGATGTAACTCGCTCATTCTGAGAGAAGGATGCGCAAACTAATATCGGAGGCTTCGGTTGGCAACTTCTTAAAGCCACTACGTGCAAATCGATGCCAGCGCCCTAAAATAAAGCTCATCAACATCGCAGCTCGAATACTGACCTCTTCTTGACCTACATGTGCCCATGCGCCGCCTTGAGTTTGAGCAATACGCAATGCTTGTTTGAGTGAGGTCTCAACCCGATCTAATACCTGAGTAATGCGTTCTTGTAAGCGATCATCTTCTTGTAACAAGGCATCGCCCAATAGTACCCGAGTCATCCCAGGATTCTTTTCAGCAAAGAATAAGAGCATTTGCAAAATACCGCGCGCCTGTGCGAGGCCAGACTCTTCTTTTTGATTGATTTGGTTAATCAAACCAAAAACAGTTTGCTCAATAAAAGAAATAAGGCCTTCAAACATTTGCGCTTTACTTGCGAAATGGCGATATAAGGCTGCTTCAGAAACTTGAATTTTGGCAGCTAAGGCGGCAGTTGTTACACGCTCTCCTTTGGGGTTCTGCAGCATTTCTGCAAGCACTTGCAAAATTTGCAGGCGACGTTCACCGGGACGTGGGCGTTTGCGCGTCTTGCCAGCATCAGTAATGCCGTCATTAATATCTTTTGGCTGTAAAGATTCGCGCATAGTCTCTAATTATCTTGAGCGAATCATTGTTCCGAATGCTTGCTCAGTCAAAATCTCTAACAACAAGGAATGTTCAATTCGCCCGTCAATAATATGAACTGAATTCACGCCACTCTTGGCGGCATCCAAGGCTGATGAGATCTTGGGTAGCATGCCTCCAGAAATCGTGCCGTCAGCAAAGAGAGCATCGATCTCTCGTGCCGTTAAGTCCGTTAAAAGCGTACCATTCTTATCCATCACACCTGGAATATTGGTCATCATGACCAATTTCTCTGCATGCAGAATTTCAGCCATCTTGCCGGCCACTAGGTCAGCATTAATATTGTAGGCTTGCCCCTCTTCGCTAAAGCCGATAGGGGAAATAACAGGAATGAAAGCATCGTCTTGCAGGGCCTTAACAACCGCTGGATTAATCGTATCAATCTCACCGACAAAGCCTAAATCAATCAAGCCACCAGGGTGCTTTTCATCAGCAATCAACATTTTTTTAGCCCGAATGAGTCCGCCATCTTTACCAGTCAAGCCTACTGCCTGACCACCAAAGTGATTAATGAGCATCACAATATCTTGCTGTACTTCACCACCAAGAACCCACTCTACAACTTCCATGGTTTCTTCATCGGTGACACGCATTCCCTGAATAAAAGTTCCAGTCTTACCAATCTTCTTTAACGCCTCATCAATTTGTGGACCACCGCCATGAACTACTACAGGATTCATGCCTACTAGCTTAAGCAAAATGACGTCTCGCGCAAAACTTTCTTTGAGGCGATCTTCTATCATGGCATTTCCACCGTACTTAATCACAATGGTTTTACCGTGATAAGAACGGATGTAAGGCAAAGCCTCAGCAAGAATCTCTGCCTTTAATAAAGGAGAGATATCACTAATAGTAGGAACTGACTTAGTCATCGCAGCTTAAATTTATTCGCCAAATAATTTTTGACGAAGTTCGCGACGCTCTTGAGCCTCAAGAGATAAGTTGGCGGTAGGCCTTGCAATTAAACGATTCAGGCCAATAGGCTCACCTGTTTCTTCGCACCAGCCATAGTCACCAGACTCTATACGAGCCAATGCTTGCTCTACTTTTTTCAGTAACTTACGTTCACGATCACGCGTCCGCAGTTCTAAAGCGTGCTCTTCTTCGATTGTTGCGCGATCTGCTGGATCTGGCACCAAAATATTTTCACGAAGATGTTCCGTGGTCTCTGAAGCATTCTTCAAAATGTCATTTTTTAAGGTCAACAACTTTTGACGGAAAAAATCTAACTGCCCAGCATTCATGTAGTCCTTTTCGGACATCTTGAGCAATTCAGCCTCAGTTAAAGGTCCGCCCTTATGGACCTTAGGACTCGTTGCCTTAGTACTTGCTTTTGCTGTAGTAGTTGTTTTTGTTGCTGTTTTTACCGTCATTTCATTCTTTCCTGGATTTGAAGCATTATTGCCTCATTCTGCCAAAGTTTTACAGCCCCTCAATCAATATTGTTCAATATTCATCAATAATGACCATGGCGGCGGATTGTACCCGAATCTACTGCACCAAACATCCCTCAAGCCCTGCCAATAAAGTGTCTTTAGGTAAATCAATCCCAATGAAGACCATCCTAGTTTGCTTGGGTTCAACACCCCAGGGGCCAGCCATATCGCTACCCATCATCTGATGAACCCCCTGGAAGACTACTTTTCGGTTGCTACCCTTGACATAGAGAACACCTTTATAGCGCAGCATCTTCTCGCCAAAGACCTCCAAGATACCCCCTAAGAAGTCTTCTAACTTTTGATGATCAAAGGGTTTATCACTACGAAAAACGAATGACTGGATGCGATCTGTGTGCCCTGCATGGCCATGATGGTGGTCATGGCTGTGGTCATGTCCACAAGTGCTGTGATCATGGTCATGACTGTGGTGGTGGTCATCCTGCTCTAAGAAATGGGGGTCAATATCTAATTTGGCATTAAGGTTGAAGCCTTTAAGATCCAAAACAGCATTCAGAGGTACAACCCCCTTAGAAATGCCAGTAATAGGGGCCCTTGGGTTCATATTCATCAAACGATTACGTAAGGACTCTACTTCGGCGGGCGTCACTAAATCTGTCTTTGTAATAAAGATCTGATCTGCAAAGCCAACTTGACGTTGGGCCTCTTCATGCTCAGTCAGTTGTTGTGGACCATGCTTAGCATCCACTAGCGTGACAACGGCGTCTAAAACATAATGATCAGCAACGTCATCATCCATAAAGAAGGTTTGCGCAACCGGCCCCGGATTAGCAACGCCTGTAGTTTCAATGACAACCCGATCAAAACGAATCTTCTTGTCTTTGCGCTGCTCCCACAGCGTATTTAAGGCCTCTACAAGATCACCACGAATGGTGCAGCAAATACAACCATTACTCATCTGGACGATATTTTCTTGATTGTTTTGAACCAAAATATCATTATCAATATTTTCTTCGCCAAACTCGTTTTCAATTACCGCAATTTTTTTGCCATGCTCTTCTGTAAGAATGTGCTTTAACAATGTGGTTTTGCCGCTGCCTAAAAAACCCGTCAAAATGGTTACCGGAATTAATGCCATCACTGATCCAATCAAAATCTAAGAAATGCATACCCAAAGCGGGAAACCTAATATCTTACCGAGTTCCTCAGCCTTTACCAGCCTTTGCACGTGGATGGGCTTTATCGTATGCCTGAG
>JBILYO010000064.1:0-10320 GCA_044377685.1 Polynucleobacter sp. | reverse complement strand
GAATTAGATTCGTGTAAAACCAATGGGCGCTTTAATAATTTAGTGACCAAGCCGCCAGGGAAAGTAATATAGCCGCCCATACCCAAAACCACGCTTGGTTTAAGGCGACGCATAATTTTCCAACTTTGAAAACAAGCACGCATTAAATTCATTGGCAGCATCAGTTTGGCCTTGAGCCCTTTGCCACGTAAGCCACCAAAATCTATGGCTTCAAAAGGAAAATCACAGGACTTCACTAGGCGGTACTCCATACCGTTTCGATTGCCCAACCAAGCCACATTCCAGCCACAGATCCGCAAATATTCAGCAACGGCAAGGCCTGGGAAAATATGCCCGCCAGTACCGCCAGCCATCACCAGAATTGAGGGTTTTGTCACAACTTCCCTCCACGCATCAAGATGCGGTTCTCATAATCAATCCGAAGCAACATAGCAATTGCTACAGCATTCATCAAAAGGCCTGAGCCACCATAGCTCACTAATGGCAATGTCAAACCTTTAGTTGGCAATAGGCCTAAGTTCACGCCCATATTAATAAACGCTTGCCAACCAATCCAAATTGCAACACCTTTAGCTGCTAGACCAGCAAAACTTCGATCCAATTGCAAAGCTGTACGACCAATGATGAAAGCGCGCCGAACAATCCAATAAAAGAGGAAGATCACTACTACTACGCCCACAAAGCCAAGCTCCTCGCCAATCACAGCCATGATGAAATCAGTATGGGCCTCCGGCAGGTAATGCAGTTTCTCTACACTTCCACCTAGTCCAGTACCAAACCATTCCCCTCGGCCAAATGCCATTAGTGAATGTGTTAATTGATAACCCTTATTAGCAGCGTTATCCACTTGCCATGGATCCATAAAAGCAAGCATTCGTCCACGACGAAACGGTGACAGAGCAATCATGATTGCCACGCTTAAAAAGCCCACCACAATGAGGCCACCAAATAATTTGGCATTGATACCGCCTAAAAATAAAATGCCAAATGCTATTATGGCTACAACTACAAGAGCGCCCATATCAGGTTCAGCAATTAGCAAGCCACCAACCAAGGCGACTGCCACACCCATTGGTAACATCCCTTTTACAAATGAGTGCAGATACTCTTGGCGCTGCACGGTATAACTTGCAGCAAAGATCACTGCAGCAAACTTCATTAACTCTGAAGGCTGAAAATTCAGGGGGCCCAACATAATCCAACGTTTGGCACCATTAACTCCCTTGCCAACGCCTGGAATGAGAACGGCAATTAAAAGCAGTACAGTTAATCCAAAAATGAGCGGCGAATATCGATCCCAAACTCTGGTTGGAATCTTAAATACCCAAATTGCCACACCGATAGCAATACTCAAAGAGATGAGGTGGCGTATCAAGAAGAAATTGCTACTGTAATTGGCATACTTTGGGCCATCAGCTAAAGTAATTGAGGCTGAATACACCATTACTAAACCAATCAACGTTAAGGATAAAACTGCCCAAACGAGTAACTGGTCGTAATCCATCATGCGTGAACGAGTTTGCTCTACACCAGAGACGGCATCTCTTAAGCCGCTGCGGAAATTATCAATGCCACCCCTTGAGAAACTCCAGAATCGGTTTAGGCCCATACGATTTTCAGGAAATAGTTTTTCTCTTAAGCTCATGCTTGAACTCCTTCGAGGCGCATACTCAACTCTTCAACTTCAGAGAAAAATACTTCGGCGCGCTCAACGTAATCACGAAATTGATCAAAGCTCGCACATGCAGGCGATAGCAAAACAAGATCGCCCGATTGGGCTTGCCTAGCAACTGCTTGAACTGCGGCTTGCAAGGTAACGCTATTAGTGCATGGCACTTTTTCACTGAGGGCTTCAGCAATTTTCTCTGCATCTTGGCCAATCAAGAAAGCGCCCTTGACAAAGCGTAATGCAGGTTCTCGCAATGGGCTAAAGTCTTGACTTTTTCCATCACCACCAGCAATCAACCAAATTCGCTTGCCTGCCGCACTATTGCCCAAGCCATTTAATGCCGCAACAGTTGCACCCACATTTGTTCCCTTGCTGTCATCGATATATTCGACATCATTGACAATCGCGATACTTTGAACGCGATGGGGCTCACCATGATAATCACGCAAACCATGTAACAAAATATTCATGGGTAAATGAGCTGCTCTAGCTAAAGCTAATGCTGCTAGAGCATTCAATGCATTATGGCGCCCACGAATACGCAGTGCATCAGCAGGTATTAAACGCTTCAAACGCAAAGGCTCATCTTCTTCCACTACAGCACTCTTACGACGACGCCTAGGCTTTAGCTCAACATCTTCATCAATCTCAGCCCATACCAGCCAATCAATCCCTCCAGCACGCAAGTCATGCTCAATACCAAATGCGCCTTGCTCATCGGGTTGATTTGCGCCAAAGGTCACTATTGAACGCTTCGCTTTTTGATCTTCAGAAAGCAACCCCATTACCAATGGATCATCGCGATTTAAGATGCAAACTGTGTCATCACCAAATATTTTTGCTTTTGCATCTCCATATGACGACATGTCACCATGCCAATCTAAATGGTCTTGCGAGAGGTTCAGTACGGTGGCAGCAGTGGCATTCAATGTAGAGGTGTAAACCAACTGGAAGCTTGATAACTCCAACACCCAAATATCAGGCATATCTTCTAGCTGATCGGATTGATCCAAACAAGACATTAATTTTTCTAAAGCTGCTGGACTGATATTTCCTGCTACTGCCACCTTCTTGCCTGCCCGCTCACACAGTTGACCTGTAAGCGCAGTAGTTGTTGTCTTACCATTTGTTCCAGTAATAGCGAGTACTGTTGATGCATAAGATGATTTGCGTGCTAAGGCCATACGCTCAAGAGCAGTTAGTGCACGGGCAAAAAACTCAATCTCACTCCAAACATCTACTCTAGATTTTCTAGCTTTTACTAAAAATGATTGAGTTGGTTCTTTTAATGGGGACAATCCCGGACTGATGCCAATCACATCAATATCAGCCAAGCAGTCATCGACTAAAGGTCCAAATTGAATATCTTTGAGACCAGCAAACTTTAACTCCTCTAACCAGGTATTTTGCGTATCGGTAAATTTAGACTGATCTCGAGTATCAGCGAAACGAACAGAAGCACCATTTCGCAAGCACCATTTAGCCATGGCAACACCAGACTCTCCGAGACCTAAGATTAAAAAACGCTTGGGGGCTTCATAGCCAGCATTCGTTATTGCAGTAGGATTTGCGAAAGTATTCTCTAAATTAAGCATATTTACTTTTGGCTCACCGTAATTTCAGGCTAGATAAGCCAATTAAAACTAATAGGATGGTGATAATCCAGAAACGAACCACGACTTGTGTTTCTTTCCAACCACCTAACTCAAAGTGATGGTGCAAAGGAGCCATCCGAAAAATACGGCGCCCCTCACCAAAGCGTTTCTTGGTAAATTTGAACCAGAGCACTTGCAACATGACAGATAGTGTTTCAGCTACAAAAATACCGCCCATTACAAATAGAACTATTTCTTGTCGAACGATGATTGCGATGGTTCCAAGTGCACCCCCAAGAGCCAAGGCACCAACGTCGCCCATAAATACCTGTGCTGGATGTGCGTTGTACCAAAGGAAAGCTAGACCCGCTCCACCCATGGCGCCACAAAAGATCAATAACTCACCGGCACCAGGAATATATGGAAACAATAAATACTTCGCATAGATGGCATTACCCATCACATAGGCAAACGCTCCCAATGCTGCACCCACCAAGATCACTGGCATGATGACTAAGCCATCTAAACCATCTGTCAGATTAACTGCATTACTACTTCCCACAATCACTAAGTAACTCAAGATAATGAAGCCCATCATTCCTAGTGGATAACTCACCTCTTTCATAAAGGGCAAGAGCAAATTCGTTTTAGCGGGCAGATCTAAGGCAAAGCCACTCTTTAGCCAATCGTAGAAAAGTTGTAACACTTTCAGGTTATTTACCTCTGAAACTGAAAAGGCTAAATAGATTGCGGCGAATAAACCAATCAGGGTCTGCCACATGAATTTTTCTTTTGAAGGCATTCCTTTGGGGTCTTTGTGAGTGACCTTGCGATAGTCATCTAGCCAACCAATCAGACCAAAACTAAACGTCACAATCATCACAATCCAAATAAAACGATTACTCAGATCAGCCCATAACATGCAAGAAATAAAAATGCCAATCAAGATTAATACCCCGCCCATCGTAGGCGTACCTGACTTAACCAAATGTGTCTGTGGTCCATCATTACGAACTGCTTGACCCATCTTCAAAGCAGTCAATTTACGAATCACCCAAGGGCCTGCTGCTAAGCCAATTAATAGCGCAGTCACTGTTGCCAGCACCGCTCTAAAGGTAATGTAATTAAAGACTCTAAAGAATCCAAAATCATCCTGTAACCATTGCGCCAAGATTAAGAGCATGCCTTAGCCTCCTCTAACAAGGCTTGTACTACACGCTCCATACGCATAAAACGAGAACCTTTAACTAAAATATTTAAATGCCGATTGCCATGAGCTATCTGCCCCTGCAATTCATTTCTTAATTGCGCAATGAGTAGATTCATATCTGCAAAATGAGATGAGCTAGCTGTTAGCGAGAGGGTTTTCTTGGTATCTTCGAAACCAGCAATCGCAAACTGACATTGTTCACCTAGGGTAAATAACTTATTGACTCCCTGCGCGGCAGCATAAGCCCCTACTTCTCGATGAAATTCTGGGCCCTGATTACCTACTTCACCCATATCACCCAGAATTAACCAAGAGCTGTTTCCACTTTGCTTTAAAGCATCAATTGCAGCCCTTACTGAATCGGGGTTTGCGTTATAACTATCGTCAATCAAGGTGTAATTATTATCAATATGCTTAGCCTGCATGCGACCATTCACGGGCAAAAACGCTTCAAGTCCTTGTTTGATTTTCTCAAGGCTCACTCCGGCGGCTAAGGCGACAGCACTAGCTGCTAAAGCATTGCGAACGTTATGACTACCTAAGGTATTGAGTCGAATCTGCAAGACCCCCTGCTCTGTTTGTATTTGCACTTGACCATCATTTAAAAGACGCCCAGTAACGGAAGCCTTTACAGAAGATGAGCCCGATAACAATACAAAATCGATTATCTTTCTACCGGCAGCAGCCTTATGCCATACCTCAGCAAATTCTGAGTCAGCTGGAAAAACTACTACCCCGTCTTTTGGTAAAGCTTTAATTGCAGCAGAATGTTCTTCGGCAACTGCAGCTACTGTTGCCATAAACTCTTGATGTTCACGTTGCGCGTTATTAATCAGAGCTATATTGGCTTGTGCAATCGCAGCCAATATAGCCGTCTCGCCTGGATGATTCATTCCTAGCTCTACCACTGCGAGGCGATCAGTCGAACGTAATTTTAATAAGGTGAGTGGCAGCCCAATCTCATTGTTGAGATTACCATTTGTGACTAAGGTGCAATCTTCACCAACCGCTGCCTTGAAAATTGAGGCAATCATTTCTTTTACTGTAGTCTTACCATTACTTCCAGTAACCAGAACTAATGGGATTGGATACTTTGCACGCCATGCTGCAGCTAACTCTCCCAAGCTAACTCTGGTATCGGGCACACAGATGGCTGCTAAATTTGCTGGGCATTTATCTTGCTGACTAATCAGCACTCCGCCTACGCCTGCTTTAGCTACATCAGATAAAAAATCATGGGCATCAAAACGCTCGCCTGCTAGTGCAACAAATAATTCACCTGCTTCAATTTGTCGACTATCTGTACCGACTCTGGAAATCATGATCTGCTCAGCCGCCACTTCAGAACTATTCATCAGCGTGCTGCCTGGCAGCATGGCCTGCACTTGCGCTAGGGTTGTCATCAAACTCCACCCCCAGCCGCTAAGAGAATATGCTCTTGATCAGAAAAATCGAATTTTTTACCGCTAATTTCCTGCGAAGTTTCATGACCTTTGCCTGCTACCAACACAATGTCATGTATATCAGCATGACGAACGGCAGCCATAATGGCGGCTGCACGATCAGCCAATATTTGAATATTTTTCGCATCGTGACTCATACCAGCGCGAATCATATTCATAATATTCAAAGGATTTTCGGAGCGAGGGTTATCGCTAGTAATGATGATGTGATCTGCAAGATGCTCTGCTACAGCGCCCATTTGTGGACGTTTGTCTGGATCGCGATCACCACCACAACCAAATACACACCAAATTTTTCCTGAGCGCTGTTCTGCAATTGGACGAATTGCTAGGAGAGTCTTTTGTAAAGCATCCGGAGTATGCGCATAGTCCACTACAACTAACAAAGCTTGAGATTTATTAGCTTTACCAAGCGGTATGAGCTCCATGCGACCCGGAACAGGACGAAGTTTCGCCATACACTTGCTGGCTTCATCACTAGTAAAGCCTTGCGTTAGCAATACAGCCCAGACAGCTAAAGCATTACTTAAATTAAATTCCCCAATCACTGGAACGTGAACCGTATTTTCACTCACACCTTGATGCATAAATAGCGCGTCATACCCAACGCCATAGAGAACACTATCTTTTGCATAGATTCGCTGTAAGTTCTCACCAAATTTTTCAAAGCCTGCTAAGGCTTCTTTGCTTAAAGCATAAGCCCATACCTTGATAGAGCTTTTTGCCAAAAGCTTCATTCCCAGCTCACGACCAAATGCGTCATCAAAGTTTATAACGGCATGTTCTAAGCCAGCAAACTCAAATAACTTTGCTTTTGCCTCAGCATAATTAGCCATACTGCCGTGGTAATCCAAATGGTCCTGCGTCAGATTTGTAAACACCGCACAATTGAATTGCGTACCGGCAATACGTCCTTGCTCTAAAGCATGAGAAGAAGCTTCCATTACCACTTGTTTCGCACCTGCACTCAATAGTTCATGTAGTTGTGTTTGAAGCTTTGGAGCATCAGGGGTGGTATACCCAGTCTGCAATAACGACCCCACAAAACCTGTACCCAAAGTACCCAAGACAGCAGTGCGATGATGAGGGCCATCAAGAGCTGATGCTAGCCACTGGGTAATACTCGTCTTGCCATTGGTGCCGGTGACACCAATCATTTGAAGTTTCTGGCTAGGATAGCCATACCATTGCGCACAAATCTCGCCCGCCTTAGCTGCGAGATTTTCAACTGCCACACATTGTGGATGACCCAAATATTGAGCTCCAACATCAGCAGGATCAAACATAATGGCTGCCGCACCATTTGCTAGAGCCGCATCAATATATTGACGACCATCCCTCAGAGCACTTCCATGACCTACTGGATATGCAAAAAAGATATCGCCAGGCTGTATCTGACGACTATCCGCACTTACCTTTGCAGAGGTATTTGCTAGGCTGTGTAAGAGTTCAATCAAGTGATTGGGTTCTATATTCAATGCTGCACTCATCTTTTCAGAACCACATGTTGAGTTTGTACATTAGCAGCACGAATCTCTTCGGGCGCTTTATCTTGCAATACCATCTGTCTTACTTTGGCATCAGGCAATACATTCAAGGTATGAAGTGTTTCGCTAACAATGGTCGAAAAGACCGGTGCTGCTACTTCACCGCCATAGTGACCACCTTTGGTTGGCTCATCAATCATGACTGCCACGACAATCCGAGGCGCACTAATCGGTGCTAATCCAGCAAAGTAGGCACGATATTTATTCCCATAAACCTTACCGACTAACTTGTGTGATGTCCCCGTTTTTCCACCGACACGAAAACCTTCGGCTTGAGCCTTAAGAGCAGTGCCACCAGGCTCAGTAACTGTCTCGAGCATGCTACGCATTTCGATTGCAGTCTTCGCGGAAATCACGGGAGTGCCTGGCTTAAATTCAGGACTGCGCTCAATTGTTAATGGTACTAACTCTCCGTCACGGGCAAAGATGGTGTATGCCCTTGCCAGCTGAAAGAGCGAAGAAGAGATGCCATAACCAAACGCAATACGCGCCTGATCAGACGGTACCCATTTTTTATAAGGGTGCAAAGTTCCTGCAACGGCCCCAGGAAAACCAATCTTGGGGGCTTGTCCAAAACCTGCGGCCGTATATAGATCCCACATTTCTTGTGGGCTGGTGTTCATAGCTAATTTAGCGGTCCCAATGTTGCTAGACTTTTGGATAATCTGAGCGATAGTTAAGGTGCCATAAGTATGGGTATCTGTAATCGGCTTTGGCCCAATTAAATATTTCGCGCCAATCACCATTTGGGTATTTGGTTGCACTTGCCCTTTTTCAAGCGCCAATGAAACCGTAAATGGTTTCATCGTTGAGCCAGGCTCAAAAGTATCCGTGAGTACACGGTTCCGCAATTGCTCACCAGTTAAGTACTTTCGATCATTCGGGTTATAGCTAGGGTAATTAGCCAATGCCAAAATTTCACCAGTCTGGGTATCTAACACTACGGCACCGCCAGCTTTAGCATGATGCTTTTCAACCGCACTCTTTACTGCGTTATAGGCTAAAAACTGGATCTTGCTATCGATAGAAAGACTTAAATCTTTACCATTTTGTGGCAATTGCAAGATCGCCATTTCTTCAACCACTCGACCAAGGCGATCTACGACTACTCTTCTTTGCCCCGGATGGCCAGCGAGCTCTTTCTCTCTAGAAAGTTCCATTCCTTCTTGGCCACGATCTTCTACGTTAGTAAAGCCAACGACGTGCGCCATCGCCTCACCCTCTGGATAGAAGCGTCGATATTCGTTATTCAAACCAATACCTGGAATTTCTAACTGCTTAATTTTCTGGGCGACGGCTGGATCGACCTGACGTTTTAAGAATATTTGCTTACGCTCTTCTTTCAACTTCTTACGCAATTCTGTCTCGCTAATTTGCAATAGATTGGCAAGCGCTTTGACTTTTTCTGCAGAAAGATCATCTGGTACTGTGTCGTTATAAGCAATCACAGACTTTGCTTCTAGACTTGTCGCAATGACTTGACCATTGCGATCCAGAATTTTTCCACGACTTGCTGGTAGCTCTAATTCGCGTTGAGTACCTCGCACTCCTTTAGCTTCATAAAAAGCATTTCCTGGACCTTGGATCCAAAAAGCCCTTATCAATAACAGCATGAAAACAAAAAACAAAAGAAATAACATCAAACGCGACCGCCACATCGGCAGGCGTAACACTAAATTCGGGGTTGTAGAGAAGCCAACTGGTCTCATTTAACTTCCTTTAGGTACAAAGTACGTTCAGGAGAGATCGGTGACATCCGCAATTGATTTCGCGCCACATCACGTATACGAGCAGATTTAGAAAGATTACGTTGCTCATATTCGAGACGTAACCATTCTTGATTTAATTTTCGTTCTTCAATTTGGGCACGCTCTAGCTTAATAAATAACTTACGCGCACGTTGTTGTGCTGCCACTAGCGAAAGAGCGCAAATGACTAACAAGATAAGCAAAGTTAAGGTGGCTCGATTCACGTAACTGACCCCAACCGTTTTTCAGCTACACGCATAATGGCCGAACGAGCGCGCGGATTTTCTAAAATCTCTGCCTCACTTGGCTTGACACGTCCAATGATTTCTAAAGCACTTTGCGGCAAGTCTTTTTCGCGGACTGGCAGACCACGAGGCACTTCTACTTTTGAGTGGGCCTGCATAAATTGCTTCACGATTCGATCTTCTAAGGAATGGAAGCTGATGACTACCAATCTAGCGCCCGGCTTTAATAATTTCAGCGCTGCCTTCAAGCCCAACTCCAAATCCTCTAACTCACGATTGATTAATATTCTCAATGCTTGAAAAGTTCTGGTTGCAGGATCTTGACCAGCTTCACGTGTGCGCACAACACTCGCTACAAGACTGGCTAGTTGTGTAGTCGTTTGTGGTGACAAGCCTTCCTCGCGTTTAGCAACAATAGCCTTCGCAATTTGAAATGCAAAACGCTCCTCTCCGTAAGTCTTAATCACGCGCGTGATTTCCTCTTGAGGCGCTTGCTCTAACCACTGTGCGGCCGTTAATCCATGCTTTGTATTCATGCGCATGTCCAAAGGGCCTTCGCGGCGAAATGAAAATCCACGATGTGCCTCGTCCACTTGAGGTGAGCTGATCCCCAAGTCCAACAAAATTCCATCGGCTGATTCTGGCTCGGCGTACTGACCCATTTGTGCAAAGCTGTCGTGCACAATCTGTAGGCGAGGATCGTTGATCTGCTGTGCTACTGCTATCGCATCCAAATCTTTGTCGAAAGATATCATGCGAGCGGATGACGGTAGCTGCTTGAGCA
Source organism: Polynucleobacter sp. (assembly GCA_044377685.1). Classification (GTDB taxonomy): domain Bacteria; phylum Pseudomonadota; class Gammaproteobacteria; order Burkholderiales; family Burkholderiaceae; genus Polynucleobacter. The sequence continues at coordinate 59 of JBILYO010000064.1, read as the reverse complement.
AAGCCTGAGTATGACCACCACGCCCAAAGGTGCCATCGATGAGTAAAATATTTTTTGCT
>JBILYO010000206.1:0-3481 GCA_044377685.1 Polynucleobacter sp. | reverse complement strand
TGCAATTGCGAGGCGATTTTGTATTTCAACTTCTAATACAGATTGATTTGGAGCGTTTTTAAGCCCCTCTCGCGCCTTTTCTAGCGATAACGTAGCCGAAGTTATTTTCCACGCTGCAAAATCGCTTAAAGGCCGATTAATGCAGCCTAATGCCGCACATAATTTTTGATCAATTCGATTTAATAGAGAAAAAGACTTAACTACGATCCAAGAGGAGCTGCCATCCACTCTTGGTGCAATTGCAGGTAATAAAGAATTTCTGGAGAGATGCTCGCCAAATACCAATAGGAGTATCAGTAAGAGGCTAAATAGAATGAACCGAAAAGTTTTTTTTTGAATGGGCGAAGAAATGCTTGTTGTCTTTGCTTTTGGAAGGGTGCCATGTAAGCAAACCCATCCTTCACTTTCTTTCCAGACGGACAGTGTGAGCCATTGGCTATAGGTAGCGATGACTTCCTCGGCTTGACGTGCCAGTACTCCCGATAAAACAATTTGCCCACCAGGCCTGATTTTATTCACTAGAGCAGGCGCAAGCACTTGTAATGGATTAGCCAAAATATTGGCCATCACAATGTCATATTTGGTTTGAGCTGCTAATTCTGGGGCATCTTCATTTGGTAATACAAACTGGATGACAGTCTTGTTGATCTCAGCGTTACTGCGAGCGGCAACCATTGCTTGCGGATCAATGTCTGTTCCAACTACTGGTTTAGCGCCCAGCTTAGATGCGGCGATGGCCAAAATTCCTGAACCACATCCATAATCTAACAAGCTTTGACTTTCTAGATTCTGTTGTTGCTCAAGCCAAAGTAAGCATAAGTGTGTGGTTGGATGACTGCCGGTTCCAAAAGCAAGGCCGGGATCTACTGCTAAGCAGATCGCATTGGGATCGGAGGGTGCATCGTGCCAAGAGGGGATAACCCAAATGCGCTCACCAATTTGAATAGGTGCAAATTGGCTTTGGGTTAAGCGAACCCAGTCCTGATCTTCAACAATTTTTTCTTGTGGACTTGCAAGATGAAAACCAGATTCTTTGAGTGAGATCAATAAGTCCGTAATAAATTCTGAGCTACTTGAGTTATCAATCTCTGGATTAAATAGTGCTGTTACCGATGAACGTTCCCAGGCTTGCACGTCAGGAGAGAGCCCTGGTTCCCCGTAAAGCGGGTTCTCGTCATACCCACCTGCCGCTGCATCTTCCACTGTGACAGACAGAGCGCCTAATTCAAGCAGTGCATCACCTAAGGGTTCGGCAGTTTCAGCAACTACCGTAAAGACGAGCTCACGATATGACATGAAAAACTCGCATTAATTAGGATTTACCGCGACTTGCAGCCTGCTCTTCTAAACGATGCTCCAGGTAATGAATGCTTGTACCACCCTCAATAAAGTTTGGATCTAGCATGAGTTCGCGGTGCAAAGGAACATTGGTGGTGATTCCATCAATCACCATTTCTGAAAGGGCAATTTGCATCCGGCGAATCGCCTGTTCACGGGTATTGCCATAGGAAATCAATTTACCAATCATGGAGTCATAGTTCGAAGGAACCACATAGCCACTATAGGCATGTGAATCGACTCGAATGCCAGGACCGCCAGGCATATGAAATGATCCAATCTTCCCCGGACTAGGCGTGAACTTAAATGGGTCTTCTGCATTTAAGCGGCACTCTATAGCGTGACCACGGAAAACGATGTCTTTTTGGCGATAGCTCAGTTTGAGGCCAGCTGCAATCCGAATCTGCTCTTGCACAATGTCTACGCCAGTAATCATTTCCGTAACAGGGTGTTCAACCTGAACACGGGTATTCATCTCAATAAAGAAGAATTCATTGTTTTCGTACAGGAATTCAAAAGTGCCGGCGCCACGGTAGCCCATTTTTCTGCAGGCTTCAGCACAGCGCTCACCAACCTTGGCAATTAAACGACGATCAATTCCCGGAGCGGGTGCCTCTTCGATCACTTTTTGGTGTCGACGTTGCATTGAACAATCGCGCTCACCGAGCCAAATCGCATTACCAAAGGAATCAGCCAATACTTGAATCTCAACGTGGCGAGGTTTTTCTAAAAACTTCTCCATATAGACTTGGGGATTGCCGAAAGCGCGCCCGGCTTCTTCACGCGTCATATTGACAGCGTTAATCAGTGCTGCCTCAGTATGAACAACACGCATACCCCGACCACCACCACCTCCCGCTGCTTTGATGATGACTGGGTAGCCAACACGTTTAGCGGTAGCAATAATTTCTTTTGGGTTATCAGGTAAGGCACCTTCTGAACCTGGAACACAAGGTACTCCGGCCTTAATCATGGCGCGCTTAGCGGAAACTTTATCGCCCATTAATCGAATCGTCTCTGCTTTAGGGCCAATAAAGGCAAAGCCAGACTTTTCAACGCGCTCAGCAAAGTCTGCGTTTTCAGAAAGGAAGCCATAACCAGGGTGGATCGCTTCAGCATCAGTCACTTCTGCAGCGGAAATAATCGCTGGCATGTTGAGATAACTCAGTGGTGATGGTGCTGGCCCAATACAAACAGCCTCGTCAGCCAACTTTACGTACTTGGCTTCTTTGTCTGCAGTGGAATAGACCACCACTGTTTTAATACCCAATTCGCGGCACGCTCGTTGGATCCGGAGAGCTATTTCTCCCCGATTGGCAATCAGAATCTTATCGAACATGTCTGCTCTGAGTTAGGTAATAGTGGATTAGAAAGATGCGCTCAGAAATTAAGCGATGATGAATAGTGGCTGGTCAAATTCAACGCCTTGACCGTTGTCGCACAGGATCTGCTTAATAACGCCGTCTTTTTCGGCTTCAATTTCATTAAGTAATTTCATGGCTTCAATGATGCACAGCGTTTGGCCGACCTTAACTGTGTCACCAACATTGACAAAGTTAGGAGATTCCGGATTAGGTGCCCGATAAAAAGTCCCCACCATAGGAGAGCGAGCAACAAAACCCGTTTCAGAAGGCTCTTCAATTGCTGCTACTGCAACTGGAGCTGGAGCACTCGGTGCTGGTGCTACTTGGGCTGCTTGGGTTGGCGCAGGGTTTGCATAAACCATCTGTCCAGCATGGGCTGTTGAACCCGAGTTAACAATTCTGACGCGGTCTTCGCCTTCATTGACCTCTAACTCAGAAATACCTGATTCAGAAACCAGGTCGATCAAGGTTTTTAGTTTTCTCAGATCCATAGGAGCACTTTCTCTCTTGTAATTCTTAAATAAGCTTATTTTTTTAAACGAGTAATCGCTGCTTCAAGTGCTAACTCGTATCCGATCGCCCCAAGTCCGCAGATTACACCGGTGGCAATGTCTGATAAATAAGAATGTTTGCGAAATTCTTCGCGCTGATAAATATTGGATAAATGGACTTCAGTAAACGGAATAGCAACACCAGCCAATACGTCTCGTAAGGCAACGCTAGTATGGGTAAACCCCCCTGGATTAATAATGATGAAATCCACACCATCGAGTTTGGCC
>JBILYO010000063.1:0-10367 GCA_044377685.1 Polynucleobacter sp. | reverse complement strand
CAATCGGAACGTCTACCTTCACGCGTTTAGAAATCACGGAAGGGTCAATATCAATATGAATAATTTTGCGTGGATGACTTGCAAAGTGAACTGTATTACCGATCACGCGGTCGTCAAAACGAGCTCCAATCGCAATCAATACATCGCTATGTTGCATGGCCATATTGGCCTCATATGTTCCATGCATTCCTAGCATTCCCACAAACTGCGGACTAGAACCTGGAAAACCACCAAGACCCATCAAGGTATTGGTTACGGGATAGCCCAATAGGTCTGCAAACTCTTTCAGCTCTGGCGCTGCATCAGCCAGAATAACGCCTCCACCGGTATAAATATAGGGACGCTGTGCTTCTTGCAGCAAAGAAATTGCTTTACGGATTTGTCCGCTATGACCCTTTACTACTGGGTTGTAGGAACGCATCTCTAAAGTTTCTGGGTAAGCAAACAGACCCTTAGCCGCTGAGACATCTTTAGGGATATCAATCAATACCGGGCCAGGACGTCCTGTCTGTGCAATATGAAATGCCTTTTTTAAAACCATCGGCAGATCTTTTACGTCCTTAACCAGGAAATTATGTTTTACAACTGGTCGCGTAATGCCAACCGTATCCGCTTCTTGGAAAGCATCCTCACCAATAGCATGTGTTGGAACATTTCCGCTAATGATCACCATCGGAATGGAATCGGTGTAAGCAGTGGCAATACCAGTTACGGCATTGGTTACTCCAGGGCCAGATGTTACTAAAGCAACGCCAACTTTTCCTGTTGCGCGTGCGTAACCATCGGCCGCATGAACTGCTGCCTGTTCATGACGAACTAAAATATGCTCGAACTTATCCTGCTTGAAAATTTCATCATATATAAAGAGCACTGAGCCGCCTGGGTAACCCCAAACGTATTCAACCCCTTCTTTATGCAATGCTTTCACCAGCATTTCAGCACCAATCATTTCTACAGGCGCTGCTGCGGTATTTGGATTTGTTGAGTCTTTGTTAGCTTTAGTAGCTAAAAATTCGGCGCTGCTTGTATTCATTTTCTTTCGTCCTTTGCAATTTTCGGCAAAAAATTGATTGGTCTGTTCTGTCTCTTGCTTATGGCCCGAGTTCGAACGGCGCTGCTACCGGAAAAAACCACTTCGTAAATGAGAATCTTGGTAGTAAGCCCTATATTCTATAGCAATCCCCTAAAATAGCTCATTTCCCACCGATTCAGGTCTAATCGACTGCATGGCATCAGCCCAAGAACTATCTGACTTTCTGAGCAGCATTGAGCAGCGCGCCTTTAAGCAAGCGGTCTACGCCGTCCGTGATGATGACGCTGCCCTTGATATCGTTCAGGATGCCATGATCAAGTTAGCCGAAAAATATGGTGACCGACCAGCTGCTGAACTGCCCTTAGTATTCACTCGAATCCTTCAAAATCGGATTCATGACTGGTTCAGGCGTCAAAAGGTCAGAAATACCTGGGTCACTCTATTCTCAAATATGGGCAGTAAATCCAATGAAAGCGATGATTTTGACCCTCTAGAGTCCCTTTCTGCGCCCGATGATAGTGTCATTCACCAAGATGGTGCTCAAAAACTAGAGCAAAGTCAGCTTTTACAGGCCTTGGAGTCAGAAATATCAAAATTACCTGTACGTCAACGAGAAGCCTTCCTAATGCGTTATTGGGATGAGCTCAGCATTACTGAAACTGCCAAAGCAATGAGTTGTAGTGAAGGCAGCGTCAAAACGCACTGTTCTAGGGCAACCCAAGCCCTAGCTAAAGCATTGAAATTAAAAGGAATTACGCTGTGAAACACTCCGAAGATCAACTAAGCCAGAAGCAAGACGACCAATTTGGCCTAGCTAGTGCTGCCTTGCTACGTAGTGGCACTCTGCCAAAAGAAATTAAAGACCGTCTTTATACAGCCCGTATGAAGGCTATTTCTCTTAAAAAACCTGAAAAGCTTCGGGTTCGTAAACATGCTTTAGCAAGCCCCAGTGGGAACTGGAGTGCTGGATCTTCCAATCCGGTATGGGACACCATTGGATGGATTGCGCCTCTCGTGGTTTTAGTTTTTGGCATCATTGGTATTGCAGAATGGCAAGGTGATTCAAGAATAAATGATATTGCTGAAGTGGATGCTGCACTTTTAAGTGATGAAGTGCCGCCAGACGCTTATGCTGACAGAGGCTTTATGGCCTTCTTGAAAAATGGCCCGCTCTCTGACTCAAATAGTGGCACGACCGATTCCATACAAAGCAAATAATCAAAAAGTTCTTCGAATGTCTTTTAACCTAAAGTCTTTCATTGCTAGTGCTTGCCTAGCTACTGCTTTAGGCCCTGTTACAAGCAGTATTGCTCAAGCACAGACAACCAGCAGCGTCAGCAGTGCACATAGTCGAGCAAGCGGCATTCCAGAGAAAAAACCAGATGGTACTTGGGAAAGTTTAAAACCCAATCAACAGAAAATTCTAGCGCCACTTGAAAGTGACTGGGATTACATGCTGCCTGATAGCCGCAAAAAATGGATACAGGTGTCTAATATCTACCCAAAAATGAGTCGGCAAGATCAAGAGCGCCTTCAATCTCGAATGGCGAGCTGGTCCAACCTCTCACAGAAAGATCGCCGTCTTGCGCGTGACAACTATCTGAGTAGTCTCAAATTTCCTGCTGATAAAAAGGCTGAGGCTTGGAGCGCCTATCAAAAGCTGAGCGATGAACAAAAAATGAAACTAGCAGAATCTGAGGCCAAGAAAAAACCAACTGCTGCAAGCGCCCCTACTTTACAACAGCCTCCTAACAGGCAAAAGCCTGTTATCTTGGCTAGTCCACCAGCAGAACCTCCCACACCAAGTAGTAGTTCTGAGGGTAGTAGCAGTAATAATTAAGCCTTATTCACTAATGATGACTAAGCGGCCATATGACACCTGCTGAATTAAAAGCTTTACCTTCGCCCAGCTTTTGGCGACGTGTCTTCTGTGGCTTATATGAGCAATTAGTGTTGCTAGGCGTCATTGCCCTTACCTTTCTATTACCCAATTTGGGCTTAGGTGTCCTCTTTGGAATCGCACTACCTAGTTGGCTTACTTTTCTCTACCTATATATTGTGCTTGGCGTCTATTTCATTTGGTATTGGACTAAGTCTGGGCAAACCTTAGCCATGCAAACTTGGCGAATAAGAATCATCAGCAAAGATGGTCACACCTTGAATCGACGTCAGGCTACTTGGCGCTATATATTTGGCTCTCTGTGGATTTTGCCCTGTGTTGCATTACAAGCCATTTTTCATCTGGAAAGATGGCTCATCATTGAGATGCTATTTGCTGTTGCCCTTTTTCTTTGGCCACTATCCATCTTTCTTGATCGCAGAGATAAGGCATTACGCCAAGGATTACCCGACCGATTTGCGGGCACCCGCTTTGTTGAGCTTCCCAAAAATCTGGTAACACTCAAATAGCGCGCAGGCATTCAACTGCAGTAGCCTTTTGTATTCTTTTCTGAAAGTGATATCCGGCTAATAAGCAGGACGAAACGCCAAATGTAAGGCCCATTACGAGCGCTTGAAAAAACGAATGAAACTCAATCTCTAAAACATAACGACCTAGAGCCCAAGCAGCTATGCCAGCAGCTATGCCAGCGAGCATACCCGCTATTGCACCAATCAATAACAATTCGGTAGTGGCGATGCGCGCCAACACTTGACGCGAGGCACCTAGCGCCTTGAGTAGCGCTGCATTTCTAAAACGTTCATCTTGAGTAGCTGAGATGGCAGCAATTAAAACTAAGACTGCTGCCAACACTGTAAATGCAAACAATAAGCTTAATGCAGCCGTTAGTCTATTTAAAACCTCTTGAATCTGTTGTAAAGATGCCGTGACATCCACCACAGTCAGATTCGGATAGGTTTGACTTAAACGAAAATCCAGATCATTACGATTTGAATCTTGGTAATAAGAGGTAATCCATGATTGTGGCAACTGATTTAATAAACTAGGCGGCATAATCACAAAAAAGTTGACCCGCATAGATCCCCAATCTAGCTTTCGTAAAGAAGTAATTGGGGCAGTTACTGTTTCTCCAGCTACTTCAAAAGTAAGCCGGTCACCCAGTTTTAATTTTAAGGTTTTAGCAATTCCGGTCTCAATCGAGATCTGAGGTGCATCGCCCTCAATCCATTTTCCAGAAAGTATTCTATTGCCGCTTGGCAACTCATCGGTATAGGAAAGATTGAATTCACGATCAACTAAACGACGCGCATTTTCATCCTGATAGGCATTTGGTGAAATGGTCTGCTGATTAATATCAATCAATCGTCCCCGCACCATAGGATAAAAATCTGGCTTACCCACCCCTGCATCCATTAATAATTGATCAATACCTTGCTTTTGGTTTTCTTGAACATTAATCATGAAGCGATTAGGCGCATTCATGGGGGTATTACCTTGCCATGCACTGAGTAGATCTTGTCGTAATAACAAGATCAAGAGTAAGGCCATGATCGCAATCCCTAAGGCAGTAATTTGTACGATGGCATAAGTCACACTCCTACCCTGCGCCACCAAGACAAAACGTAAGACAAAATATTGTGTACGAATACGAGATAGCATCCAAAGAGCCAACCAAGATATTAGAGAAAATAGGGCCACAGCCGCACCAAAACTCAGAGCAGTCCATAAAGCCAGTTTCCAATCACGCGCTGCAATACCAATCAGTGCTAGACAGGCACCAAGCCCAAAGAGTGCAATCCAAATTGCAGCACTTGGTAATCCCGCATACTCTTTTCTAATTAATCGAACAGGCGATACCTTAACCAATCCTAATAGTGGTGGAAGCGCAAAACCCATTAGCAGAAACCAAGATAAGGTAGCGCTCCAGAGCACAGGCCAGAATGAAACAGACTGTAAATTACCCATGACTAAATTACCCAGCGCCAATAAAAGTAGCTGCTGCACTAAGAATCCTAAAGCAGAGCCCAAAAGAGCTGCAATCAGGCCTAGTCTCAATAGTGTTAGTAATTGTTTTTTAAAGATACTGGAAGAACTAGCGCCTAGGCACTTCAGCACCGCACAGGAATCAGCTTGCTTAAGGACATAGCGGCGAGAAGAGAGGGCAATTGCTACAGCCGAAACCATTGCTGTTAACAAAGCGATTAGCGATAAAAAACGCTCTGCACGGTCTAAGGTTTTACGCATCATGGGCTGAGCATTTTCCAGAGCCTCTATCCTGACCCCCCTTAAGCCTTGAGTATCTATTTGAGTATTTGCCCACTTTTCATAGGCTTGTATATCTGAATCACTACCTGCTAGTAATAGTCGATAAGTTACCCTACTACCCAAACCAACTAAACCTGTTTTTGGTAAATCGCTTAAGGACATCATGACTCTAGGGGCAAAATTCATAAAACCAGCACCACGATCTAGTTCCTGAGTTAATACTCCGTCAATCACAAATTGAGTATTTCCTAACTTCAATCGATCGCCCACTGCTGCTTTCAAAGTTGCAAGCATTGCACGATCAACCCAAACGCTTCCGGGTGGAGGCCCTGATAAAGAAGCTCGTTGCTTAAATGGCTCTACCTGTAAAGCTCCGCGCAAAGGGTACTGATCGCTGACCGCTTTTAAAGAAGCAAGCTTACTGTAATCCCCTGAGCTTGCCATTGAAGGAAATACTACAGTTTGAGCTATACGAAGACCTCTCTTTTGAGCTTCTTGTGTAAAGCCCTCAGGTAAAGGCTGATCAGAGGCAAGTAATAAGTCAGATGCAAGTAATTGTCGAGCATCAAATGCAAAGGTTCTTTGCATACGGTCAGCTAAAAAGCTAACGCTCGATAGGGCTGTAACAGATAGCGTTAAAGCTACGATCAACCATACTAGTTCAGTTGATCGTAGTTCTTGGCGTAAGCCTTTTAACAGGCGAGATAAAAATCCGCTCAAACTGCTTGTGTCTGACCGCCATCTACTCGCATGACAGTACCAGTAATATAGGAAGCATTTTGACTGGCTAAGAATGTAGCTGCATCACCATATTCAGTAGGATCTCCATAGCGCCCCGTTGGTATTAATCGTAAACTCGATTTCACCACTTCTTCATAAGCAATAGACTCTCGCTTAGCTCGAGCTTCGTCAAGTTGACGCAAACGCTCTGTGGCAACTCGTCCGGGCATGATGATATTGACAGTAACACCATCTGCAGCCACTTCAGACGACAAGGTCTTAGACCAAGCTTGTAATGCTGCACGAAGAGTATTTGAGATGGCTAAATTTTTAATCGGGGCAATCGCACCTGAAGTCGTACTCGTAATAATGCGCCCCCACTTACGTTCTCGCATACCAGGCAATACACGATCAGTAATCGCAATTAATGAAAGCACCATATCGTTAAAACTTTTTTGCCATAGAGCAGGGTCTTGTCCAGTCGCCGAAGTTGGTGGCGGTCCACCAGTATTGTTAATTAAGATATCAATTGGGCCAAGCTCTTGCTCTACTTTCGAAACTAAACCGTCAATCAAGGAGTGATCAGATAAATCCCAATTGAGAGCAATGGCAACTCCACCAACCGCCTCAATGAGCTCAACTGATTTCTTTAACCCTTCAGGGTTTCGACCAGTAACAGCAACCTTTACCCCCTCCTTAGCCAGTGAGACTGCCATTGCCTGGCCAAGGCCACGGCTTGAAGCCATCACTAAAGCAACTCTACCCTTGATACCTAAATCCATATATCCTCCACCTGTTTATATTTATACTCTAATTATCATTTTTGCATTGCTACTACTTCTTTGTAAACTGAGAATTCCACTTTAATTACTTTAGAAAAAACCTCTGGCCCATTGACCTTAATCGATGGGAACTCATTTGCCATCATGTAAGAGTAAGACATAAACGATTTCATAAAATTACTGTCCCATGGGTTTTGGTAAATTTCCTGCATATTGATAAAGCTGCGCCTCATATTCTTTGAAGATCTCGGCAAGCGCCTGCTGCTGACCTAATATAAGCGCCTCAGGTGTATTGTCCTTAAGGGCTATCCGCCTCGAATACCGATTTACACCAATAATGGGATTACCTTTACCAGCGTTGGCAACCGCTAGAACAAACTCAATTGATACAACTGCTTCTGGACGCACGCGATAATCGCCATAGAAATCATTAATGGTTGTTTGGAGCGTATAGAAAGGAAAGAAACTATTTCCCTCGCCCATTGTTAGGGAAAAAATATTTGCCTGATTGAACCATTTACGCTCAGCACTGGCAATCATTTCTGCAGGAATTGCTGAATAGACGTTATAAAAATCTTTTTCATAGCGCTGATCACCTAAACGATATACCAAAGATCTTCCATCAAAGGGGGGCGCCACCGAAACTGCACCAATTTTTAACCAGTAATCTGTCCTCGGTTTATAAGGTGCTCCTGCGCGTTCTGGAGTAACCATCCATGCACTAGGTGCTACGGGAGCGCGTGTTGGCAAAGAACAAGCAACTAGTGTCAGCAGTGTTAGTGTAATCAGAATATAGCGCTTCATTTTTGAGCTCCTGCTGGACTTTGTGTGCCATTCATCGGCAATACGATCTTCGGCGGTGGCTCTGCCCAAATCAGACTTGCGGGTGATTGGCTTGCAATACGACTAAGCTCATTGAGGTTTTCGCTGGTTTGCTTGAGATTTTCTAATGTAGCTCCAGTATCACCCTGAATGCTGGTAATAGTTTGACGTAAGGAGGTCACCGCCCCAACAAGCTCACGCATCAAGATATTCAACTCATCCTTATCCGTTACCTTGGCTATACGAGATAGCAAAAGATTGAGGTCTTTAACCGATCGAACAAATCCTTCATTACCCTTACCATCGCCAACCATCATCATATTTAAATTCATTAAGACATCGTCTATTTTTTTCTGAGTTCGTTCGATATTCATTTCATTTGCAGAAGCGATAAACTTTTGAATACCAGAAATGATTTCATCAGTCTCATTTGGCATAGCTGGCATTACCGGGTACAAAGGATCCCATGCAAAGGGTAAAGGTGGGTATTCTGAAGCGTTTTTTACAAAGTCAAATTCAATATAATTCACACCCGTAATGCCCATGGATTTAACCCGAGCGCGCAGATTTTCCTTTACAAAATGGTTGAGCTGCTCTCTTGTTAGCTCTTCTCCAAAAATTTTCATGCGGACTACTACATACTGCTTTCTTTGATCAAACGGTAGATCTTTTTCATAGCTATCTCCAGTTAGTCCGATCGAAGTCACTTGCCCAATCTTTACACCCCTAAAACGAACAGCAGCACCAGCATCTAGGCCTGTAACAGATTGTTTAATATAGGTCTCTAAGTAAAAAGCTTGTTTGAAGAACTTACCTGAGCCAAAAGTTAAAATGACTGCGATAAGCACTCCGATTGCAGCAAGCACAAAGACGCCGAGACGAAAATAATTGGGATTAGTGTTATTGCTCATGCTACATCCTTGCTCATAATGCGATTAAAGAATTGATGGACCCGTGGATCGCTACTGGTATCTCTTAAAACTTTAGGATCACCTTCAGCAATGATGCCTTTGGCACCCTTATCTAACATAATGACCTTATCAGCAATAGCATAAATGCTCGCCAATTCATGGGAAACGATTACAAAAGTAATGCCTAAATTTTTAGATAGATCGATAATCGTACTATCCAGATCAGCCGAAGTAATAGGATCAAGACCAGCCGAAGGTTCATCTAAAAATAAGATTTTGGGATCTAGCGCCATCGCGCGTGCAATGGCAGCTCTTTTTTGCATGCCCCCACTAATTTCACTAGGCATGTAGGCCTCGTAAGGAAGCAAGCCTACTAAATCTAACTTACAACGCGCTAAAAGATCCATTTCACTTTGGCTAAGCTGGGTATATTCCTGCATAAAAAGTGTGACGTTATCCAATAAATTCATTGAGCCAAATAAAGCACCTTGCTGATACATCACGCCAAAGCTAGTCATAATCTTTTGACGCTCTGTACCATGAGCTACGGTAATATTTTGACCCTCGATAAACACATCTCCAGAAAGTGGCTCATAAAGTCCAAAGAGATTTTTGAGAAGACTGGATTTACCGCAACCTGATCCACCTAAGATCACAAAAATTTCACCATTATTAACAGTGAAATTGAGATCCTTCATCAACACATTAGATCCATATCCAACAGTGAGATTTTGTACGTCAATTGCGTAGGAGCTTGGATGATCGATCGCCATTAGAAGCCTGTCCTATAGGAGATCACAGCAAAGATGCCATCTACCAACACAATCATCACAATACTACTCACCACAGCATTAGTAGCAGAAATGCCTACTGCTGCTGCGCCGGTTCCTGTCTGCATACCTCTAAGGCAGCCTACTGCAGATATCACTACGCCAAAAAGCGTAGCTTTTATAAGGCCTGATGCAATATCTTCGATCCCGACTGCAGCTATCATGCCGTTGTAAAAATTAATAAATGGAATACCGTATGCCAGCATCGTCAACATCGATGCCAAGATACTGACAATATCAGCATATAAAGTCAAAATTGGCATAACCAAGATTCCAGCAAGAACGCGCGGCACCACTAAAAATCGGATTGGACTTAATCCGCCAGTGACCAATGCATCAACCTCACTATTAACGGTCATCGTACCAATTTCTGCAGCAAATGCGGCAGAAGAACGTCCAGCAAGCAAAATGGCAGTAATCAAGGGCCCCATTTCACGAACAATCCCTAAAGCAGCGATTGGACCCACAAAAGAGGTTGCCCCAAATTGCTGCATGCCAATAGCAGCCTGGAAAGACAAAATGACACCAATCAGAAATGAAACTAAACCTACTATTGGCAACGCAGCAATACCTGCTTGCACTGCTGCGTTGACAAAATCACCCCAACGTACTTGACGTGGGTGCAGTAATGACCAAACCAAGTCTGCAGATAAATGTCCAGCAAAGGAAATTAAGCCTTTGGTGTCATCTAATAAATTCTGGGTCGCCATACCGGTGCTGACAATGAAACTTCTTTTCGGCTTGACTGCAGGGGTAGGAAATAAATTGGTGATGGGATCAAACTCTTTTAACAAGGGTTGATAGCGAGCATCCAGACCTACCAAAGTAAAGGTGCCACCAACTTTTTGTTGAGACTCTTGAATATCGATTAGAAAGGCCATCCCAGCACCATCTAATGAACTTACCTGGGAAGCGTCAAAAGTAAGCGTCTTGCTACTGGCATTACCCTGAGCTAACCATGCATTTTGCGCTTCTTGGATCTCAGTCCAGACACCTCCAAGCGTGTAGACATCCACTTTTCCACTTAGGAGGATTTTTGCGTTTGTAGCATCAATCGGACTCCAAACCGCAACTGGCGGGGTCTTAGCTATAGAGGTGGATTTT
>JBILYO010000062.1:0-10376 GCA_044377685.1 Polynucleobacter sp. | reverse complement strand
GAAATACCTCTAGTGCATCAGGTGGAATATAAAGATCGGTGGGTAGCTTAAAAAGTGGCTCGCCATACAGCTTGGCAAATGCCAATGACATCCCATCAGTAACTTCTGGGGTGCTATTCAGTAAATCAGGTAAGGGCTGAGAATTAGGGTCAGTCATTCGAATAGACGTAAGCGCGTTGTTTTAATTTAGCGGCTTTTGCACGACGCTGATCTTCAACGCTTAATGGAGCTTGATCCCATAACAGAGCACGACCAGCTTGCTGGTCTGCTTCGAGCTGAGGTTTCTCAGTTTTCAGTTCATTTAAGAACTGGGTGAATTCAGATTGATATCGTGCCATGGCATTTCCTAAAATACTCAATAAATTCAATGACTTATGATATAAATATCAAAAGCCATTTAGGGACTACAGGCACCATTATATAGGTGGTTTTTCAGGGACTTTTTATAAGTTTGCAGCCAGCAAAGCCTCAATTTGTGGGGCTTCCACTCGCGTCATGAGATGCTGATAGGCCTTAATAGGGTTCTTGCTAGAAAGTGGTTGATCAATATCAGACCAGCTTAATGGGGGTATAGATAAAAATGCTTCTACACCCGCAGCGACTTGAGGGATCACCGGCTTGAGATACAGACTAAGCATACGAAAGGCTTCCAAAGTCACGCTACAGACTCGTTGAAGATCGATATCGCGTGTTGGATCTTTAGCAATTTCCCATGGCTTATTTTCATCGACAAAACTATTGACCTTGTCCGCCAAATCCATGATGGTGCGCAACGCTTTCGCGTATTCACGACCTTCATAAAGTGCTGCAATTTTTTCGCTTGCAGCAGTAATTTCTTGTAGTAAGGGATGACTCATCGCTTCATCTAAGACAACACCATCAAAGCGCTTCACTAAAAAGCCTGCGCTACGACTGGCAATGTTAATGTATTTACCTAATAGATCGCTATTGACTCTGGCAACAAAATCTTGCAGATTGAGATCTAAGTCTTCCATGCTGTCATTGAGCTTTGTAGCAAAGTAATAACGGAACCACTCGGGGTTAAAGCCACACTCAATCACGCTATTGGCAGAGATGAGGGTGCCGCGTGATTTGCTCATCTTTTCACCATCGACGGTTAAGAAGCCATGTGCAAAAACATTGGTCGGAGTTCTATAGCCTGCGAATTGCAAGGTAGCAGGCCAAAAGAGCGTGTGGAAATACAAAATATCTTTACCGATGAAATGGTACTGCTCAGTAGTGGTGTCGGGCTTAACCCACTCATCAAAATCGAGACCCTGTTTTTGACAGTAGTTCAGGAAGCTAGCGTAGTAACCAATCGGAGCATCAAGCCAGACATAGAAATATTTGCCTGGTGCATCAGGAATTTCAAAGCCAAAGTAGGGTGCATCTCGAGAGATATCCCAATCACTAAGCTTGCTATCACCAGGTTCACCAACCCATTCCTTCATCTTATTTCGGGCTTCAGGCTGCAAAGGCGTTTTCACTTGAGTCCAGTCGCGCAAGAAAGTTTCGCAACGTGGATCAGATAATTTGAAGAAATAATGGTCAGAAACTTTTTTAATCGGTGTGGCACCACTCACAACTGAAAAGGGGTTTTTTAGATCGGTAGGTGAGTATGTAGCTCCGCACTTTTCGCAGGAATCACCGTATTGATCTTTTGCGCCACATTTCGGGCATTCACCTTTAATAAAGCGATCAGGTAAAAACATTTCTTTAACGGGATCATAAGCTTGTTCAATTGCCCGTTTTTCAATAAAGCCAGCATCACGTAACTTCAGATAAATACTTTGCGCAAGTTTTTCATTCTCAGGGCTATCCGTTGTGTAGTAGTTGTCAAATGAAATCAGGAAGTTATCAAAGTCACGCTTATGTTCTTTCCAAACATTGGCGATCAGCTCCTTAGGGGTAATACCTTCTTTTTCTGCCCGCAACATGATGGGGGTGCCGTGGGTATCGTCAGCGCCGACATAGTGGACCTCATGACCGCGCATGCGCTGAAATCGTACCCAAATATCGGTTTGTACATACTCCACTAAATGGCCGATATGAATCTGGCCATTGGCATATGGCAAAGCAGAGGTGATAAGGAGGCGACGAGATGAGCTACTCATGTAAAGCGGACTTAAATAAGAGGGTTAATCTTGGATTATGCTAGGTCTAATGTATTGATTGAGCACTAATTTTAGTCTGCAGTTAAAGTAATACCCCATTGGTGATCAATAATGAGTACCAAACTTCGGTATACACCTCCTATAGGAAAGCGTTTTATGGCATTAAAGCCCAATATTCAGATGTCAAATGCCTCCGTGCCCTTGGTGCATGAGGTTGAAATATTGGATGAAATGGGGCGTCTTAAGCTCACCCATATACCTGGAGAGCGCCCCCTAACGATCTATTTGGATAAGCGTGAAATCGTGACTTTGATGACTTTGGGGAGTGCCCCAGAGGCCTTAGTTCTCGGATATCTGCGTAATCAGCGGATGGTTGAGTCCCCAGATGATATTGAAAGCATCCAGGTGGACTGGGATACCGATTCAGCCGCAGTCAAAACAAGACGCAGTACGGTCGATATTGATGTTTTGACTAGCAAGAGGGTGGTCACGACTGGTTGTGGTCAAGGTACGATGTTTGGTGGTCTCATGGAGGAGATGGCACAGATTCGCCTGCCAGAGGGCCCAATATTATCTCAAGAGGCAATTGTTAGCCTCATTGAATCGATCCGTTCTCATGACACGATTTATAAAAAGTCGGGCTCTGTCCATGCTTGCGCCGTTTTTGAAAGGCAAGGCGACGCAGAGGTAAGGCTTTTATATTTTATTGAGGATGTTGGTCGCCACAATGCAGTTGATTCCATTTCTGGTTTGATGTGGCTAGTGAATAAGCCTGGAAAGGATTTGATTTTTTTTACCACTGGACGATTGACTTCCGAGATGGTCATCAAGGGAGCTCAAATGGGGATCCCCTTTCTGCTAACACGCTCTGGCGTGACCTTGATGGGTCTTGAACTAGCCCGTAAAACCAATCTCACCATTATGTCCCGCTGCTCAGGCAAACACTTCGAGATCTACAACGCCCCTGAGCGAGTCCTTTTTAGTCAAATTAGCTGATTTTTATTTGCCCACCCCTATAAAAGGTGGGAAGTTCCCTACGAAGGTTTTACAATTCCGCCATGACTATTAAATCAGACCACTGGATCCGCCGTATGGGCGAGCAAGGCATGATCAGCCCATTTGAGCCTGGGCAAATTCGCCAAGACGCTACTGGTAACAAAATCGTGAGTTATGGCACATCAAGTTATGGCTATGACATTCGTTGTGCAGACGAATTCAAGATTTTTACTAATATTAATAGCACTATCGTCGATCCAAAAAATTTCGATGAACAATCATTTGTCGATTTTAGAGGTGATGTTTGTATCATCCCCCCAAACTCATTTGCCTTAGCAAGAACGGTGGAGTATTTCAAGATTCCACGCAGTGTATTGACAATCTGCGTTGGCAAAAGTACTTATGCTCGTTGCGGAATTATTGTGAACGTCACTCCATTCGAACCTGAATGGGAAGGTTACGTCACCTTAGAATTTTCGAATACTACACCGTTACCTGCAAAGATTTATGCAGGCGAGGGATGCGCCCAAGTACTTTTCTTTGAGAGTGATGAGGTATGCGGTACATCATACAAAGATCGTGGTGGCAAGTATCAAGGTCAGCAGGGCGTAACCCTGCCTAAGACCTGAGTCATTTGCGGCGGTGTGTAAATTTCTTTTCAGCCATCATCTTGGTCGGTTAATGATGCATTCCAATTTTGAGAAGTCGGCCCCAAATCTATTGGGCTATACAGTAGGGGAGTATTTATGAAATTTCGTTTCCCAATCATCATTATTGATGAGGACTTTCGTTCGGAAAATATTTCGGGCTCTGGTATTCGCGATTTGGCAGAGGCTATTGAAACCGAAGGAATGGAAGTGATTGGTTTGACCAGTTACGGCGACCTCACTTCATTTGCCCAGCAAGCATCTCGTGCCTCTAGCTTTATCGTATCGATCGATGATGAAGAATTTGTTTCTGATTCGGAAGACCATGACCTTCCAGCTTTAAATAACTTACGTGCTTTTATTACCGAAGTTCGTAAGCGGAATGAAGATATTCCAATCTTCTTATATGGTGAGACTCGCACATCGCGCCATATGCCAAACGATATTTTGCGCGAGCTACATGGCTTTATTCATATGAATGAAGACACTCCAGAATTTGTAGCCCGTCACATCATTCGTGAGGCCAAGGTTTATTTAGATTCATTAGCTCCGCCATTTTTCCGTGCTTTAACAAATTACGCTTCAGAGGGTTCATATTCATGGCATTGTCCTGGACACTCAGGCGGTGTAGCCTTCTTAAAAAGTCCAGTAGGCCGTATGTTCCATCAGTTTTTTGGTGAAAATATGTTGCGTGCAGACGTGTGTAATGCTGTGGAGGAATTAGGACAGCTCTTAGATCACACGGGACCAGTGTTGCAAAGCGAGCGTAATGCTGCTCGCATCTTTAGTGCTGACCATTTGTTCTTTGTAACAAATGGAACGTCCACTTCTAACAAAATAGTTTGGCACTCTACGGTAGCACCAGGCGATGTCGTTCTAGTAGATCGAAACTGTCATAAGTCAGTTATTCATTCGATCACTATGATGGGTGCCATTCCGATTTTCTTAATGCCTACGCGTAATCACTTGGGCATTATTGGGCCAATTCCTAAAGAAGAGTTTGAGTGGGCCAATATCAAAAAGAAAATTGATGCCAATCCATTTATTAAGAATAAAAATGTTATTCCGCGAGTAATGACACTCACGCAAAGTACCTATGACGGCATTATTTACAACGTCGAAATGATTAAAGAAATGCTCGATGGAAAAGTGGATTCTTTGCATTTTGATGAAGCCTGGCTGCCACATGCTGCGTTCCATCCTTTTTACAAAGATATGCATGCCATTGGCGCTGATCGTAAGCGTACTAAAAAAAGTTTAATGTTTGCTACTCAGTCTACCCATAAATTACTGGCTGGCTTATCTCAGGCATCGCAAGTATTAGTTCAGGATGCTGATGAGCATAAGCTTGATCGTGATTGTTTTAATGAGGCCTATTTGATGCATACCTCTACAAGTCCGCAATACGCGATTATTGCTTCTTGCGATGTTTCTGCAGCCATGATGGAATCTCCTGGTGGCACGACGCTCGTAGAGGAGTCTATCGCTGAAGCAATGGACTTCCGGCGTGCCATGCGCGAAGTAGATGAAAAGTTTGGTGCAGACTGGTGGTTTAAGGTTTGGGGTCCGGACCATTTGGCTGAAGAGGGTATCGGTGAGCGCTCAGATTGGATCTTGGAGCCCTCTGCTGCTTGGCATGACTTTGGTAAGTTAGCCAAAGATTTCAACATGCTTGATCCCATTAAAGCCACCGTGGTTACCCCGGGTCTAGATGTTGAAGGCAATTTTGGTTCGATGGGCATTCCGGCAAGCATCGTGACTAAATATTTGGCTGAACATGGTGTGATTGTTGAGAAGTGCGGCTTATATTCTTTCTTCATTATGTTCACGATTGGCATTACTAAGGGCCGTTGGAATACCCTTGTTACTGAATTGCAGCAATTTAAGGATCACTTTGATAAAAATGCTCCTTTATGGAAAGTATTGCCAGAGTTTGTGGCTAAGCACCCACGCTATGAGCGTGTTGGCCTGAAAGATATTTGCCAACAGATTCATGAGTTTTATAAGAGCCGTAATGTGGCTCGCATGACAACAGAGATGTATACCTCTGATATGGTTCCCGCAATGATGCCCTCGGAAGCTTGGGCCAAGATGGCACACAAAGAGGTTGATCGACTGCCACTAGGTCAGTTAGAGGGTCGTGTAACCGCAATGTTAGTAACCCCATATCCCCCTGGTATTCCATTGTTGATTCCGGGCGAGCGATTTAATAAACGGATTGTGGATTATCTGTACTTCGCTCGTGACTTCAATGAGAAGTTTCCTGGCTTTGAGACCGATATTCACGGTCTTGTTAAAGCAGATATTGATGGACGTAGTGAGTATTACGTCGACTGTGTCAGGCAGGAGCCAGACATAACGCTGTAGCTTGGGACAGGCCGACGCTGAATCCTGCTAATAGCAATGGGTTTGGATCTATTGAACCGGCTTAGACCAGAACCCTATGCCCTTTACAGATCTGCGCGGCCTTTTTTGATGGCTGCCAGTACTTGCGCTGGTGCAGTACCACCAGCGTGTTGGCGAGATTGCACCGACCCATCGACCGTCAGTAGAGAGAAGACATCATCACTCATGAGTTCGGGGCGGTTATCCAATCCACAGGCAAAACGCAATTCAGTAAGACTCAGATCAGTCAGCATGCAATTTCTACCAACACAGGCTTTGACAGCATGGGCTACTGCTTCATGAGCATCACGAAATGCCAGACCTTTTTTCACTAAATAATCAGCCAAGTCAGTGGCTGTCGCAAAACCCTCTTGTGCAGCAGCTTTCATCACATCGGCCTTGACTTCAATGTGTGGAACCATATCAGCAAAGATTCGTAAGGTATCTTGTACGGTATCTACTGCATCAAATAAAGGCTCTTTATCTTCTTGGTTATCTTTGTTGTATGCGAGGGGCTGCCCCTTCATGAGCGTCAATAAAGCAATCAAGTCACCATACACGCGACCAGTCTTGCCCCTTGCCAACTCAGGAACATCTGGGTTTTTCTTTTGCGGCATGATAGAGCTGCCAGTGCAAAAGCGATCAGGTAAATCAATAAAGCCAAAGCGTGGACTAAGCCAAAGAATCAGCTCTTCGGATAAACGGGAAACATGCATCATCAAGATGGATGCAAAAGCGCAGAACTCAATTGCAAAGTCGCGATCCGAGACTGCATCTAGGGAGTTATTGCAGATACCATCAAAGCCTAAGGTGCGTGCGACCTGTTCACGATCAATTGGGTAGGAAGTGCCAGCCAATGCTGCAGCACCTAAAGGCAAGCGATTAAAGCGGGCTCGTAAGTCAGCTAAACGGCTAGTGTCACGACTGAACATTTCGTAATAAGCCATCAGGTGATGACCAAACGTAATGGGTTGTGCCACCTGTAAATGAGTGTGGCCGGGCATGATGGTAGCGGCATGCTTTTCTGCTAAATCCAAAAGAGCAGTGCGTAATAATTTAAGAGTAATAGCAATATCATCAACACTGCCGCGCATCCATAGACGCAAATCCGTTGCCACTTGATCATTACGTGAACGACCAGTATGAAGCCGTTTACCAGCATCGCCCACTAATTCGGTGAGGCGGGCTTCAATATTAAGGTGAACATCTTCGAGCGCCAATTGCCAATTAAATTGACCTGACTCAATTTCACTCTTAATTTGAGCCATACCCTTCTGGATATCAGCCAAATCTTGAGAACTGATAATTTTTTGCTTGGCCAGCATTTCTGCATGAGCTAGAGATCCGGCAATATCAACCATCGCAAAGCGTTGATCAAAGCCAATAGAGGCGGTGTAGCGCTGAACAAGTTCGTCCACGGGCTCGTCAAAACGGGCTGACCATGCTTGGGCTTTGTTGGCTAAGGAATTTTTTGATGAGCTCATAAACACAGTATATTGGTGGAGGTCTTTTATTATTTTAAATGTTATGTCCCAAACCCTAAATTCTCCTTCCTTATCCTCCCCTGCACGCCTGGTCATCGCCTCCCGTGAAAGCCGTCTGGCCATGTGGCAGGCTCAATTTGTCCGCGATTGCCTTAAAAAGCTCTATCCCCAGTGTGATGTCCAGATTTTGGGCATGACTACTCGCGGGGACCAGATCTTGGATAAAGCCCTCTCTAAAGTGGGGGGCAAAGGCCTTTTCGTCAAAGAACTGGAAACCGCCCTAGAGGATGGCCGTGCCGATTTAGCGGTTCATTCCTTGAAAGACGTGCCGATGGTAATGCCTGATGGATTTGATCTATCGTGTGTCATGGCTCGGGAAGATGCCCGTGATGCCTTTGTTTCTAATGACTACGCTAGCCTAGCAGACCTTCCACAAGGGGCCATTGTTGGTACTTCTAGCTTGCGCCGTGAGTCAGTCATTCGGTCCAAGTTCCCTCACCTCGTGATCGAGCCCTTAAGGGGTAATTTAGATACCCGCATGGGTAAGCTTGATCGCGGCGAGTATCAAGCCATTATTTTGGCTGCAGCAGGTTTAAAGCGCTTAGGACTAGAGAGTCGTATTCGAGCCTTTTTACCTTATGACCCTTACACACCAGCAGCCGGCCAAGGAGCGCTTGGCATTGAGACCTTAAGCGCGCATCCCAATATCAAACAATGGCTAGCGCCCTTAAATGACCTGCCCACCCTTTATGCCGTTAGTGCCGAGCGGATGGTCTCTCGCCAGTTAGGTGGTTCCTGTGAAGTGCCTTTGGCAGCGCATGCCGTCTGGGATAAAGACCATATGCACATCCGCTCCTTTGTGGCTAGTACCGATGGTAAAGCGATTTGCCTAGCCAGTGGTAGTGCCCCAGTTCAGTCAATTGCACAGGCTGAAGCTTTGGGATTATTAGTTGCTCAAGATTTACTTGATCAAGGTGCAGCAGAGTTGATACCGAAGATTCCAAAACAATAGCTAATCAGGCAAGACCATGAGTGCTAAAACGATCGTCGTCACTAGACCTAGTGGGCAAGCTCGTCAACTCATTGAAGTTCTTATGCAAGCGATTGAGAAAAGTAGCGTTGCAAAGCGCAGTCTTCCAGAAATTATTTCTTTACCTTTGTTGACCATAGTGCCTAAGACGGACGCAGCTTTGGCCGATCACATTTCATCTGCTTTGCAAGACACTGATCTAGCGATCTTTGTTAGTCCCAATGCGATTGAAAGTGTGATGCGCTTATTGGAGCGAGATTGGCAAGACTTTTCAAAAAAGATTATTCCTATTGGAGTAATGGGGGGCAGTAGTAAGCTTGCCTTGCAAAATCATGGTATTGGTGCAGAAATCAAACCAACACCTATCATCATTCCAGAAAATAATGCGCAGTGGGACTCAGAAGGTTTATGGCAAGAATTACAAAAGCTCGGATGGGATTGGCAGGGTAAGAAAGTTGTTATTTTTAAAGGTGAGGGCGGGCGCGATTGGCTTGCCGACACCCTGAAAAAGGTAGGCGCTACAGTTGAAGGGATTTCAACCTATACCCGTATTCCTTTGGATATTGATAATCCTGTTTGGCAATCGATTCACGATATGGATTTTTCTAAATCCCTATGGCTTCTGACCTCCTCTGAAGCGGTCCGCTACTTAGGTAAGGTGATTGAAGATCAATTCACTTATGGCTTAAGTAGTGCATGCGCTATTTGTCCGCATCATAATATCGCAGATGCTGCAGAGCTGATTGGCTTTGGTGAGGTGTTTACTACAGAGTCTGGTGATGAAGCTTTGATCAAAACTACTTTGGCTTGGCTATCGCTCTAAGTCATTCAGTACTGCAGTAACTCAGGCAGGAAAATTTCGTTGACGAGGATGGGATGACCCTTCAGGCGATAGAGTGTACGTCGCGCCCATAAGGGTGAACTCAGCCCAGGTAGATATTGGGAGCATTTTTTCCATAAGGCACTACTTTTATCTAAGCGTGCAATATCACGTGGATACTTTGGCTTTGAATGCTTACGACTTTTAGCAAAGAGTACGGCGCCTAGCGGCTTTTTACCTAATCGTAAAATGGCATGATTACTACCACTGGAGCTAAAGGTAGGTATTACGCTATGCGCAATAACTAAAGGAACATTGTTTGCACATAACAAAACCTCCCGCACACGACAACGTCTAATGCGGAAATGAAAATAACGACTTTCGTCGTTATTTAAGGATTGAGGGTAATCACGCAAAACTTCCACTTCTAGTTTTTGACCAATTGCCTTCTCAATTTTTTGAGTAAGTGATCCAGTATCACTAAGCCAAGGCTGCCACTTGCGTGGCGCCCGATGAATCTTCCCGGAACCGACTCGATTCCATGCAGAACGGAGGCGATTGCGGGGATTCATGTTTAGCTACCGCTAAAGTTTCTGCGTTGGCCGCCAGATTTTGGCTTAGCAAAACGTGGGCCTGCTGGACGTGAGTCGGCAGAGCGGGCAGGACGGGAGTCAGCAGAACGCGCTGGACGTGAATCAGCAGAGCGCGCAGGACGGGAGTCGGCAGAGCGTGCAGGATGTGAGTCCGATGAACGGCCACCGCTGCTACCACCACCAAAGCGCGACTCAGAACGAGCACCGGAGCCATAACGACCGCCGCCACCGCCAGAGCGATTACCACCGCCACCACCGCCAGAGCGACCACCAGGACGACCGCCACCACCACCAAAGCTTGGTTTAG
>JBILYO010000205.1:0-3501 GCA_044377685.1 Polynucleobacter sp. | reverse complement strand
TTCGTCGTGACCCTATGGCGCACTTAAAGATTTTCTTAAAAGATACCGCCCATTTATTGGGTTTTGCGAAAGTTTAAGAAGTATTAATCAGCAGCAGTTTTCAATTAGTCATAAAACTGAAGGGAAGTGGAATTATGAGAGATAACAGTGCAACAACATTGAAGAATAAAACAGGCAAGATGTACCTGATTGGGATCATTGCATTTTCAGGCTTGATTATCGGAATTACCTTTATTAAATTCTTGTTCTCAGTTTAATTTTGCGGTGTTAGGCTCAGCTGCTCAAGGTTGAAGCCGTTATCATTTACTAGGCGACCCAGTAGCGCCTGGTATTTGCTGGGCTCTACCGTCTTAGTGCGGGAGAGTATCCAGAGATATTTTCTCCCGGGGTCGCTCACTGCGGCCAATTGGTATTCAGGATCAATATCGATTACCCAATAATCACCCCAGACCATCGGCAGAAAAGCCAGCCAATCTGGCGCAAAGCGCACCTCCAGAGTTGGAGAAGTTGAAGCGCCAATTTGCCTTGCGGTACCGATTGCTTCACCTTTCCCCCCGCCTTCAAATGTGCAGCGATTAGTCACACTCACATTGCCATCATCTTTAATCTTATAGGTCGCATTGGTATCGGCGATACATTTTCTTTGAAACCAATTCGGAAACTTCGCAATCTCATACCAAGTACCCTGATAGCGGGCAACATCTAATGAGGCAATTGTCTTAATGGGTGCTACCTGAGCAGATTGAGCCACAGCCCAATTTTGTGAGCAAGCAAAAATAAGCAAGCCAATAATGTAGTGATTTTTTCTCATGATGTTTGCCTTAAGATTTGTTCAATTCTGCCACACAAGCAGTTGTTTGTTCGCTGCCATTTTTGACTTGAGTCAACTCATTACCCATCTTATTCATTTTGAGTTGCCCAATTTGCGGATCAAAGCGCATCAATATTTGATAAAAATCTTTTACTTCTAGCAGGTTCACCTTAATCTCTTTGCCCTCATAGAGTAGGATTGCATCGAGAGAGCCCTTAGTAATCAATATCTGAATGGGACTGCTGTTGAGAGAGCATGATAATGTTTTACTCTGACTATCTATAGCTTCCAATTTTGGGGCTTGAGCATCACATCCCCATAAAGTTAGCGTCAATAGTAGGCTGAATAAGACCCTCTGAGTGCGCATACCGGATGATTTCAAAAGAGTACTCAAGACAGCTGGGCGAGAGGAGAAACTCCAATGAGGTATTGATGCAATCCGAATATGAAAATAATCCAAAGGATTATTCCAGAAGCGATGGTAATCACCGAGGCTTTTGTGCTGACGATAGCTTTTTCAGGGATAAGAATAGGGCGCTTTCTAGCTGAACGAAAATCGAGT
Organism: Polynucleobacter sp.; assembly: GCA_044377685.1. Classification (GTDB taxonomy): domain Bacteria; phylum Pseudomonadota; class Gammaproteobacteria; order Burkholderiales; family Burkholderiaceae; genus Polynucleobacter. The sequence goes on along the minus strand of JBILYO010000205.1, from coordinate 2,128 downwards.
ACGGCCCAAATTAAAAAGGCGCCAAATAGAATGAGATTGACTAGAGTGCCATTGGAGAGGAGGTGGGCTAAAGCCCATACTTTGACACCCAAAATCATAGGATGCTTGAGTTTGAGGCGAATCGCATTATTCGAAGGTGAGCTTCCTGCTAGGAAGATAAAGGCGATGAGGTTTAAGACTAGGGCAATGTAGATGAGAGCAATATTGGGCTGCCACAAAACCACTGTATTTTGCCTTGCTTGACCATAACCAATCACCATGATGATGAAGCCAATCAAAGAGATGATGGTGTACAAACCTTTCCATTTCACCTCACCGATTCGGTCAATCATTTGGTTGCGCCATGACTCAGCAAAGATGCGAGTAGAGTGGCTACCGAGAAAAATAATGAGTCCAATTAGGAATAAAGCCATGGAATGCTCCAAAGGGAAAATAGTTTAGGGTTTATGAATTTCTTGTTCGGTGGGCGTAATGCCATAGGGCTCTACCAAGGGCCAGATATGTTTGGGAACCATGGAAGCTATTTTTGCAGGCTGCTCTCTTCTCAGGTGAAGCACTGTTTCAATCGCTTTCATCTCAACGCGTGTACGAGCAAATTCAAGACCACGAGGACCCACTTTAGGCATTAACCAACCCACGATCGGCCTTAGCCAATTCGGCATTTTTCTTAAAGGAAGTCCGCCAGCTGCGCGCTCCACGTTTTTCATAAAACCAACAACGGCAGAGTGACGTTTACCAGCCGTTCCCGGTGCTGAGGTACGCACTTCATCACCTAAAAGATTTAATAATTCTTCGCCGCGCTCATTACGAACAATGAGCCATTGCTCTCCTTGTCCACCCATATAACCAACAGTGATGTCCGATAGCACATTGGTGTAATCGACACAGGTACGGCAGGTTAAGGGGAAGAAGTCATTTGGCAAAGTAGAGAGCGGTAATTGAAGAAACGGAATCTCTTTCTTCTTACCGCTTTTGAAGCGGACCTCTACATGGTAATCCGCTCTAAATTCAAGATAGTTAATCTCATCAGGCTCTGAGCTAACGAGCGACAGAAAGTGATGAAAATTTTCGGTAGTAGTGTTGTCAGAGCAGGGTGTACCGATAACATAAAGTTTTTTTAGTCCAAGCTCTTTCTCTAGCGCCCTTAAGGCATATACCTGACAAGGGATACCAATCACAGCCATCTTTTTATAGCCTTTGGCAATCGCAGGCTCTAACAGGGAGAGAAGCGGGGCATAGCCCATTCTCATGCCACGACACTTGGCCATATCAGATGCTTTATCAATAATGATTGGTAATGGCTTCCAACGATCATTAGGATCTTCAGTCATTGTCAAAATCGCATCTACCGCGCCAGTTTCTAATAAACGCTCACCAATGCGAGTGGTAATGCCAGTCCATTGCGCACCTGTGCTGGGATTTTTAAGCCCTGCCCTAAGCATTTTAATAAAGGGACCAAAATGCAGCTCATCAGGACGACCCAAGTCTCTTGCTCTACCGTGAACCTGAGTTTCAAGTGCTGGGTAATTCGGCTTGATAAATTGACAGGCCTCACCGCAACGTTTTGGATTATCAGTTCGAGAAATTCCACAGTCGGTGCATAAGCTCCGATAGGGTGCATTAGCAGAATTCACACGGTCCTTTAGTCATTATGATTTATAGGGTAAAGGAGTAAAAAACAAAGTAAACATAATCCATTTATTATGACCTGAATATCAAATATTTGCAGATCGATTTTATGAATATGGAGAGTAAACATGTTGCCAAATATCCCCCTAAAAAGACTTAATGGATCCCCAGAAAACTTGCAGGATTATGCTGGCAAGATACTTTTAATAGTAAATGTCGCAAGTAACTGTGGTTTCACTTCTCAATATCGTGATTTACAAAATCTGTATTCTGCATATCAAGCTAAAGGCCTGGAGATATTAGGGTTCCCATGTAATCAATTCGGCGCTCAAGAGCCCGGCTTGGCAGAGCAAATTCAAAGTTTTTGCAGTACTAACTATGGCGTTACTTTTCCAATGTTCGAAAAAATTGATGTTAATGGGGATAGTACTCATCCCTTGTATGTCTATTTAAAGGATCAGGCGCCTGGCATGTTGGGAACCAAAGGCATCAAGTGGAA
>JBILYO010000204.1:0-3511 GCA_044377685.1 Polynucleobacter sp. | reverse complement strand
GCCCAGTCTAGGGCAGCAAGAGCAATATCGTTCGGTTTTTGATTGATATTGCTTGGAAAAAATTCCGCCCCCACTTGCTTGGTAACCGTTTCTAATTGCTCAATAGCGGCAGGACGGTAGACGTCACAAGAAACGGTGAGTACTTTCTTCTTCTTTTTTTCTTGCAGCCACTTGGCTAATTTGCCTACTGAGGTAGTCTTACCGGCACCTTGAAGGCCGGCCATCAAGATCACTGCAGGAGGTTGGGCAGCCAGATTAAGGTCGCCACTTTGATTGGTGTCGCCCTGCATGACTTGGGTAAGCTCGCGTTGTACTACCCCAACCAATGCTTGACCAGGACTCAGGCTACCAACCACTTCCTCACCAAGGGCTTTAAATTTGATTTGTTCGAGCAAAGACTTCACTACCGGTAGGGCGACGTCAGCCTCCAGTAAGGCTAGACGGATTTCCCGCAACATCTCAGCGGTATTACTTTCTGTGAGACGGGCTTGCCCCCGCATCGTTTTAACAACGCGCGATAGGCGATCGGTGAGGTTCTCTAGCATTTATCGATTAGACTTTCCATATGGATATTTTAGGTCACTCAAGTTTCGGTTGGCTTCCCCCAGCCCTTTATTTGCTTTTACTGCTCTATTTGAGTCAGAGAGCTAGCGCTGGCAAGCAATCCTCTTTATCTGCTGGTTTGATGCAAGCCTGTATTTTTGTGATTTTGCTACTTCACGGCATTGAATTACATGATTCCGTCTTTACACCCCAAGGTTTCATCTTTGGGTTTGCTCAGGACTTATCCTTGATTGCCTGGGTAGGATTAGCGTTTTATTGGTTCCAATCCTGGTTTTTGCCAATCGCTAGCTTACTTTGGATGTCAATACTATTCGCTTTATTTTGCTCTCTTCTCCCGATCTTTTTCCCTGGGGTAGTCATCTCTCCTTTGGCTGTTTCAGATCCTTGGTTCAAGGCTCACTTTATTGTTGCAACTATCTCAGTGGGTTTATTAAGTCTAGCGGCTATGCAGGCTATGTTGATGAGTGTTTACGACCGTGCCTTACACCGTCAATTAGCCATTGTTCCCAATAGTCGTCTTTCGCATTGGTTGGAAGATTTACCGCCACTGATGATGATGGAAAGCCTGCTATTTAATTTGCTTTATGTTGGTTTTGCACTCTTAACGATGACCATTTTCTCTGGCCTATTCTTTTCACAGGTTTTATTTGGTAAGCCTTTCGTGTTTGACCATAAAACTATTTTTGCACTCATCTCGTGGTTTTTATTCGCCGGTTTACTGATCGCCCGTTGGTGGGTTGGTTTACGTGGCTGGGCTGCAATTCGCTGGGTATTGAGTGCTTATGTTGTTTTATTACTTGCTTATGTTGGCAGTCGGTTTGTATTAGAAGTGATTCTTCAGAAAGCATGACCTTTGTATAAGTGGCTACTATTTTTATTAGGTAGCGGACTTTTTTACCTTTGGTTTAAGGGGAAAAAACAAGCTAAGGGAGTTATTCGGAATCCCTTTAGCGCTAAGCCTAGCAAGCCTAAGACTCCATCCGAGCCAGAAGCCATGGTGCCCTGTCAGTATTGCAAAGTGCATTTGCCAAAATCAGACTCTCTCATATTTGAAGATCGCTCTTATTGTTCTCGTGAGCACTTAAACGCATTGGATGATCAGGGTTGGTTGGGAAACGCAGCCTGGCGAATATCTCCCAATCAGGACAATCGACCAGAAAAGATCGCGCCGGATTTGCTGGTAGTGCATCACATTAGCCTTCCACCAGGCGAATTTGGAAATCGGGATTGCAGCTCATACATAGTCGATTTTTTCCAAAATCAGCTTGACTCAAAAGCACATCCGTATTTTGAAGAAATCGCAGAACAAAAAGTTTCTAGCCATTTTTTAATTACCCGTGCGGGGCAATTAATTCAATTTGTTTCAACTCAACGCAAAGCTTGGCATGCCGGCTCCTCCTCATTCCTGGGGAGAGAAAAATGCAATGATTTTTCTATTGGGGTTGAGCTAGAGGGTGATGGCGAAACCTTTTTCGAAGAGGCGCAGTATCAAGTTTTGGCAAAGCTCGTATCGGAGTTGACTAAATCGTATCCAAAATTACAGCTTGCAGGTCACAGCGATATCGCGCCAGAAAGAAAAACAGATCCAGGAAAATCTTTTGATTGGAAAAAGTTCCAAAAAGCTACAGGTCTTCCAATAGAAAAATTACCTTTTGGTTTGCATTCCCGCTAGGGCTAATTTTTATATGTGAGCAGATACTCACTTTTCTAGCCTTTATCTAAATGGGGCGCTAAAACACCGACCAAATTAAGTACAAAATCAGTGCATATCTCAGTAAAAATACTGATAAATATTGGTCAGAAAAAGCTTACCAAAATTTAAATATTTCCCTATACTTAGTAGCTTATGCACTTTAAGACACTAGATGTAGTGTTTAAATCTCGCAATACCCCATTGTTTTTTAACGATATTTTGTCCAAATAACTATATAAATGCAGGAGCAACATGACATACGCTAATCCACAAGCAGCAGGCCAAACTTCTGGTATTGATAATCCAGGAATGGGTTCTGCAGGGGCTATTAGTCAGGCCCCTTCTGCCGGTTTTGTGGCTGGTGGTGTTGGTGGCAATCAGGCAACTCAATTATCTGATTACAAAATTATTCGTCGCAATGGCTCAGTAGTCGCTTTTGAGCCATCCAAAATTGCGATTGCTGTAACGAAAGCATTTTTGGCAGTTAATGGCGGTCAAGGCGCTGCTTCTGCTCGCGTTCGTGAGCAGGTTGAGCAATTGACCCATGCTGTTATGCGCGCTTTGTTACGTAGCCGTCCCAACGGCGGTACTTTTCATATCGAAGATATTCAAGATCAAGTTGAATTAGCTTTGATGCGAAGTGGTGAGCACAATGTGGCACGCGCCTACGTTTTGTATCGCGAAAAACGCAATCAAGAGCGTGCTGCTCAACAAGAAGTTTCTCAGCAAACACAAACTGCAAATCAAGCCGGTGATTCTGGTATCAAAGTGACCGACAACGGCGAAGAGAAGTGGTTAGATATGGCTGCTTTACGCACCGTGCTTGAAGCTGCTTGTGAAGGCTTGGGAAATCATATTGATGCAACTCCAATCATTACTGAAACAATCAAGAATTTGTATGATGGTGTGCCAATGGCACAGGTGTATGACTCTGCTATTTTGGCGTCCCGCACATTGATTGAAAAAGATCCTGCTTATAGCCAAGTGACAGCCCGTATTTTGATGCACGTCATTCGTAAAGAAATCTTGGGTAAAGAAGTCTTGCAGGGCGATATGCAAGCTGAGTATGGAACGTATTTTGCTAAGTACATTAATGAGGGTATTTCTGCTGAGCTCTTAGATCCTCGTATGCGTGAATTTGATTTGCCTAGATTGGCCGCTGCCTTAAATGCAAGCCGTGACTTGCAATTTAATTACCTTGGTTTGCAAACTCTGTATGACCGTTATTTCTTGCACATTGAGGATCGTCGCATT
>JBILYO010000203.1:0-3517 GCA_044377685.1 Polynucleobacter sp. | reverse complement strand
ACTACTGTGCGTGCTGCGGTTTTTACACCCTCTTCATCAAACGGCGTGCTTCCGGTCATCGATTTCAAATGAGGGTTTTCAAATAGACTGATATGTTTTGGCAGCACCTGTTTGCCTAAACTATCCAGCAAGAAACTAGAGCGGCGATACAAAGCACCACCAGAAACAGCTTGTACTAAGCTACCCAATAAGCCAGCGGCCAGAGGCGCCTCAAAAATGACCGGGCAACGACGCGTCGTTAAGGACTTCGCTCGCAGACGTGATAGCGCTCGCTGTGCAGCGTACTGACCAATTGCGGCTGGATCTGCTAACTCCTGCGGGATGCGTGAACTGGAATACCAGTCGTCACGTTGCATCTTGGCCTGCTTGCCTTTTTCTGTCGCGATCGGCGCGCAGGAAATATAGTGTCTTGAAAATGGATATCCTCCCATAAAACCATGAGTTGTTCCCATCATGAAATGGGCGTGGTGAGCAGAAACTGAAGCACCATCACTATTTTGAATTTGTTTGCTGACGGAAAATGCACTTCCCTCTGCTACCCGCGCAATCTCAACTGCATGCGTAGCATCAATATTCCACGGATGAAATAAATCTAAATCTAAGGGATTCTTTTCGAGGAGCTCGCGTTCTGCTGGTCCAGCACAATTATCTTCCGCAGTATGCTGAGCAATATGATATGCAGCTTCCACTGTAGCCTTAAGGGAGTCTTTAGAAAAATCGCTGGTACTAGCGTTTCCACGTCGATGACCTAAAAAGACGGTTACGCCAACCTGTTTATCCAGGCTTTGCTCAATGGTCTCAACCTCTCCCTTGCGGACAGTGACAGAGAGGCCTTGCCCCTCTGAAACCTCTGCGATCGCATCTGAAGCCTCCTTTTTTTTGGCCTCTTTAAGCATGAAATCAACGATTTCTTGAAACTGATTCGAAGTATATGTAAACATGCCCTAATAATAGCTAGAATAGAAACATGAAGCATACCGAAGCCTGGAAAAGAAGTACTCCAAACGAAATCAAAATTGGTTTAATTTCTATCTCGGACCGAGCCAGCAAGGGCGTTTATCAGGATGAGGGAATTCCCGCTCTGCAAGCATGGCTAATGAAGGTCCTCAGTAATCCCTGCGTCTTTCATGAGCGGCTGATTGCCGATGAAGCAGAAATCGTGACAGAAACGATTGTGGAGCTGGTAGACGAGCTTGGCTGTGATCTAGTCCTGACTACAGGCGGAACAGGCCCATCACGCAGGGACGTCACCCCAGAGGCCACCCTGGAGGCAGGAACCCGTGAAATGCCAGGGTTTGGCGAACAGATGCGTCAAATTAGCCTCAATTTTGTGCCTACAGCGATTTTGTCGCGTCAAACAGCAGTGCTTCGAGAAATTGATGGGCATGCTGCTCTAGTGATTAATCTTCCCGGTCAACCCAAGGCTATTGCTGAAACATTGGAAGGTCTTAAGGATGCCAACGGCAAAACCATCGTTCCTGGCATCTTTGCAGCGGTGCCTTATTGCATTGATCTCATTGGTGGTCCCTATATAGAAACCGATGAGTCCGTCATTAAAGTATTTAGGCCTAAAAGCGCTATCAAAAAATAAAGTACTGACTAGGGTAGTGGAACAATAAATTTCTCACGGTAGTACTTCAATTCTTCAATAGATTCCTCAATGTCTGCCAAGGCAGTATGAGCCTGTTTTTTGGTGAAGCCCTTCACCAACTCTGGATGCCAACGCTTACATAACTCTTTTAGAGTGGAAACATCAATATTTCGATAATGAAAGTATGCCTCTAGTTTAGGCATGTACTTGGCCATAAAGCGTCTATCTTGTCCAATCGTATTGCCGCACATCGGAGCAATACCTGCCTTAATATATTTCTTTAAAAACGCGATGCATTCTGCTTCGACTGTAGCTTCATCCTGAGTGGCTACCTTCACCTTCTCGATTAATCCAGAGCGTCCATGGGTTCCTTTATTCCATGAATCCATCGCATCTAAAACCGCCTCTTCCTGATGCACAACCCAAACTGGCGCCGTAGCAATCGTGTTAAGGTGAGCATCGGTCACAATGATCGCAATTTCCAAAATACGGTCAGTTTCAGGGTTTAACCCCGACATTTCCATATCTACCCAAATCAGGTGTTCATTTACTGGGGCTGACTGTGCAGCAGAAGAATTGCTAGTGTTAATTTGTTCGCTCATATCTTTGTTCATTTGATGATTGATAAGAGACTACTGTAATCATCGCGCCACAGGGTAAAACCCTTAGAATCTTCGATCTCTTGAGCGTTAATAAATTGAATATCCCGAAAGGCTTTTTTATCCTTACTGATCAGCGCCCATTCGGACCGGTAGCCTACCTTATTTTCTGCGGCAGCAAAGCTGATGACCTTAATATCTTGATCAAATGCATTTGCTGCAGTTTTAACAACTGGTCTTAAGTTTAGAAAGCGATTAGTAATGTGCAAGGCTAAAATTCCATCACTCTTTAAATGCCTAAAGTAATGTGTAAATGCTTCTTTAGTAAGCAAATGGATCGGAACAGAATCGCCCGAGAAGGCATCAATCACAAGAACATCAAACTGTTGATTTGGCTCTTGCTCTAATTGCAAACGCGCATCACCTAAAACATACTCGATGCTTGCAGGGCTATTGGATAAGAAAGTAAAGTACTTTTGAGCGGCATCAATCACTTGAGGATTGATTTCATAAAAACGGTAATCATCACCTTTGCGAGCATACCCAGCTAAGGTACCAACACCTAAACCTACTACCCCAACTTTAATAGGCTGGCTAGATTGGTTTTTGACTAGGATGGCCTGCCCGACACCGCTTTCGCGCACGTAATATGTAGTCGGCTCTTGCGCTTTTGCAGGATCAATAAATTGACTGCCATGGCTGATTTGGCCATGCTGCATCGTTTTGTAGCCACGGGCCTTATCAACATAAACCTTTAAGGTCCCATAAAAATTTCGGTGACTCAACTCAATGCCAGCAACATCATGCGAATGATCATCAATGCGAATCACGCTAATCAGCACTAGAAAAGAGGCAATTCCAGCAGTGGTAAGCACCTTCAATTGCGTGGTTTTAAAGCGCGCATTAGACAACAAGACCAAGGCAACGACGATACCGGTTAGAACAATACCGATCGATAGCTCGTAGTTTTCAGTAAACCAATATGGAGCAATGACGCCTACAAAAAAGCCGCCCATTACACCGCCTACTGCCAACATTAAATAGTAAGTTGTTAAATAGCGTGAATTAGGCTGCTGAGATGCTAACTCGCCGTGACAGACCATGCAAATAACAAAGAATGAAAATAAATTAATACCCGTCGAAATGATCACCGGCAATTCATTTAAGCCTAAGGTTGGCAAATAAGCCAGAATAAAGAGCGCTGCTACCAATAAGGGTAGGAAGAGCTTCCTTTGATACCAACCACTGCCTTCAAAACAAATAATGAAAGACAGCAAGTAAAGAGCTAAAGGAGCAACCCAAATCATCGGGACAGGCGCGATATTCT